>BA000048.1:0-336187 GCA_000270325.1 Candidatus Caldarchaeum subterraneum | reverse complement strand
CAGCAAGTCTACATTATGCAGGGTTTGGCTATGTTTTTCGAGGTCCGAGACGGTGATCAGCTCGCCAGCGTCTTTGGATACATCGATAAGCAACGGTTTCTCGAAGACCAGTTCATCAGCCCTGTATGATGAGATTTTTCGGCCATTTGGGTCAAAGTGGTAGGGTGCGTCAACATGTGTCCCTATGTGGTTTAGCAGCTTAATGAAATACGTGTTGCTGCTATCACCCCTAGCAATCTGTTTATCTGGTGTAAACTCTGGCCGCGGGCCATCATCGTAGCAGGGAGAATTTCTTGTGAGAATATGAGAGAGGTAAATCCACATCAGCGAACACTATGGTCATGAACATTCTATTAGCTTTAACCATTCTATATGGCCAGTTTCCATCCAGCAGCCACTCCTAGGCGGTTTAACCTTGGAGGAGCATGACGGAAGATGGGCCATACTTTTATAATGAGACTCCGCGTTGGTATGTTGGCTTTGAACGGTGTTTTGCGGCTTGGTTACTGGGCTGGTCTCGAGCAGTATGACCCGGCGAGAATCGTGGCCCACTCCATTCACGCGGAGGCTGTTGGCTTTGACATAATTGCCTTAAGCGACCACTTCCATCCATGGAGCGACACAGGTGGTCAGGCCGGGTTTCCATGGATTGTGCTGGCGGCTGTCGCGGAGCACACGAAGAAAGTTGAGCTAGGAACCGCAGTGACCACGCCCTTCTTCCGCTACCATCCCGCGATAGTTGCACAGGCCTTCGCCACACTAGACTACCTTTACCCGGGCCGCATATTCATCACAGTGGGAACAGGCCACGCGATGAACGAG
This sequence comes from Candidatus Caldarchaeum subterraneum, assembly GCA_000270325.1. Taxonomy (GTDB): domain Archaea; phylum Thermoproteota; class Nitrososphaeria_A; order Caldarchaeales; family Caldarchaeaceae; genus Caldarchaeum; species Caldarchaeum subterraneum_A. Next base: position 335,365 of record BA000048.1, on the reverse strand, counting down.
ACACCTCTCGGCTTCAAATGGCCCGGCTACAGAGAAAAGGTCGAGAGACTGCGGGAGGCAATCGAGATAATTCAGCTACTGTGGAAAGGTGACTTCGTCGACTACGAGGGAAAATATTACCAGCTCAGGTCAGCCAAGCTCTACACAAAGCCGCTCACCAAAATCCCGATATATGTCGCAACATCCAACGCCACAGTCGCCGAGATAGCTGGAGAGCTTTGCGACGGCATACTGACAAACCCGCGTGGGATGGATAAGTACATGGAGATTATAGCTGCGTTGGAGAAGGGTGCGAGGAAAGCTGGCAAAGACCCCTCGAAGCTGAGTAAATGTCTCGAGTTCAAGGTCTCCTATGACCATGACTATGATAGAGCCTATAAGGCTGCGTTGTTCTGGGCGCCTACCGCGATACCTCGTGAGAAAAGGGAGAAGATCTCAGACCCAAGGGTCCTAGAGGCCATGGTTGGTGACGATGAGAGAAGGAAAATCAAGGAGACATGGCTCATCACAACAGATGTGGACGACATCTTCAAAGCCCTTTCCCACCTCCTCAAACTCGGCTTCGACCGCGTCTACATCCACAGCGCCTCCCCAAACGAGGAGAAGTTCCTCAACCTGCTCGGCCGCGACATCCTACCGTGGATGCGTGAGTTCTATGAGCAGCTTGGAAGACCCATTAGGCCTGTGCTGGAGTAGCTAAGCCGTCACGCTCTGATGCCATCTCAGAATGTATTCAGGCAACCTGAAGCCCTTAGCCTCTAGACTCTCGACAAGCAGTATAGGCAGCGGGCTGAGCGCAAACTCTGCGTAGACGTAAAACCTGTTCGGACGCCCTAGCTCATTTTTGACAGGGATTTCTAAAACGCTGTCGGCCATAGATGCGATGGTGCTGTCGGCGTTGCCGACGACAGCGGCTATCTGCCCACCCATCCGCTTAAAGCTTTTACACCATGTCGACACTATCTCTGTTTCACCGCTGCTTGAGATGACTATGAGAAGGTCGCCTTGCCGAGGGGCTGGTGTGCTGGACTCGCGGGCTACATACACCTGGTCTCCTATGGCTCTCTTGATGTGGCTCACCCTCACAGCGGTCATCCTCGCCACCTCATAGCTGCTTCCAAGCCCCCCGAAAAAGCAGAGACTCCTTGTCTCGAGCTTGCGTGTCACAAACTCGTAGAACTCTGATGTTAGACTTTTCTCAACAACTTTCCCCGCCTCAAGACATATCTCTCTCGCGTATTCATACGCCTTGCTCGGAAGGGCTTTGTCATAGAGTGCTTCGGCGATTGCGTGGAACAGGACGCCGCTTCCAAGTATGAAGGTGTCCTCCATTATTCCCACATCGCGGAAAACCTTAGCCTCCTCAGCCTCCGCAACCTCCTCACGCCCCATGAGATGGAGAACGTTTCCATATTTGCTGGCTATTTTGGCTAGCGGTGACTGAATGTCTGAGGTGACGAGGTCTATTGTGTAGTCTCTGTGGGCGCCTGTTTTGCCTATGTATGATGCGAGGTTTTGGGCGTCGACGAGGGGTGTGATGCTGCGGCCTGAGCCAGAGTTTATCAGGAGACATACACGGCCAAACCTTTGCTTAAGAATTGGAGCGGCTTCGGAGATCTCTCTCCCCGGGAAACCGACGTCTCCGCGGTCGATAACGATTTTCCCATCCCTCATCTTCGCCATCTCGCTCACCGCGATGCTCAACGCGCCCTTAGAACGGCCCTCCCCAAGCGGAATAATCACTCCCGCCGACTGGATGTCGTGCAAAAGCCTCTCCAAGCTATCCAAGTCGACCGCGCTGACATTCCGATAAATTCTGTTCACATAACCAAGGCTCGAGACAGTTTCGGACAACTTTTTTCCACGGATACCGTTTCAGCCGAGGATAAAAGCCTAAAGCCTGCTTCTGTGAAGTTTTTTCAGCGGGGGTCGCCAAGCCTGGTCAACGGCGCAGGGTTCAGGCCCCTGTCCCGAAGGGGTTCGTGGGTTCAAATCCCACCCCCCGCATGAGGATTTGTTTGGGGAGCGTTAATCGTTGTGCTGTGGATGGTGTGGTCGTTGTTTAAAGCCATATAGGGGATGCATGTTGTTTATGGGAGTGGAAATGAGTCTTCTGGGCGGTATAGGCTATGTTTTGAACATTATTCCGTTGGCAAACATCGTTGCACCACTCTTGATTGGTGTTGCCTGGTATCAGGTTGGTTCGAGGACGGGGCAGAGTCTTTTCCGCGCAACAGGTGTATTGATGGTGGTTACATTTTTGGCGTCGGTTGGTTTTCTGGTTTTCTTTCTGGGCAGCATCATCGGCGTCATCATGTCCACGCCCTTCGCGATAGGCGGCGAAAATTTTTCGACGGCCGTCGCCTCAGCTTTACTTCCGCAGATAATGGGTTACTTGGCTGTTTTTCTCGCGGCCGCGGTGACGCTTGCCGCTCTGGGGCTAGCCACTTTTGTTCTGGAGCTTGGGTCACATTTCCGGGCTGCAAAGGTTTTGAACTCTGTCTGGTTTAGGCGAGCCGCTGTGGCGAGAATAGTTGCGCTGGTTCTTGTGCTTGTTTTTGTGGCTGTTGTTCTCGCGCTAGCGGTGGCTGAGCCGGGTGCGTTGATGGGCGCCGCGGTAGTCGGGGGAACTTCCTACTGCTGCTGCTACCGGTCATAGTTCTCATGCTTCTCGCCAACATCTTCTCAGCAATAGCATTCTTCACAGCAAACATTCCTTGAATGGGTTTTTTATCGGGCTGTTCGGCCAATACGGGGGGATGACAGAGGCTCTTCACTGGCTTGAGAAAGCTGTTCTCCGTTCACTGTATGAGCTGGGCGGAGCCGCGTCCTATGAAGAGTTGGCCGCCAAGGCTGCCGAAAACGTTCGGGGATGGGGTAGGGACGGTGAAGCCATGCTCTCTTCCATCGCAAAGGCGTGTGGATGGCTCCGTGACAAAGGGTATGTAACTGTTGAGCAAGAGACGTCGCGGAAATTTGTGGCCTTAGATGCTGAGGGTGAGGAGTATGTTGTTAAGGGCCTGCCCGAGAGGAGGGTTGTCGAGTTTCTTCAGCGACGCGGTGGTGAAGCATCCGTCGACGAGGTGAGAGCTCTCGAGAGGGCGGATATTGGGCTTATGTGGGCGAGGCGCCGCGGCTGGGTTGAGTTTGCGAAAAAGAATGGTGCTACGGTGGTTGTGTTGAAGGGCCATGTTCCGCCGTCGACTGATGTGGAGAATTTCCTTAGGGAGTTGAAGAGGGGTGGCGAGGTGGAGGTTCCCCATGCGGGGGCGCTTCGTGAAGTGGTGGATGAGCTTCTGCGTAGGCAGCGTGTGGTGAAGCTTGTTGAGAGGCCTGTGAGAAAAGTGGTTTTGACTGAGAAGGGCCGCGAAGCCGTCTCTCTGCTTGAGGAGACGGTGGTGCCTGAGGTGACTCGTTTGACTCCCGAGCTTATCCGAACGGGGAGATGGCGCGAGTTGAGGCTGAGCCGCTACGATGTCAAAGCCCCCACACCACCTATCTTCGCCGCCAAAAGACATCCGCTCACCGAGCTAATACGCATGGTGAGACAGGCCTATGTCGAGATGGGGTTCGAGGAAATAGAGGGCCCGATTGTCGAGCTTGCTTTCTGGAACTTTGACGCGTTGTTTCAGCCACAGGATCATCCGGCCAGAGAAATGCAGGACACTTTTTACCTTCTTGAGCCCAGGGCTGGAGACCCTCCTGCTCAGCATGTTGAAGCTGTTCGCAAGGTGCATGAAAATGGTGGAGACACGGGGTCGAAGGGCTGGAGATACAAGTGGTCGCTTGAGGAGGCGCGGCGTCTTCTCCTGAGAACACACACCACCGCCACGACGATAAGACATCTCGCCACAGTTAAGCAGCCGCCGGTGAAAGTGTTCTGCGTCGACAGAATCTTTCGCAACGAGAAGGTGGATTGGAAGCATTTGGCGGAGTTTCACCAAATAGAGGGCATCGTCGTCGAGCGGGATGCAAGCCTCCGGATGTTGATGGGTGTTCTAAGGGATTTTTACAGCCGCTTGGGGTTGAGGGAGATACGGTTCAAGCCAAGCTACTTCCCCTACACAGAGCCGTCGATGGAGGTGGAGGTCAGGCTGGGCGGCAGATGGCTGGAGCTCGGGGGTTCAGGCATCTTCAGGCCCGAGACAACCTATCCATTCGGCGTAAAGCATCCTGTTCTGGCGTGGGGCCTCGGCTTAGAGAGGCTCGCCATGGTCATCTACGGGCTGGAGGACATCAGAACCTTCCATCTCAACGACCTGGGATGGCTGAGAAGCGTCTCACCTTTCCAAGCCTTCAGAACCATGAGGAGTATGTGACATGCCGGTTGTCAACATAGACGTTGAGAAACTACGGCGTCTCGTGGGAAGAAGCCTTACCCTCGAGGAAATATCCGACAACTTGGCGGCCCTTGGCATGAGTGTCGAGGAGACCGGCGACATCTTACGTGTGGAATACAACCCCAACAGACCCGATTTCTCAAGCGTATACGGCGTCGCAGCAGCTCTTCGAAGCTACCTCGGAATAGAAACAGGTCTCAGGAAAAGAAGCTACCCGCTCTCGGGGATAAGTGTTTACGTCGACAAAAGTGTCGAAAACATCCGGCCACACATCGTCTGCGCAGTAGTCAGAAACGTCGAACTCTCCGAGGCCGAGCTCATCGAGTTTATTGCGATGCAGGAGGACCTTCACTGGATAATTGGCCGAAACAGGAGAAAAACAGCTATAGGGTTACATGACCTATCGGCAATATCTCCGCCGTTCACATACAAAGCTGTAGGCATGGATGAGGTAAGGTTCGTCCCGTTGAAGGATTACAGGGCCATGACGCCGCGTGAGGTGTTGTCAAAGAGCGAGATAGGCCGGAAACATGCTTGGCTGCTAAAAGACGCCTCCAAAGCGCCTGTCATCGTCGACAGCCGTGGACAGGTTTTCTCGATGCCACCCATAGTAAACGCCTCGATAACAGAGCTGACACCGGGCAGAAGAGACATCTTCATCGACGTGACTGGCACAGACTGGGAAAAAGTGAACCAGGCCTTGAACATTCTCGCCGAAGCCTTCGCAGACGCGGGCGGCGTTGTGCAGCGTGTGAGGGTTGTGTATGGGAGGAAAGGCTTCTACACGCCTGATACCAGGCCTCTTGAGATGATGCTGGACATGGAGCTGGTGAAGAGGTTGACGGGGTTGCAGCTTTCGTTGAGAGAGGCCACCAGGCTTCTGCGGAGAATGGGTATGGAGCCGCGTGTAAAGGGAAAAAGGCTACGAGTTCTCTATCCACGGCATCGTGCAGACATTCTCCATCCAGTCGACTTGGTTGAGGACATCGCCATCGCTTATGGCTACAACAACATGACACCGGTCGCCCCGCAGTCAAACACCTACGGCTCTCTAAGGCCCCAGACAACATTTTACGAAAAAGTAGCGGAGACGATGCTGGGACTCGGCTTCACAGAAGTCCACAACCTCATGCTAACAAATGAGCAAACACACTATCAAATGTCCGGTTTAGACGAAATAGAGCATGTTACGCTCGCGAACCCAGCCACACGCGAATACACCATGGTCAGAACATCCCTCATCCCATCACTTTTGGCAACACTCGCAAACAACACGGACAATCTATACCCTCAGAGAATCTTTGAGCTCGGCGACATCATACATATCGAGCCAGCGGCCCCGGAGAAAACTGTGAGGATGAAGAAACTGGCCGCAGCCATCGCATACGCAGAAGCGGGCTACAGCGAGGCAAAAAGCGTCCTCGACGAACTCCTCAAACTTCTCCAACTAAAACCCGAATACATTCCAGCAACCATGGGAACATTTATCGAGGGAAGATGCGCAGCTCTCACAATCGACGGCTCAAAAGCAGGGATAGTCGGTGAGGTTTCTCCCACAGTGTTGGAGAACTTTGGCATAGAGATGCCCGTCACACTTTTCGAAATAGAGATAGAGAAACTATACAAGCTGCAACAACTATATCGCGCCGAGTGAAACTATCTCATGCCCCCGCCACACCTTAAGCTCCGCTCGAGACACGGTGAAACGCCCGTCTATGAAGCGGTGAGTTAGTGGCGGGGGACAACTGTTCACCAACGGGTTATCACGACTTTTTTGTCGGTGAAGAAGTCGACGGAATCTATCTGTCCATGTAGGACACCGTAGAAGCTGTTTTTTCTTCCGGCGAAGGGGAAGTATGCCGCTGGAGCGGCTACGCCGATGTTCACTCCGATGTTTCCGGCGTTGACGTTTTTGATGAATTTCGCCGCGTTTGAGCCGCTTGAGGTGAAGATACACGCCATGTTTCCGTAGTCGGTTCTTGTGTTAATTGTTTCGATGGCTTCATCGAGGCTGGAGGCTGTTATCACGGACGCCACTGGCCCGAAAATCTCCTCCCGCGCGATGGTCATGTCCGGTGTCACTTCGTCGAAGATGTTTGCTCCCAGGTAAAATCCATCAGGAAACTGCTGAACACTCACCTCTGTGCCGTCCAGCAATAGCCTCGCGCCCTCTTCAACACCCTTCTCAACATAGGTTTTGACACGCGTCTGCGCGGCCTTGTTCACAAGAGGCCCCATCTCAACACCCTGCACGAGACCATGCCCTATCACGAGCTCTTTGCTACGCCGCGAAAACTTGTCCAGAAAACTCTTCTTGAACCCTTTGTCCACGACGAGGAGGTTGCTTCCAGCGAGGCATCTCTGGCCCGTGTTGCCGAAGAAGCTGGACACCGTGGCCGGTATGGTCACATCCATGTCGGCGTCAGGCATGACCACGATGTAGTTCTTCGCACCACCCTGAGCTATACAGCGTTTCCCATGCTCACCCGCCAACCTGTAGATGTTCCTCGCCGCAGGTGTTGAGCCGACAAAACAAACACCTTTAACATGGGGATGCTTGACAAGCGCCTCCGCTGTCTCTTTTCCGCCGTGGACAAGGTTTAAAACACCGGGCGGCAGCTTAACCTCTTGCTGCAGAATCTCCATCACACGAGTCATCGGCACAGGAGTTACGTCGCTGGGCTTTATCACAACCGTGTTGCCCAAGGCGATGGCGTAGGGGAAAAACCAGAACGGAATCATTATCGGGAAATTGAACGGGCTTATGACCGCAAACACTCCAAGCGGCTCCTTTACAGAATACTCATCAATCCGCGGCGAAATCTCATGCAGCATCTCACCCTTCGCCAAGGTATAGGCTGCAGCGATAGCGGCGTCCACGTTCTCAATCGCCCTCCGCAAGTCGCCACGGCTTTCATCAAGTGTCTTCCCATGGTTAAGAGTGTTAATCGCGGCCAACTCGTCCAAATGATTCTCGAGGACGTGCTTAACTTCGAAGAGGTATTTTACGCGTTCGAGGAAAGGTGTGCGGCTCCATTTCTCGAAAGCTTCTGCAGCGGCTTCTACGGCAGAGTTTACCTCTTCATCGGTTGCATAGGGAACCTCGGCGATAATCCGTCCAGCACCGGGGTCATAAACCGGCCTCCACACCTCAGTCCGCGAGTCCATCCACACTCCGTTGACAAAGTTACGCAACCTTCCAAACGAAAGACCCAGGAACTGCTGAGCTTGCATACCGTCTCCACAGAACCGCTCTAACAAGTTTATTTCTTTTTCTGAAGAAATAGCTCATATACAGGCTTGTATCGGGTAGGTCGCCGATGAAGCTGCTGTCTTTTGAGAAATATGGAGACAGGAGGGTTGGGCTGTTAACTGGCAAAGGGGTTTTAGACCTGCCTAGCGCATATAAACTGGTTTATGGTGAGGATGCCCCGCGATGGCTCTACTCTATGAGAAGCTTCTTGATAGCGGGCGAGGATTCGGCACGGCTTGTGGAGAAGCTGAGGAACAAGGCGGCGCAGTATGGTGACGGGCCGCCTCTATACTACAAGGAATCCGAAATAGTTTTCAAGGCCCCTGTTCCTGATGCTAGGAAGATTTTGTGCGTAGCAGCCAATTACGTGATGCATGGGCAGGAGATGAAAATCACCGTCCCCGAGAAGCCGTATTTTTTCGGAAAATTCGGCAACACCTTAATCGGGCACGGGGAGAACATAATTATCCCACGCACCTCAACCATGGTGGACTACGAGATAGAGCTTGCCGTCGTAATCGGTAAAAAAGGCAAATACATTCCAGCTAAACAAGCTGACGAATACATAGCTGGATACATGGTTTTCAACGACGTAAGCTTTCGGGACAAGCAATTGCCGCCGGGTTGGCCGGAGAAGCTGAACCCCTTCGGCCAAAACTGGATACTTGGAAAAAGCCTCGACACAGCCGCTCCATGCGGCCCCTACCTTGTCACAAGAGATGAGGTAGGCAGCCCGTATCCGCTCAGGCTTGTGTTGAAGGTGAACGGGGAGGTGCGTCAAAACGGCTCCACCGATGAAATGTTCTTCAAAATCGGTGAACTAATCGAATACATCTCCGACGGGTTAACCCTTGAACCCGGAGACATCATAGCGACTGGAACACCAGCCGGCGTAGCCGCCGCGGGTAAACGGTATCTGAGAGACGGCGACCTCGTAGAGGCCGAGATTGAGAAGGTGGGGCTGTTGAGGAATCGGTGTGTCAAAGAGACCTAGGTCATGGCCTTGTGGAGAGTGTTAGAGAGACGGTGATGAACTGGTTGTTTCTCACGATGTTCAGCGTTATGGTTTGGCCGGGGCTGGTTTTCTCCTCCATGTATACAAGAAGCTCGTCGATGCTGTTTATCGGCACCCCGTTGACAGCCACTATCACATCGCCGCCGACAATAACCTGAACACCGTTAACAACCACCGTTCTATCACCTCCTCGGAGACCCGCACTCTGCGCAGGACTGTTGTTCACGACCTGTGATATCAAAACTCCTCGGGTGACGTTGTATCCTCCCGCGGCAGCTATGTCCATGTCAAGAGTCGTTCCGCTAATCCCCATCCAGCTCCGTCTGTAAACCCCGTCTTTAATCAGTGCTGGAACAACCCGCGCGACTATTGACGATGGCACGGCGTAGCCGATTCCAACCCCGCCCGGCTCTATCGCGGTGTTTACCCCGACAACCTCGCCCCTCATGTTGAGCAACGGGCCTCCGGAGTTTCCCGGGTTGATGGCCGCGTCTGTTTGTATGACGCCCGGTATTGAGTAGCCTCTGCCAGTCGGGAGAAGCCTGCCCTTCTGGCTCACCACACCGGTGGTCAGTGTCCCCTCAAGCCCGAACGGGTTACCTATAGCTATCACCTCTTCTCCTATTCTGAGCTCCGTCGAGTTTCCCAGCTTCAGAGGCTTAAGGTTCTTTGGCGGGTTCTCCAGCTTTATCACAGCCAAGTCGCTGTCAACATCCGTCCCAACCACCCGCGCGGCATACATCTCGCCGTTGTAAAACACTACCCTGATTGAAGAGGCGCCGGCCACGACATGGTTGTTTGTCACTATGTGGCCCTCGGTGTCATACACGAACCCGCTGCCCACAGCCCCGCCCGCTGAGGAAAAAACACGTATCAAAACCACCGAGTCCTTCACCATGTCAAAGATGTCGGCATAGCTGGGACGGTTTCCAGCGACGGTCACCACGGAGGTGACGTGTGAGACAAGGGTGACAGTTTTTTCCACTGCCTGGGTCTGCAGCGAGGAAACAGCTTGCTGAAGACCCAAAACATCCTCTCTCACAGTGACGTAGAAAAAGAAGTTGAGCCCAACCAAGACAACGGCTAAAGCTACAACCGCGGTAACCAGTTTCGCAGAGCCGTTTGTCATGTCAGAGACCTCGCTGGGCCATGTATTAACGGTGATGGATGATTTCTACATATTTATAGAGAGGTGGCGAGGGTTTGGGAAGGTGTGAAGCTTGTCCTTCGAGCCTCCACGCGGCATGGATGACCTGCTTCCCGAAGAGTTCGCGGTGAAGCAGCGGATAGTGGACGTGATACGTGAGATTTATAGGCTGTATGGCTACGAGGAGGTTGAGACACCCACCCTAGAATATCTCGAACTCTTTGAGGCAAAGTCGGGAGAAGAAATAAGGCATCGCATGTTTGTTTTCGACGACCCACACGGCCGCAAACTGGTGCTGCGCCCAGAAGTCACAGCATCTGTGGCACGGCTTGTCGCATCCAAGCTTTCTCGGAGGCCTCTGCCGCTACGGCTGGGCTACATCGCCGACTGTTACAGATATGATGAGCCGCAGTGGGGTAGGAGGCGGAGGTTTTGGCAGGGTGGGCTTGAGCTTTTCGGAAGCAGAGACCCCATGAGCGATGCCGAGATTATTCTGGCGAGCAGGGATGTTTTTCAGAGACTGGGGCTTGTTGAGCAGCGTTTCAAGATAGGCCACGTCGGAATAATGAGGGGAATCATGGATAATGTTGAGCAGAAAACGCAGGACATCATACTTTCCCTCATCGACCGCAAAATGTTTACAGAGGCACGGCAGCTGATGGAGCAGCATCTCGATAAAGACGCTGTGGAAACGCTTTGGCGTCTCGCAGAGCATCGAGGAGGCTTGGAAGTGGTTGAAAGGGCCCGCGACATGGTTTCACCCTGGCCCAAGGCCATGCAGTCACTGGAAAACCTTGAAACAATCGTTTCACTCATCATGAACGTTGACCCAAACATCTCGATCGAGGTGGACCTCGGATTCGCACGTGGGCTTGAATACTACACCGGGATGATTTTTGAACAGAAACTTGAAGGGGAGCAGTTGTCGTTTAACGGCGGCGGCCGCTACGACGGGTTGGTGGAGCTATTCGGCGGAAAACCCACTCCAGCTGTCGGCTGCTCCATCGGCATAACACGCATCCAGATGCATCTCCTCGGCAGAAAAACACAAACTACACCATTCCCCCAACAATCCTTCTCACAGTATTATCGGACAAAGCGTCATCCTACGCTCTGCTTGTAGCAGACAGTCTGAGAAAAAATGGATTCTCTGTCTTTGTTGACGTTTCTCGGAAGAAGCTGGGCGACGCCATCGAAACAGCCCTGAACAGAGGAATTAAGAATCTCGTCATCATCGGCGACAAAGAGGCGGCAGATGGCACTGTTACTCTCCGCGACCTCGCATCGAGAACACAGGTCACCGATTCTCTTGAGAAGGTGTTGAACATGTTGGCGAAGTGAAGAAGTGTTGTTGGCGAATTTTTTTGAGGCGACTGTGGTCATCGCCGTTGTTGGAGCTGTGGCGCTTGCGGGCCGTTTCCTCGACCTGCGTGGAGCCGGGGCAGCCGTCGTCTTGGGCTACATGATATACATTTTCGGCGGCCGGATGCATTTTCTCCTGCTCCTCGTCTTCTTCATCGTATCAGGCTTCTCCACAAGATACCGGTACCGCGAGAAATACGGCGAATACGGCAGAGGAGTGAGAACATGGAGCAACGTCATAAGCAACGGGCTCGCGGCAGCTCTCATAGCTTCAGCCGGATACTTTCTCATAGACCCCGCCACGGCTCTGCCACTATACATCGGAGCAGTGTCAGCGGTTTTCGCCGACACCATGTCGACTGAACTTGGTCTTCTCTCTAAGAGACCGCCCATTTTGATAACCTCTTTGAAGAAGACTGAGCCGGGAACACCCGGCGGTGTGACTCCTCTCGGCCTGATGTCGGCCTTTGTCACAGGATTCATCACGGCGGCTACGGTTTTCATCTACACAGGCTTCTCCCTGGACACGCTTCCCCTGAGCAAGGTCGCGCTCGTCAGCGTTTTTTCAGGGTTTACGGGAAGCTTGTTCGACAGCGTCGTCGGCGGGCTTGTTCAGTCGAGATACAGGTGCAAAGTGTGTGGACGCGCAGTCGAGGTTAGGCGACACTGTGGTGTGGAGACAATTTATCTTGGCGGAAGCAGGGTAATCAACAACGATGTGGTAAACTTTCTCACATCTCTATACGGCGCTTTCGCCGCCTATTCTCTCTGGGTTTTCCTCGGCTAAAGCTCCAGCTCCCGTCTATGCTCGGCTAATACAGTGCAGCGGCTGCTCTCCACCAGAACAACATCCTCCACACGTACACCGCCGAATCCTTTCTCATAAAGCCCCGGCTCCACCGTCACAACATCTCCCGAGAGAAGGGGGTCTCGGCTGAAGCGTGTGAGATAAGGCTCCTCACCAATCGTCAAACCCAGCCCGTGCCCGAGGCCGTGAACAAATCCGCGTTCAACAGGCTGTCTGCTAAGCGGCGTAGGCCATCCACGGGCCATGTAGAGGCGGCACACCCGTATAAACGGCGCCTCGCAGCCTATGTTTTCCCTAATCATGTCCAAAGCAATTCTCTGGGCTTCAACGGTGTCCGCATACATTTTGCGTAGCAGTGGCTTGGCTCTTCCAACACAATAGGTTCTTGTAAAATCGTAGCGATAGCCCGTAGTGTCTGCGGGAAAAATGTCGAGGAGAACAGGTTCGCCGGGTTTTATTGGTGTGTCTTTTTCGCCGCTGTAGTGTGGGTCCGCTGACTCTGCTCCGACGGCGATGATGAAGCCTTCCACGAGGTTTAGCCCCTGTTCTGCGCATGCCTGTCGAACAGCTTGTCGAAGGACGTTGGCTGTCAGCGGCTTGTTCTCATAAAGCACCTTATCACCTGCCACGCGGCTTTCCTCGAGAATCTTCTCCACACGCTGAACAACTGCGACGGTTTTCCGCCCGGCTTCTCTGACGCGGTCAACCTCCCAGCTATCCTTTGTTCTTCTACAGAGGTCGAGGAGCGAGGGGCTTGGAGAGGCTTTGACCCTGAAGCCTTTGCGGCGGAGAAGGTCGGCGAGAAAAACCGCTTGACCCGCTTCAAACCTGCCCGCCAGAACAAGCCCTCCACCAACTTTCTCCCTCCGCAGAACCTCGGCAACAAACTCGGCCCAGCCACGGCCGCGGCCAAACCTGCGGACAAACTCTCTAAACCCATAATCATTATAGGTCTTGACCAAACGCACCTGACCAGTTTTCGCGCTCTCCACATCCAAGTTGCTTACAACCAGAAGAGGTTCCTCACCTCTCTTCTTAACATACAAACCACCCCGCGCAACCGGAGCCCGCACAACATAAGCCAACTCAGGACAAGAGGCCGTCGACTCGCCATACACCACAACAGCGTCAACACCCCAACGAGCCATCAACTCATTAAGCGAAGAAAGCACAACCCAAAACAACAAAACCAGCCAAAAAACCTTAACAAATGGGTGGCACGGCGTGATTTGTAGTTGATTGCTCGTCCGGGGCGGGTTGTGGAGCTAAACCTTGGACAGGCCGTTGGATGGCTTGTCATAGACTATTTCATAATGGGGATCAGCTGGGGCGGTGTAAGAATAGCCAGCGACGTAACTAGGGCGGAGACGGAGATGCTGGCCCGGCTGATGACCCTTAAGTCGTCTTTGGCAGGTATACCGGTCGGCGGGGCCAAAACAGGGATAGCGGCTGACCCGCTCAATGTCGACAAGAAAAACCTAATACAGAAATTTGTTGAAAAAACCAAAGAATTACTGGTTAAGGGAAGCTACATCCCCGGCTCAGACATAGGGTTCAGCGAAGAAGACCTACAATATCTTTACTCAATTTTAGGTGACAGGCGGCGACCCACACTACATAGAGGGCAATCAATTCTATCAGATACAGGGCTTGCCGTGGCAGAGAGTCTACACGCATCCATAGAGGCGCTCAGACACATCAAAAACATTGAGGACGTGGAGATGTTTTCTCTGCAGGGGTTCGGAAACATGGGAACCGCCGCGGCTCACCTCTTAGGCAGACGTGGATACATCATGGTTGCAGTATCCAACAGGTATCATACTCTCTTTGACCCCAAAGGCTTGGACATCGACCAGCTACTGGATTTAAGGACTAGACACGGTGAAAACTGTCTCAGAATCTATGCCGAGAGGAACCCCGCCTCCCGTCTCCTACCGCCCACAGACATCACAAACATCAAGACAGACATATTCGTTCCGGGCGCAAGACCAAAAACCATTACAGGACCAATACCCTGTAGAATAGTGGCCCCAATAGCCAACTACCCCATATCCGTAACAACCGCCCGCATCCTCGAACACACGGGCATCAACATAATACCCGACATAATATCAACAGCCGGAGGAGCGATAGCCAGCGCCCTAACATTATTGAACAGAAGTTTCGAGGAAAACAGGAAAACAATATCAAAGATTACACACTACAACATGAAAAAAGCAGTGACCATGGCCCAGAGAAAAATACAACACCCCTCGAAGAAGCCTACAATATGGCGTGGCGCAGGATAAACAGGCTACGTTCAGCAGACCTACTTGTCATGACGGACTACATCAAAACATGGGCCGCCTCTGACGAAACCGATGTTTTCACACGTTTTCCAAACATAATCAAGAGCTTGGCTACCTCCAGATAGTTCCTCTCATTTTGATAATCAGCGGAATATTTTGCAAAGACGGGTTTTACATGAAATAACTTATATATGAACGCCGTAGAAACTAAGATTTTTAGGAAAGGAACAATGACTTCGTTCTCGGATGAATAAGCGCATTGTCTTCGTCGCAGCATTAACTATTGTTTCATTTTTAATCAGGGTGTATAAGCTGGATGTTCCCGACAGACAGATAGGTGACGAGGTTTACTACGTTCCCGATGCACGTAGTATTCTGGGTCAGAATGAGCAGGGGTTGCCAATAGACCCTAGGAGTGGACATCCTCCGCTTGGCAAGATGCTTATAGCGTTGGGCATGCTGGCGTTCGGCGACAACCCATTCGGCTGGCGCATCATGTCAGTTATCGCGGGAACAGCGGCGATACCCATTTTCTATCTCGTTGTGAGCAGACTGTTTCAGGACAGGAAAGAGTTCAACTACGCGACACCACTCGCCACCTTCCTCTTCTCATTCGAGACACTCACCTTCTACTTCTCACGAGTGGCCCGCATAGACATATTCATGCTGGTCTTCCTACTCGCCGGCATCTACTTTCTGCTAGACAATAGGTTTAAACGGAAAATAATGGCGGCACCTTTATTCGCTACGTCTTTCCTCGCGAAAGAGTCTGCGCTCGTGGTGATTGTCCCCCTGTTGCTGTACGCGGGTTTGAAAACCGTCGAAAAAGCCAAGAAAAAGGAGCATGGCCGGCTCCTGCGGTATGACTGGAGAACTGTGCTGGCACTCTTCGCGGCCACCGGTGTTTCAGTCGCTCTACTATGGTATATGTTGGAATGGGTCATCCTCGTCCCCCGATATTCAAACTTGGTTGAAAGAATACTGGCAATGTTTTCGAGGCTAAGCATCAGTAACCCCTCTGCTGTAGGCCGCAGCGAAATATGGCAATGGTTCTTCAACTATCCAGCGACAAGAGCCTTGGCCATAGTTCCCGGGTACCAGATTAACCCAGCCACTGTTGTTACTGGGCCGTTGGTGACGCCGGGTCTTAGATACAGCTATGTGATACAAGTTAGCTGGACTGTTATCGTTTTCATGGTGCCTACGATGATGTATATGCTGTGGCTTGCGAGAAAAGATACACTGGGACGGTTTACATCCCTTTACTGGTTCGGTGGCTTGATGGGCTGGGTCGTGGTCAACATGGTCTTCAGAGGACTCATATACCTTTTCTACATCCTTACACTTCTTCCGCCCGTCATAATAGCCATATCATATTTTCTAGGCAAAAGACTTCACGAGGAGAGCTCAGGCAAGTCGGTTAAGTGGACCGCTTTAACAGGCTTATACCTCCTGCTGCATATTCTATACTTCGTCGCCCTCTATCCTGTCCCAATTCCCTAACACCCCGGACAATTATCATCTCAGCGAAGTTTCGTGTAAAAGGATGTTTGAGCTCAAGAAGTGTGAAACCCTTCAGTAGCCAGAAAAAGAAGCGGCTTTTACGCAGAGGGTTTCGCCCTCTCGAGTCCAGCCACAGGTCAAGCCATCGCAGCTGTTTCGGAAACAGGTGATAACCGGAGAAAACTATGCTTGAGAGACCGAGGCTTTTGGCCAAGGCTATGAGCTGTGGCCTTAGAAATGTTTCTCCGGGTTTGTCATCTTCTTCATAAGCCCCAGCATGTGAAGTATCTTGGCTGACAACACCCTAAACCATAGGTTGAGTATGTTGGGAACCCCTACGATGACCTCGCCGCCATTTCTCACCACACGGGCCTGCTCGTAGAAAGCCACATCATATTCGGGAACATGTTCGATGCTGCCGAAGCTGCATGACATGTCGACGCATTCAGAGCGCAGTGGTAGCCGTCGGAAATCCCCCACTATTATGTGTGTCCTGCTGTGAAGCCTTTTTGCCTTAGCTCTTTGAGACGCTTTCTCCGCTATTCCGGACGATATGTCCACGAGGATTAGTTCTCGGTCATTTTTCATCAAATAGAAGCCGTATTGGGTGTTGGTTGCCTCGTTGTATGCATCCAGTTTCAGAATCCTCCTAGGGTTTCCCGAAGTGAGCTGGTCTAGGAGCGATAGAACAATATGGCGATAAAAAACATCAGTCACAGACGGCCTCGCCTGCCTGAGATGAAAAGATGTTTGCGCAACCCAGTCCCAGTAAGCCGAAAGACTCTGCCCCATAACACCGCAAACCCATATCTACGGCTTGCTAAAAAATCCACAACCCTAAGAACCTAATAACACACCGGGCCCGGTGGGATTTGAACCCTGCCGGCGCGGCACTTCCGTACCGCCGCTCACGACCTCTGGCTCCGGAGGCCAGCGCTCTATCCATGCTAAGCTACGGGCCCGTGTGTTGATTCTCGTTTGAGGATATTTAAACACGATTGCATAAATTCAGCTGTTGTGGCTTATGCGGAGTGAGATAGAGCTTGGTGGGTGTAGAGGAGAGGTTTCTGAATATTTTGAGGCAGAGGTTTGAGTGGGCTCGTGAGAGGTTTCCGTTGGACGGTGTTGTGTGGGAGCGTGTTGTGGATGCTCTACAGGGAGAGCGGGACAAGCTTACGGTTCTTCGTAGGATGGAGGAGACTGGCGGCGAGCCTTGTCTGGTAGCATATGTTGATGACATGTATGTTTTCATGGATTGCTCCGCTGAGAGTCCTAAGGGACGGCGGAGTCTCTGCTACGACCGGGAGGCAGAGAAGCTGAGAAAAGGGGTCAAGCCTCGTGGAAATGTTCTCGACGTGGCCAATTCCATGGGTGTAGAGGTTTTGACCGAGGAACAGTACAGATGGCTACAGTCTTTCGGCGACTTTGACACACGGACATCCAGCTGGCTTAAAACACCTGAGAAAATCAGGAAACTAGGCGGCGCAATCTATGGCGAGAAAAGATACGGCACCGTGTTTATCGGAGCGAACAGTGCCCAGTCTTTCTATGGCGGCCGAGGGTTCCGCGGATTGTTGAAGGTGTAGCTTCTACTCGCCCAAAACCTGTACAAGTAGTCTACGTGTCCGCGGTCCGTCAAACTCTGCGGCGATGATGGATTGCCACGTACCTCTCACGACTTTTCCATCCCTTATGGGCAGGGTTATGACGTGGCTGAGGAGAATGGAGCGTAGATGTGAGAAGGTGTTGGCTGTTGGGTCTATCGTGTCATGGTGATACCCTTCTCTCTGCGGAGCAAGCTTCTCGAGAAACTCGAGCACATCGCGCCTTAGGTTTGACTCGTTCTCGTTGAGGTAGAGGGCGAATGTGGTGTGCTGGGAAAAGACGTTCACCAGCCCCTGCTTCACACCAGACGCCGCGACAACCCGCTCAACCTCATGCGAAACATCATGCAGCTCAACCCGCGACCTTGTGTTCAGCACAATCGTGTCATAAACTATTTTCACGGCCATGTCTAGGCATTGGAATAATATAAGCTCTGAACAATGTAATATCGGATATTTTTTCCGTCATGGAGCAAGTTCCGATAGGTGTTTAACGTTCGGCAGCATCGTTTTCGCGACAACCTCTTTGTCAGCCGCGTAGAGAGCCCCATTCTCCATCATGGCCAACCTCACATAGGCAGAGTCGTAGAACGTAATCCCATATCTATACAAAGCCTTCGTTGAGAAATGCTTCAGCTCTCCCCTAAGCTTATGGATTGTTACGCCGAGGTTTTCCAAGAGTTGTATCTGGAGTGGGTTACCAGTGTTGAATGCCTTGTTTTGTGTAAGCCGATATACCGAATAGCTTATATGCCGACTCCCTATTCTAATAAGCGAAAGATGCCCTCCAAGGTGAAAAGCAGCGTATACATCGACGGAGAGATATGGCGTAGATTCAAGAAGTATGCCGCAGAACAGGAGCGCGAGGCTAGTGTTTTGCTCGAAGAGCTGATGCGCGAGGAGCTGATGCTGAATCTGCAAGATGCGTTGGAGGAGCTGACTGAACAGGAGGGGATAGAGCTTGATTTCGAGCCTGTGAAGCCGATCACAGGCCTAGTAAGCTCTCTCGTCAGAGAGATGAGAGATGAAAGAAATAGTTTATCTGGACACTAGCGCCATCGTCAAGCGATACGTGGATGATCCTGGTAGCGAATTTGTTAGGTCCCTGTATAGAAAAGCTTACACCGGCGAGATAAAGCTTGCATCAAGTATATGGAATGTGGGCGAGATGTTGGGGGTTCTTGATAAAGCCTATGCAGTTGGTAGGATAAATGGAGGAGACCATGTCGCAGCTAGAAGAAGATTTTTGAACGAGCTAAACAGGCAGACGAGGTTCGGCACCCTAACCATAATTCATCTAAGAGTCTCCATACTGATAAACTCATGGCAGCTAATTGAGAAACATCATATCTACCAAGCTGATGCGCTACAGATAACGTCGGCGAAATATGTATCCGCGGACCAAATAGTGGTTGCTGACAAGAAGCTATATGATGTCGCCTTGAGAGAAGGGTTGAAGGCGGTTTACGTGGGGTGACGGTAATTTATTACCGCCGTGATGTGTCAGAGATGGTCCGGATAGGTGGTTTGTTTCCTTCAGTTGTGCTGAGCTTATCCGTCCTCGTTTACGTTTATGCGGGAGCCTTTATCGTGTGTCGGCCTATTTGATGGAGGGGGTGATTTCTTTGGCGAAGGCCTTTATGCTTGATGCTTCGGGGTCCATGTCTCTTAGTATGATGAGGCCGACGCCTCGTTCTTGGAGCTCTTCAACCTGTTTGATGACTTGATCGGGTGTTCCATGTAGTAGTGTGTAGGTTTTTCGCAGGGCTTCTTGTTCAGAGCCGTGGGAGCCGAGGTGTTTCATTTTCTCCATCTTGTCGGCGTCGTCTTTGTAGAGAAGTAGGTTTGTGAAGATGGCTTTGCTCGGTTTTCGGCCCAGTTTCGCGGATTCATCGTCGAAGAGTTTGACAGCTTCCCTGTATTCTGTAAGTGTTTCGCCGTAGAAGTTCCAGCCATCGCCAATCTCAGCCGCCAGCTTCACCATTTTCCTGCCACGCGCGCCTATCCATATGGGTGGATGTGGCTTCTGAATAGAGGGTGTGTTTCTCAGCGCCGCACGTAGACTGTAGAATTTGCCTTCATAGATGACTGGCCCACCATCGGAGAGAAGGAGCTTCAGCACCTCGACGTATTCTTTGAAGCGCTGGATTTTTTCTTTCGGCGGCCATGTTTCCATGCCGAGGGCCTGCATCTCCTCTGTCTGCGGCTCCGACCCTGTTCCCACTCCGAGCTCGAGGCGGCCGTTGCTGATGGTGTCAAGGGTTGCGGCCATTTTCGCTAGCAGAGAGGGGTGGCGGTAGCATGAGCATAACACAACCGTCCCCAGCCTCGCATCCGTCACAGGCGCGAGCGCTGCGAGAAGTGTCCATGACTCGAGGATGCGTGAAGCGCGGCGGGGCTGCAGATGGTCGGTTACCCACACCGATGAGAAACCAAGCTCCTCAAACATCACAACCGTGTCCACAACTTTTCTAAAATCCACGTCATAGCGCGGCACCACCGCTCCAAAGAAAACAACCATGGACACGCTGTGTTGGATGATGTTATAAAGGTTGGTGCCGCATTTTCACACTGCTCTCTCATAATTTATCTCAGTTTGCTTGCTTGTTTGTGTGGATGGGTTTCTTCTCGATGTTTGGTGTCGTGACGATGGCGTGGTGGCTTGGGTTAGGCGGAGGTCTGGTGTTGTGCGGGTGGTTGTTGGGTGGTGGCCACGGCTCTACTTTGCGGGGCCTCTTGATGTTTTAGCAGAGGTTGAGAGGGTTCTTGGGGAGCGTTATGTGGTTAGACGGGTTGTGAAAAAGGTTCTGGGGGCTGGGGTGGTTGAAGCCTTGGAGGCGGAGACGCCGCCTTCGGAGAAGCGTTTTCTCGCCGACTTTGTCGAGGAGAGGTGGGGGTGCCGTGGGATACGTGTCTACAACGTGGACCTCCCGCCTGCGCAGGAGTTTCTCTACAGCCACGGACTCGCTACGACAGCCGCTGTCGAGGAGAAGGACGGCAGGCTGTATGCGGCCGAGGACCTCGGCAACCTCTTCTACGACATCTCCTTTCTCCATGTTGCTTATCTCGAGGCCACTGTAGCTTCGTCGACGCCTTTTCCACGTTTCATCCATCCCCTCAAAAACGTGAAAGTTGTCTGCGGCGGTGAGGAGATTGTTCTCGACGGTGATGAGGAGAAGGTTCTCATGGAGCTGGTGCATGTTCTCGATGAGTTTGATGTGGATGTGGTTGTCACATATGGCGGCGACTCGTTTCTCATGCCCTATCTCCGCTACAGGGCCCGTGTCAACAACGTGGAGCTTCGGCTGGGCCGTGAAGAGGACCCGCGTGGCAGGAGCAGGGGCTTCTCCTACATGAGCTATGGAAGAGTTTACCACAGCTACTCAGGCTACAGACTCCGCGGAAGACTTCACATAGATGCGGATAACTCGATGCTTTACAGGGAGACGGGTCTTCACGGGGTTGTGGAAGTGGCGCGTGTCGCCAAGCTGCCTGTGCAGGATGCGGCGCGATACACCATCGGCCGCTGCATGACCTCGCTCCAGTATCATCAAGCTTTTCTCAACGATGTGTTGATACCTGTTGAATGCGGCAGGCCCACGTGCATGACTGGGAAGGAGCTTCTAAGAGCTGATAGGGGAGGGTGGATACTCGACCATCAGCCCGGTGTTTACTGGAATGTCGGGGAGCTGGATTTCCACAGCCTCTACCCCATGCTCATGCTGAAGCACAACATCAGCGGCGAGACCGTGAACTGTCGATGCTGCAGCGGCGACGACATACCGGAGCTCGGCTACCACGTCTGCGGAAAATGGCGGGGCATAGTGCCACGGGCCATCGAAGAGCCTCTTCGTCGGCGGCTCGAGTACAAGAGGCTTTACCAAGAAGGGGGTGACAAGGTCTACAAGGCTAGGGCCGATGCGTTGAAGTGGATACTTGTAACATCGTTCGGCTATCTCGGCTACAGGAAAGCGAAGTTCGGAAGCCGTGAGGCGCATATGGCTGTCTGCGCCCTCGCCCGCGACACTCTGCTTAGAAGCGTCAAGCTCGCCGAGGAACACGGGTTCAAGGTTCTGCACGGCATAGTAGATTGTCTATGGATTTGGCGGAGAGATGCGTCGGAGGAGGATTATAGAGCGTTTGGTGAGGCGCTGGAGAAGAGGCTGGGGCTGCCGGTTGGGTATGAGGGCACGTTCAAGTGGATAGCTTTCCTCGACTCCCGCACCAGCCCCGGCAGACCTGTCAACAACAGATACTTCGGCGCATACGTCGACGGCAGAATCAAGTGCAGAGGGGTCGAGGCACGGAGAAGAGATACTCCGCCGCTGGTGCGCAGAATGCAGCAGGAGCTTCTCACCAAGCTGGCCGAGGTTTGTTCGCCGCGGGATGTGCCGCAGAAGCTCGAGGAATGTCATGAAATTTTCAAGAGGTATCTGCGCATGGTTTACCTCGGCAGTGTCGGCGTCGAGGAGCTGGCTGTGACGAGGAGTGTGTCAGGGCCTGTGGAGAGCTATGGTAGACGAATTAAGCACGTGGAGGCGGCCAAGATGCTGAAGCAGATGGGGGCCTCTGTTTCACCGGGCCAATCGGTCAGCTACGTGGTTAAACACGGTGCAGGCGTTCCGCTGCAGCTTATCCGCGGCAGGGACTATGATGAGGAATATTATGTAGAATTTCTGCGGCGAGGTTATGAAACGGTTGTCTCGCCTTTCTCTACTCTGTTTCAGCGGAGCTGGGAAGCGCCATAAAGTCCTCGGGCTTCACCAAGGCGTCGAAATCGGGTGTAAGCTGGCCCCTCTCCTCGAGCACACGTCTCGCCAAATACCAGAAGGCATAGGGAAGGGATGTTCTGCTACGGTTGTTCATAGGTATCACGAGGTCGACGTTTGAGCATGTGTTGTCTGTGCTGCACATGGCTATCACGGGAATGCGTGCTATTGCTGCCTCTTCGAGGGCCTGTGCATCATAGCGGGGGTCGGAGATAATCACGATAGAGGGCTCGGTGTAGTTTTTCAGCGTTCTGTTGGTGAGCATGCCGGCCATCATCTTTCCCGCCATAGCCATGCCACCAGTCAACTCCGCAAACTTCTGAACAGCCTTCATGCCGAAGACGTGTGTCGAGACAGCAAGCACCTCACTGGGGTCGTAGTATGATATCAGCTTGGCGGCGAGGTTGAGCCGCGTAAGAATCTTCTTGACCTCGAAAAGGTAGACGCCGTCGTATCTCATCCTGAAGATGTAGGGCTCCATGTGCTTTACCTTGATACGCGAACCAACGTGAACGTTGTATTTGACAAGCTGCTCAAGTATCTCCGCTTCCTGCTCAGCCGACATCGTCATCTCACATCAGCCTCCTGCAAGCTAATTGAGCCGCCAGCCTTGTACCATATCCGTAGCAGCTCATTTGCCTTAGCCACCCTTTCACCCCCGCTACACCTGCCTTAATAAACTTGCCCCCGAGCCCGATGGCCAGATGCGTCAAGAAGCTGTCACAGGTCTCGCCCGACCGATGAGACACCACACGGACAATCCCCCTTTTCTCGGCTTCTTTCGCAGCCTCCACCGTGTCTGTTATGGTGCCGACCTGGTTGGGCTTAAGGATGACCGCTTTTACGGCTCTCTTTTCAGAAGCCCATCTAATCAGCTCCGCACGGGTTACAACAAGGTCGTCTCCGCATACAAGAAGCTTCGGAAAAGCTTTGCACAGCTCCGCAAACCCCTCCACATCAGTTTCCTCGAACGGGTCCTCGACATAGCTTATCCCATACTTTTCGACAAGCTCCGAAATATGCTGCATATGCTGCTCCCGAGTCAGATGCTTTCCACGGTTCCTGTAATGATAATTTTTCCGAGCTGCGTCGTAGAGGCTTGAGGCGGCGACGTCCAGCCCAAACCCTACATCCAGCCCCTCTGAAGCCTCTTTAACAGCCTCCAGAGCCTTCTCATCGTCGACGGGCGGTGCATAGGCGCCCTCGTCACCCTTTCCACCACCGTATCCGCCGACTTTTTTTGCCAAAACCTTGCCAAGCCTCTTATGAACCTCCACATTCATCCTAACAGCTTCTTCAACGCTTCCCGGCTTCCTCGGAAAAACGAGAAACTCTTGAATATCTGGAGCGCCTTCTCCTGCGTGAGCTCCTCCTCCCAAAACGTTGCCGAGAGGAATCGGATACACCGGGGCCAGACCAGACAAATCAGCCACGTGTCTCCATGTAGGTTTCTGCTTGAGCATGGCCGCGAGCTTTACGGAGCAGGCTGAGACTGCGTAGGCCAGGTTTCCTCCTATTTTGGAGAAGTTTTCTGTGCCGTCAACTTCTTTCAGCAACGTGTCTATATCTGTTTGGTCTGCTGGGTCACGTCCAACAAGTCTGCTCCGTAGAGAGCTGGTGAAAAGTTTTACAGACTGTTTGGCACCACCTTCGGGGAATGGGACGGCTTCTCTGCTGCCCCTGCTTTTTCCCGAGGGCGCTGACGCGGTGGCGGATACCTTGCCCGAGTATAGAGTGACTTCGATGGTTTCGCTTCCACGGCTGTCGAGGACAACCCACGCCTCCGCATCGGTTATCGTGAATGATTCACGGGCCATGGCTATGCACTAGTGGCCTCAGAGTATTTTTGATGAAACTCTATGAGTTCATCCATTACGTTGACAGCGGAGATAAACATTCTTCTGCAGCAGTATCTTTTGAAGCCGAGACTATCGAGAACATCTCGGGGATGCTGGCCCTCCGACACCCTTCTCTGATACTCATCCCATTTGTGTGCTATAACGCGGCCGCAGCTGAAACACCTGATTGGAAACATCAATTCAGGGCCTCACCTATAGCTTTTCTGTGGTTTCCGTCTGGCCCCTCTCCTGTTGGGCTTCTTGGGCTCCGCTCTCCTTGGGTCATCGACCAGCAAGCTTCGGTCATAGCTTTCAAGCCTCTGCTTGTACTCCTCTGACTCCGCCGCAGCGGCTTTCGACACCGCTATAGCTATGGCCTCGGCCGAGGACATGACGCCTCCGCCTTTCACGGTTACGTGGAAATCATGTTTCTTCCAGAACTCGGGTAAAAGCAGCAAGGGTGTCAGGACCTTGCTTCGGAAAAACTCGTTGAAGAGCTCGAGAGGCGTCTTGTTGACGAAAATGTTGCCTTTCCCGGGACGGAGGAAAACCTTTGCCACGGATGTTTTCCGTTTACCCACAAAAATCTGCTCTGCTTTCCTCATTCTCTACCACCTCTAAGCATCTTAGACAGCTCCTCAAGCGTGATGTATCTGATTATTTTCGCGGAGCGGTTGTATAGCTTGGTGAGCTTCGCGTCCTCGAACTCTATCTTCTCACCCTCAACGTTGGCTGGGCCCTTCAACACAACCAACCTCTTCGCCGCCTCACGTCCACGCGGCTTCTTCCGCGGCAACATCCTCGTAATAGCCAGCCGGAGAATCGCGTCAGGCTTTGTGGGATACCAGACTGTTATCTTCTTGTGTGATGAGAACTGTTTCCTGTTTCTCAGCATGAGGTAGTGTTCGAGGATTGCTGGCTTGTTTCCGGTTATTACTGTTTTCTCTGCGTTGATGATTGTGACACGGTGGCCTTTTAGCAGAAGCTTGGCTACGTAGGAGGCGAGTCTGCCCAGCCGATAGCCCTCCGCATCCACCACATATGTTTTTTCAGCCAATTATCCTAACCCCCGAACCTTTCCCAAACTCCCTCAAAAACTCTTCCAGCAAAAGGGCCCTTCCACCGGCTTTCTGTATTTTCTGGATGGCTGATTGTGAGAAGCTGAAGGCTCCGACAGTCAGTTTCTTGGTCAGCGAACCTTGTCCTAGAACCTTGCCCGGCACAAACACGACCTCGTTGTCCATGGTGTTCCGCTGGAGACGGCTGATGTTAACCTCTCTGGTAGACCTTCTGCTCCGTCTCAGCTCCTTCAGCAACCGTTTGGCGAACCGGGTTTTGCCGCCCAGTTTCCTGATTGTTATCTCAGCCTGCACTCTGCGGTTCACGGGCCATCAACTCCTTTAGACCTGCGCCGATTTCTTCAATCCTCGTTTTAACTATTCTGGCCGCCTCGAGAACCATCCGCCGCGGCGGCAGAAACCCGTAGCTCTCGACGTAAAGCAGCCAGCGGGAATTCTCCTGATAAAGAGTGGCTATTCCCGACTGCCACTTCGCATGTTTCCGTCCTCTTCCGAGCCTGACATAGAGCTCCAGCTCGATTTTCTGCCGAGGAGCAAGCACGACTATCGGGATGTTTCCGTCGAAGGGTGCGACCTTTGTATCATGCCTCTCAGGCTTGATATCGCGGCTATAAACCGTGACAGGCTGGTCGGCGGCCTCCGCCCTCAACACAAACCTGACCACACATTTTTCGCAGCCAAGCCTGCTCTGGCAGCTGCACTCCTCGGCTACGTTAAAGTTATCCAAATCGGTTATGAAGGGGATGAGAGATATCCGGTGAGCCAGAACCTCGTTAGTCATGGGGGACGAATTCTCAATAACCAGTATCTCTTCGACAGCCATGGTGGGGACCTCGCGGATAATCATCCTCCTCAAAGCATTCGCTAGAGGATGAGGTAGGTCTGTTACGTCAAGCGTAATGGACTCAGAGTCCTCCGCGACAATCTTCAACTCAGTTCCTCTGCAGATGATTGCACCGCCAATTTAAAAGTGTAAGTCGCAAATGCTTTTATAAGGCTCAACAAGCGTAAATGGCATGGAGGTTCAGAAAGAAGCTTTCAAGCTCACGGTCACAGAAAGAGCTGCGAAGAAGATTGCCCAGCTGATTGAGCAGGAGGGTGGAAGCGATAAAATGGCTCTCAGGATATACATAACCGGCGGCGGATGCTCGGGATACCGCTACGGCATGGCGCTTGACGAGAACGTTTACGAGGATGATGTCGTCGTCAACGCCCATGGTGTGAAAGTTGTTGTAGACAGCTTTAGCGCACCGTTTCTCGAGGGCTCTGAAATCGACTATATTGAGGATGTGATGGGGTCAGGGTTCGCCATCAACAACCCCAACGTAGTCTCCAGCTGCGGCTGTGGACAGAGCTTTAACCTGAAATGAAGCCCGAGGCTGGTGACAGGGCCCCGGACTTCGAGCTACCCGACCACCAGGGCCGAAAAACCAGTCTAAAACAGTTGCTAAGTAACGGCAGAGCACTGGTCCTCTACTTTTATCCAAAGGACGATACACCGGGATGCACCACCGAGGCCTGCGGCTTCAGGGACTCGATGGAGAAGCTGAGTAAACACGGTGTCAACGTTGTGGGCATAAGCGTCGACAGCCCCGAGTCACATCAAAAATTCATCGCAAAATATGGTCTGAATTTCACACTTCTGTCTGACAGCGGGGGCAAGGTGGCGCGGCTATACAACAGCTACAGCGAGGAGAAAGGCCGCTGCATTAGGAAAACATTCATCATCGACAGAGACGGTGTAATCAGAGCGGCGTTTCACAAGGTTGTCGCCGACGGCCACGCAGAAGAGGTTCTCGAGACAATCAAGAAACTGGGGCTATAACCTCTCGATAATATCGGCAATATTCTGTTATTGGGCAAAGGCTGCACCGTGGCCTTGGCCTGCGGCATATCTCGCGCCCGAATTTGACGAATAGATGATTGATTAAACGTATGTCGTCGGGTTTGCTTAGCGTGGTTAGGGCTTTCTTCACCTCCTCATATCCCGCCTTTCCATCGGCTATGCCAAGCCGTTTCGCCACCGTCTCCACATGAGTGTCGACAGCTATCTCCGGCCTGTTGAACGCTATGGATAAAACGATGTCAGCCGATTTGGGGCCCACGCCGGGCAGCTTCAACAACTCCGCACGATTGTCAGGCACACGTCCACCCAGCTTGCCGTAGACAATCTTAGCCAGCTGTTTGATTCTCTTGGCTTTCTGTCTGTAGAATCCGACGGGTTTGATAAGGCGGGCGACAGTTCTCACATCGGCCGAGGCGATGTCACGCGGGTCATTGAACCATGTGAAGAGGTTGTGGTAAGCCTCATCTGTTTTCTCGTCACGAGTTCTATGGGAGAGAACAGCTCCCACAAGAACCTTGAAAGCACAGGCATCAGCAACATGGACGGGAAACGGCTCGTTTCCATAACGCTTTTTCAAAACCTCGACAACCTGAGCAAAAGCATCCCTATCCATTTCCCCCAAAACGGCGTAAAACAACGGAATAAAACCATGCCGCATACACGCCCATAATTCGGGAAAAATAGAACAAGCATTTGGCTCACATCTACCACAAAAAGAATATTTCACACAAAATCATGTCCACATCCATGACGTCTAGGAAAGCGACTGTTATAGTCGCAGTCCTCGTGATAGCTATCCTTTTCGTTGGGTTGGTGTTGGATGATGCCGAGGCCGCGAAAAATCCACGCAGAACAAGAACCCGAACACGAACATCCACAACACTTTCAACAACCCCCACATCCACAATAACCACCACATCATCACAAACAACCACGTCACAACAGTATTCGGATACTTTTCCAGCCGTGAACCCGCTCATCCTCGGCAACTGTCCCCCAGAAGTTCATGACAGATATTTTGTGATTGGGCCGGATGGCCGCAAATACAGGACATGGCATCCCGTAACAGTGCCCATCGACCCCGGCGACCCCTCTAAGGGCATGTGCACTTTTGCGCATGAGCATGGAGATAACCCTCGTCAGGGCCGGTTTATAGATTTACCGCCGTTTGGATACGCGGCGAAGGTCGGTGGCATGGTTGAGGAGATAGCGGCTCACGCGGGTTTCAAGGTTTTCTACAAAAGGATGGCTGGGAACGGTCTGGGAAACAACGCCGAGTGGCGCATCGTGGTTCATCAAGGAACAGCTGGAGCGAGAAGGCTTGTCCAATCCCTTCACAGTATTCAGATAGATGTCGTGGACTCGGCGGGACGTGTAACGAAGGTGAGTTTGATGGCGCCTACAGGTGAGCTTAACCCCAAATGCGGCCCACGTGTAGGCGACAGAATTGTCCCCGATGAGGAATGTGTGAGACGGGGGCTTTTCTACGAGGTGTGGTATTTTGCTGTGCGTGTGGGAACAGGGCAGGTTAACGGCGCAAAATTCTTCGCTGCACCGGGAATAGCTGTCTACAACCCCATGACATACATGAAGGTCGGAGACCTTTCACGGGTTTATCCGATATCGGAAGTAGTCGAGGGCCTACCCTTCGGCGACCCGAGGAGCTTCTTCCTCGGCAACATGCGAGCTGTGGAGCACCCTGACTATGGCTGGGGCAACCCCGGGCCTTCACAGTTCTGGACCGATGCATTCGGCAGAGAAGTTTCTGGAAGCTGCGACCCTACAAGATGCATTATGCAGACAGTTCCAGCCGGCTATTATGCTTGGTTCGACGATGACTCCGTATTCGACTGGCCTTGGATAGACCTGCCACTAGGAGCCGCGGGAGGAAACTGAAAACTGCACAGTCAGAACAAAACCAAGTGAAAAACTCCACACCTCCAGGCGGAGCGTTAGACGAATAGCAACAAACAGCTCCAGAAAAGAAGCCGCTGTTAAATAGTGGCCGGCTTGCTGTCTGTAGAGATTGAGAAAAACTGTCTGGCTACCGGTTGTTGGAGGGTTTTTGGCCAACGTCATCTTCGGAGCCTTTGTGGGCTCTTTTTCAACACTTTTGCCTTCGATGCTGCGAGACGTAGGTGTTCCTCTTTCTGAAGGGGGCTGGTTGGCTCAGCGTTTTTCGCAGGCTACCTCATCAGCCAAGTGCCCTTCGCCATGCTTGCTGAGCGTTTAGGTGTAGTTCGGGTTGTCTCAGCAGGCTTGGTGGTCTACGCTGTTTTCCACTTTGTTTTCGCCACCTCATCAACATGGAACGAGATACTGTTTTACAGGTTTTTGCAGGGCTTCGTAGGAGGAGCAGTTTTCATACCAACTCTCCAGCTCGCCTTCGAAGTTGGTGATGAGAGACGCTCCTTCGCCACAGGGTTCGTCGCATGCGGCTTCAACGCTGGAACAGGGCTGGGAGCATACTATAGTTTCGCCGCCTCGGGGGGAAAGTGGCAAGCAGGGCTTGTATCAGCAACACTCGTCTTCGCAGCACTTATCCCAGTCGCCTCAATCTTGATGTTCACAGCTCAGCGTCGAAGGCTGGAAAAAAGGCCCACAGACTTTTCGAAAAATTCCGGGTTCTATTTTCTGAACATTCTTCATTTTGTACGGCTTGGGGTGATTATCGCTGCGACAACATGGATGCCGACAGCGTTGGCCAGCCTGCACGGGCTCTCAGGAGACTCGGCGGCTTTCTACGCATCGATACTGCAGATGGCCGGAATCGTCTCGCTCACGGTCGGGGGATATTTGACCGACATGCTTGGCAAGGGACGTGTTTTGGTAATGAATGTCGCCGCTCTCGCGGCTGCTCTAGCGGTGTCTCAATTCGTCCCCGGCTGGCTGCTTCTTCCCTACGTAGCGTTGCTTGGTTTTCTCATCTACCTGCCCACACCAGCGGCTTTCGCCATTCTCAGAGACATGTATCACGCAGGTGGAGCCAGCGTCGCCGCGGGATACCTCAACACATCAGCGGCAGCAGGAGCCATAACGATGCCTTATCTATTCGGAGTCCTCCACGACGTTTTACATGGATTCGCATCATCCTTCTACCTCGCCGCAGCCCTCTACCTCATCCTCCTACCCCTCATACCAACTCTCTCCAAGAAACAACTCAAATAATGATGAAAAACGATAGTCTTTTATAAGCGGCTGCAAAGCTGTTGACGATGAAAAAATATAGCTTGCCACCTCTTCCATATGCATACAACGCGCTGGAGCCCGTGATATCCGCCGAGATCATGACGCTTCACCACACCAAGCATCATCAAGCATATGTAAACGGCGCCAACGCGGCTCTCGAGAGGCTGGAGAAACAGCGGAAGGGTGAGAACCCTGAAAACATCCGCGGCATACTGCGGGACCTCAGCTTCAACCTCAGCGGACACAAGCTCCACTCAGTCTTCTGGCCAAACATGGCGCCGCCGGGAAAAGGCGGAGGAACACCGGGAGGAGCAATAGCCGACCAGATAAACAAGGACTTTGGCAGCTTCGAGAACTTCAAGAAACAATTCAGCGACGCAGCCAAAAACGTCGAAGCCGTGGGCTGGGCCATACTCACATACGACCCAGAATCCGAGACACTTGTCATCTACCAGGTGGAGAAACAGAACTTCATGCATCCACCCGACCTCCCACTCCTGCTCACCCTCGACGTATGGGAACACGCCTACTACCTACAATACAAAAACGACCGCGCCGCATACGTAGACAAGTGGTGGGAAGTCGTCAACTGGGACGACGTCGAAAAAAGATTCTCTAAACTAAAGGTCTAATTTTTATTTTGTTTTCTCTGTTGAACAGGGTTCAGAAACTCTTCGGAGGCTTATTACGGTTTATTTTCTTTCGCGACTTGAGCCCCGCTATCGTTATCCCTACTAGTTCTCCCTCTCTTGTTCGCAATATTACTCATTCCTGAGACTATACGCTGTCATCGGCCTCCCGTGGCTCGCCGAAAGATATGTAGAGAACATCATTCTCCTCGTCATAATCTAAATCAAGTTACACGGGTTTGAGAGCAATCTTCGAACGTGCTCAACCCACACATCCGGGGTTTAAACCTTTTTTCTTTTTGCGGTTATTGCGAGGATTATTGTTGGTGTGGCTGCTGCTAGTCCCGCGAGGCCTAGTGCTGTGTCTCCATAGTTTTGGAAGATTACTGATAGGAGTATTGGTGTGGTGAGTGATGTTAGTGCTGTGGCTGTGTCGTTGAGGCCCATGGCTTTTCCTCTCTCGGCTGGCTGTGTTTCGTCGGAGATAAGTGCTATTGAGGCGACTGTTGCCGCGCTCCAGCCCACGCCGACGAGAAACATGCCGATGGTGACGATGTCGAGGCTTTTGCCGACGGACATGATGTATGAGCCTATTGAGCAGACAATAACTCCCACGAGGGTGACAGGCACTCTTCCAACGATGTCGGCCGCTTTCCCAAGCGGTATCGAGAACGCGTACATCCCTATGACATGGAGGGTTACGACGGCTGAGATAACTGTTGTCTCAACATGTCCGAGGTGTAGGAGCAGGGAGCCGAGCGACATGTATGCAACCATCACACCCGTCGACACAGCAGCTGAAACAATTGCAAACACCATTCTACGGTTTATTATTTCAGAAATTTTTCTGACGGCTTGTTGATGTGTTTCGGATGGGTTACCCTGTCTGAGGGTTTTGGCTATTTGTAGCGGGTCGGGTTTCACCGCATATGCGGCAGCAAAACCGCCTGCGGCAAATGGTGTGAGCGCTAGATAGGTTGCGGCGATGTTTTCCCCGCCCGAGAGCATCTGCACAGCAGCGATTATCGGCGGCACAGCCAAAGTCCCCACCATGCTACCCGTCAAGATAACACCTGTTCCAAGGCCGCGTTTCTCCGGAGGCAGCATGTCTCCCGCCGCCATCCTGCCATAGTCAGCCATTCCGCGTCCAACACCGAACAAGACAATTACCATCAGAAAAGCCTCCATGAACCGTTGCTGGTAGAAAAACGCGGCCGCGGCGGCGGACAAAGCGGCTACAACCATGCCCGAGTAGATGACTGGCATTCGTCCCACTCTGTCCATCAGCCTACCCATTTGATAGGTTGTCACAATCCTTCCGCCCCACATCAGGGCAGAACCCAACCCAGCCAAGGCGGCTGAGCCGCCTAGAAGAGAAATGGTTATAGGCACATGGACCACAAACGTTTGGACAATAATCGTCAAAAAAGCCTGTGTCGCGGCTATGTATGCGAGGTTACGTTTGACCGCCTGGTGAAGCGTTTGCCCCGCTCCGCTCATTTCTCATACCGGCCCTAACCCTCTTATAAAACTGCAGAGGTGTCTTAACTCCGCCGCAGAGCCTCCCCTCCTCTATGCAGAGGCCGTGTGTCTGCATGGTTGCGCAGCGGGGGACGCTGTATTTTGTACGGCTTCCCTTGAGTCCTGCGATGTGCTCGACTTGGTAACGTGCTATTCTGGGGTCGAAGTCTCCCCGCTGGCTGTAGATGTTGACGACCTCGTCGACAGTCATGCCGATGCGTAGCATGAAGGCGGCGGCTGCGAAGTTGCCGAAATGGCTCACAGGCTCGCCTGCGAGAAGCCGTTTCCGAAGGGCCTGCATACATGGAGGCCATTTGTCGGGGTCGAGCCTAACAGCTGGAGCTGCTTCTCTCTGGTGAACTGATTCAAGCAGTTTCTTCAGCCTCTCGACATGTTTTTCGAGGAAGGGTGGCGGTGTTAGGCTGCCCATTTTCTCAAGCCGTTGGTGTATGAGTTTCTCGAGGCCGTTTTTGACAAGGGTGATTGCCTCGCTGCGTGTTACGGCGACGTAGCCTTTGTCGAGAATTCTGTTGACGAGTTTGAACCTCGGCTCGTTGAGAGGTGTTGCGTGCTTGAGGTAGTCGACGAAATGTATCCAGAACTCATGTGGTGGTTGGCCCTCTTTTATCCTCATGCCTAGAACCTCGGACATCACGTAGCCCACCGCTTTCACCTGGTCTTCCCGTATGTTTTTCAGCATCGTTGCGTATCTCTCGGCCTCGTAGGCCGCGAACCTTCTCTTGGCGAAGGAGCTGTCAAGCATAGCTACAAGAGCCATGGCGAGTGGGTGGCTGTAGATTTCTACGTCGCTTGTCTCGAGGGGTTGAGGCCGTCTGGCGGGCCATCGGCGTAGAGCCTCCTCTACCCTCCTCACAGCCGCTTCGAGATACTCGTTGTTGCCGTCAAAATCCTCGAGACGAAGACCCTGCTGAGCAACGTAATCCCTCACCTCTCTCAGAAACGGAAAACCAGAGAGAAGCGCCTTCACCACGTAGTCGTCAACAGACAAGCCTATGCATCAAGGGGCAGCGTCGCATTTAAGCTATGCCGAATCTTTTCAGGCTGATTTTCTGTCTCTTGTTGAGCCAGAGGGCCTCTTCGACTAGTTCTCTTCGGTCGAGCTTGTGGACAAGCCGTGCCTCGGGGGTTCTTCTCCCGAGATATTCTTGGTGGAGTTCGGTGTATTGCTGGGCGATTTTAGGTGGGAGGCTGGAGAACAGCTCCCTGACTATGGCTTTCTCGACTTGTTGGAGTATGTTTTTCGGGATTTTTTTCTTGGTGGCGGGTGTGAGGTCTCCTGTGTAGCTTTCGGCGAGGTCGTGTAGCAGAGCCATTTTCACAGCTTTGCAGACATCGAGGCCACGGGCCTCAGCCTCCACCATGGTCATCACCGCGAGTGAGTAGCTGTGGCTCGCCACGCTCTCGGGATTTTTGACTCCTTCCTCAAGCCAGCCCGTGCGCGGAAGCCTCTTGAGAAGAAGCAGAGCCGAGACAAGCTGCTTCAACGAAGCCTTCTCACCATCTTCATCAACCCCGACCCGTATTGAAGAGCTTTTTTACCTCTGTCAGCCAAGTCGCCGAGCCCCAGCATCCTACCCACTATCCGCAAAACATGTTTCCTCACAACTCTCCCGCCTTGAACATGTATTTTATGCTCCACTGGCGTGGACAAAGCCGCCGAAACAACATTCCGGGTGAGATAAAGCGGGAGAGGATAGGCTCCGCCGAGCCTCACAGCTGTAAAATCTCTCACCAGCCCCTCGGCAGCGAGCATCTCAAAATCCCTCAGCATAACCTGCTCAAGCACTTGATACCCCTTTTCATGAAGAATCCTCTCATACTTCATGTAGCCGCCGAAAAGCTCGTCAGCACCCTGCCCCAGCACCGCCGTCCCACACCCAGCCTCCACAGCCTTTTTCGAGAGAAGATACATGGCCACAGCGATGGCGGCATCCATGTCGCCCAGAGGCCCTAGCACATTTTCAAGCATCTCCAAAGCCTCCGCCACGTTCTTTTCCTCGACAACCACTTTCTCAACCTCCAGCCCGAGAAACGATGCAGCGGATTCTGCGGCTGCGAAGTCGTGGCTTTCCACCGTTCCCACTGTCAGAAGAAGAGGGGAACCGCTCCTGTCTTGAATGAGCTTTGCGAGAATTAGGCTGTCTAAGCCGCCGGAGAAGAAGACTGAGACTCGGTGTGGGCAAAATTTTTCCACAGCATGCCGCAGCGCCTCGAGAACCTGATGAGGCCCAGCCTCATTTTTTCCCCATTCATGGTATCTGATTGTTTTATCGGCTGTTGTGTCGAGTACTGTCGCTGGGGGCAGCGGCTCAAGCCCTCTCGCCAAAGCCTCTGCCCTCACGTTAGTCGCCGTGAATCGGCCCCCGCCGACGAAAACCGGCACAAGCCCGACAACATCCCTGAACACAAAGCCTCCGCCGACGACGCCGCCGGCAAACCCTTCAAACATCCTCATCCATTCGACAGCTCTTTCAAACCTATGCGGAACAGTTGGAGTCTTTTCGGCGGGTGCATAGATGATGACCAAAGCCTCGTCGTCACGCAGTCCTTCAAAGAAACCCTTCACATCCATGGTTTCGCCCTCAACATACAGCGTCATTTGGCCAAGGTCGATGCTTTGGCTAGCTCTGAAAGTCCGCGGCCCCTCGTCACCCGCCGATGTCAGCAGATACTTCATCACAGGGCCTCAACCCGCCTCAAAACCATATAGCCAACTCATACATAGGCCATACATGTCAGAATCCTGTGAACATGACCTCGAGTTCATCGGAGACCAGAAGGCGGAGAAAGGTGTCAACAAATACTTCCGATGTAGAAAATGCGGCGATGTCTTTGTTCACACCGATGAGTATAACAAAACCTATCGGATACCGGGTGTCAAGGGCTAGACGCCGAGGTGAAGCTCGTCGGCCGTCAACCCAACTGCGTGGAAAATCTCTTCACCGATTCTGGTCACAGCTTCCTTCTCCTTTTCCTTCAACCTGCTGTAGACGCTGTAGAAGCTCCTTCTAACACGTTCCACCCTGCTGAAAAGGTCTTCACCATCCCTGTAAGCCGCCTCTCGTCTCTTCAAAACCCTTCCACCATCCGACGGCGACGATAAGGTGTAGAGAATTTTACCCGGCAGCTTGAAGAAATCCTCAACCTTGTCCGACGAGGTGTCGACATAGGCCTCGACGAGAACCGAGAAGGTTTTCCTCACCCCGTCAACCATCTTAACCACATCAATCGCGAAACCGCATCTACCGAACCTCGAGTAGATTATTCTCTCGCGTGGATAGTGCCGATGCGTAGCCAGCCCCACGACATTCTCCGCGGTTATTAAACTGATTATCTCGTCTGTCACTTCATCCTTCATGGTTTTCATGCTGTTTGGGCGGCAAATAAGTCTTGTAAACCCTGTTAAGGTTTTTATCATGCATGCATGAGGTCAACGCAGGTAGTGGAAATTGGGCAGAAGGAAGTATTCGCGGCCGAGGCACGGTTCTCTGGCTTATCTTCCACGAGGTCGAGCGGCGAGTATTCTTCCCCGTGTGAAGCACTGGCCCGATGGAGAGGGTGTTCTCGGCTTCATAGGCTACAAAGTTGGCATGACCATGGTGCACTACATCGACAACACACCCAACTCACCGACGCAGGGAAGTGAGGTCGCCAAAGCATGCACGGTTGTCGCTGCTCCACCCCTGAAAGTCATAGGCATCTCCCTCTACCGCAACGTGGACGGAGAACTAGTCAACATCGGCAAATACTGGAGCAAGGAGGTGCCGGAGGATGTGAAGAGGAGAAACCCGACGTTCAGGCCCATGCCATCGGCCGAGGAAATCGGCCAGCTCGAGGATGATGTGGATGAGGTGAGGATTGTGGTGGCTACGCAGCCAAGGCTGGTG
This sequence comes from Candidatus Caldarchaeum subterraneum, assembly GCA_000270325.1. Taxonomy (GTDB): domain Archaea; phylum Thermoproteota; class Nitrososphaeria_A; order Caldarchaeales; family Caldarchaeaceae; genus Caldarchaeum; species Caldarchaeum subterraneum_A. The sequence continues at coordinate 299,266 of BA000048.1, read as the reverse complement.
GGAGCGGGCAAGGCTCCGAGAATAGCTGAGATAAAGATAGGCGGAAAACCTGCTGAGGCTCTTGAGAAGGCGAAGCAGCTGGTTGGAAAAGACCTCCGCGTCACGGATGTCTTCAAAGAGGGCCAGTTTGTTGACGTCATAGCCGTGACCAAGGGCAAGGGCTTCCAAGGGGTTGTCAAGAGATACGGTGTATCGATTCTGCAGCGAAAATCCCGTAAAACTAGACGGGGCGTGGCCGCTATAGGGCCCTGGAACCCGCACTACGTCATGTATACTGTGCCGAGGTCGGGGCAGATGGGTTACCACCGGCGGACAGAGTTTAACAAACGCATCCTCAGGATAGGGGATGACCCTGCGTCGATTAACCCGAAGTCGGGGTGGCACAGGTTCGGGCTCGTCAAATCCGATTACCTTGTCTTAGAGGGTTCGGTTGCGGGAACTCCTCTGAGGCCGCTTGTTCTCCGCGCACCAGCCAGGCCTCCCAAGCACATGGAGGCTCCTGAAATCACGTTACTGGAGGTGTAGTGAATGAATTTCACAGCTTCTCTTCTTCTTCAAAGGCCTCAGCAGTTGACGGTCAACGTCTACAACCTCGAGGGAGAAGCCGCGGAAACCATAACGCTTCCAAGCATATTCTCAGCACCTCTCCGCGAAGACCTTGTCTCACGGGCCTACATCCATCTAGCGACCCACAGCCTCCAGCCGAAAGGTGCGTCAAAAATGTCGGGACACAAGCACTCGATAGAGTCGTGGGGACCTGGTTTCGGAATTGCCCGCATCTCACGTATCAAGGGTAGAGGCACACCCAAGTATGGCGCGGGCGGCATGGTTCCATCGGCCGTGGGCGGACGACCAACACATCCGCCAACACCAGAGAAAAAGATACACAAACAAATCAACAAAAAGGAGCTGCGGAACGCTTTACTCGCAGCGCTTGCATTCACAGCATCACCTCAACACGTCAAGACAAGGGGACACAGAATAACTGAGCAAACCCTTCTTCCGATTATAGTGGACGATGGTCTCGAGGCTCTTTCAAAAACCGCTGAGGTCAGGCGAGTTCTCATCAAGCTCGGCCTCGGCGATGAGTTGAAGAGATGCGGCGTGAAAAAAGTAAGAGCAGGAAAAGGCAAAATGAGGGGTAGAAGATACAAGCGGAGGAAAGGGCCCTTGATAGTTGTCGCGGCGGACCGTGGAGTTGGAAAAGCCGCGTCAAACATACCCGGCGTCGAAGTCGTCACCGCCAAAGACCTCAGCGTCCTGCACCTAGCACCCGGAGCCAAACCCGGCAGACTCACCTTATTCACAAAGTCAGCGCTTAAAGCGCTGGAGGAGAGGCTGAAATGAACCCGCAGGATGTCGTGAAACGGATTTACATAACCCAGGACACGGTGTCCCTCATCGAGTCAGAGAACAAGCTGGTCTTCATCGTGGACCTTAAAGCAGACAAGCACACGATAAAAAACGCCGTTGAACAGCTCTACAACGTCAAAGTAGATAAGGTGAACACGTTGATAACAAGCCGCGGAGAGAAAAAAGCATTCGTCAAACTCAAGCCAGAGTACAAGGCCTCAGAGCTGGCGGTCAAGCTCGGAATCTTCTAGGTGATGCAATAATGGGTAGGAACATTAGAGCTCAAAGAATCGGCAGGGGCTCGCCTCGCTTCATAGCATCAAAGCATAGGCGATACATGGTGGGGTATCCGTCACAGCTCTTCAGCGGAAAAAACCTCATCACAGCTGTTGTCAGCGACATCGTCCACGACCCTGGCCGCGGAGCACCCGTGGCAGTGCTGAGACACGACGGCGCAGAGTTCTATGTTCCAGCAGTAGAAGGAATGTATGTGGGCCAAGTCATAGAGATAGGAGAAGACGCTAAACCAGCTCCAGGAAACATACTCCCCGTCGGCAAAGTACCCGAGGGAGGAGTGGTCTCAACAGTTGAACGAATACCCGGAGACGGAGGAAAGCTTGTACGATCATCTGGAGCCTACGCCTTGGTCGCAGCACAGCTGGGCGACCGCACCGTTCTCAAGCTCCCGTCAAAGAAAGATGTGGAAGTCTCTGCAAAGGCTTTCGCGGTCATGGGCGTTGTGGCGGGCGGCGGCAGAGGCGAGAAACCCTTCCTCAAAGCGGGCGCAAAATACTACCTGATGAGAGCACGACACAGATACTGGCCCAAGTCACGAGGTGTCGCGATGGTTCCCGCTGTCCACCCATTCGGAGGAGGCAGCCACAAACGCATCGGACGCCCCGAAACCGTCAAACGCACCACACCGCCAGGCAGGAAAGTCGGGCTCATCGCAGCAAGAAGAACAGGCCGCAAGAAAAAATCCACCTAACAAACACTACTTCAACGCAGTTTCCAGCTAAAGGATAGAGACATGCTTAGCAGGCAAGGCTTCGCACAAGTCTTCTCCTCGCCAGATGTAACCCGAGAGCAGCCCGACACAAACTATAGCCTCGACGCCTCCATGTCCATTTTCGCCAATGGTTTTGGCAATCAAATCCTCAACAGCCCTGGAGAGCGCCCCCCTCTTCATTCCATACCTCTCGGCAACCCATCGCCTAAACTTTTCCGCAATGTGTCGGGATATTTCTATCTTCAAAACCTCTTTATCGCCCACAAGAACAAAAGTACCGACGACACTTAGCAACTAACAATATGTCCCATTCAATAGGCGTGTTATATGTTCACGTGAGTAGATGGGGAAGGGGTGTCTTTATTAGAAGCCGTTTCAGAGCTGTTATGGAAATGGTTAGGGAGCTGACCTACCGTGGATACACCGTCGACCAGCTGAAGACGATGAGCATGGACGCTGTAATCAAGCTTCTCCCCAGCAGAGCGAGGCGCAGCCTCTACAAACGAGGCCTAACCCCTGCGCAATCAAGGCTTCTCCTCAAAATCCGCAAAGCCAAAAAACTACTCGAATCAGGACAAAAACTCGAAAAACCCATCAAAACACACTGCCGCGACATGTTCATACTCCCCGAAATGGTCGGCCTCACCATACACGTCCACAACGGCAAAGAATTCACACCCGTCGAAATAACACCAGAAATGATAGGACACCGACTCGGCGAATACGCCATCACCAACAAAAGAGTAATCCACGGAAGAGCAGGCATAGGAGCAACACGAAGCAGCATGTATGTCCCGTTAAAGTGACGACCGTTCTCCCGTTTTTTGGCGTTTTGTCTGTTTAACTTGTTGTTTTTATTCTTTTGAGTGTTTTTTCGACTTCTTTCAGGGTGTGGGCTTCTAGCTGTTTTTCTTTCTGCTGTGCTTCTTCGAGGAGCTGTTGTATGCCTTTGTATGATTGGTCTGTGGGCTGTATTATCTCTATTGGTATTCCGAGCTCGGTGATTAGGGTTATGGTGTCTTCTAGCTCCATTTTGGCGGTTGTTGTTGCGGTGAACTTGCCTATGATGAAGGTGGCGTTGACGATAATTGGCATCGAATCGCTGGCAAGTGCCTTTATGACGTTTCCACACTTTTGTAACCTGTGGTACGCTGACCGGCTGCAACATATGGTGAGGAATTTTTCTTCACCCATCGCCGAATTAGGTTGAACCGAATATCGTGGCGCATCCTTGAAGGAAGGATTATTAACCCGCCTACATAGATGTAGGCTGTTTACGTATGCCTGTTGACCCTGCTTTGGTGAGGGCTAGGATTTCGGATGTTAGACTATCGGTCAACGAGCTACGGAGGCTAACTTCCAGACCATTCTCGGAGCTAGATGTGGACCAGAGATATTCGATGAGATACAATTTGATTGCTTTGGTGGAATCTCTCGTGTCTCTATGCACGCATCTTTGCATGGAGGCATACGGCAAGACTCCCACCTCGTATAGGGAGGCAATTAAATGTGTGGCCGAAAGACTAACTCTTTCATGCGTCAAGGATCTTCAGGCCTTGGTGGGATTCAGGAATCTGCTGATACATCGCTACTGGACGGTGGATGACGAGAGGGTTTACCGGGAGATTTTGGATGACTTTAAATGTGTAGAGGAATTCTTATATGCGGTTGAGGAGGCTTTCACTCGTTGAGCATAATATACCATGAGGTTCTACTGCACGAAGTGGTGGATAAGGTGAGAGCTTTCTTCGAAAGGATGCCGGAGATTAGGTTTGCAGTTATATTCGGTTCCGCGGTAAGGCGGAGGTTGGTGCGGGACATTGATATAGCTGTGTATGCCCGTCCAGAACTGAGTTTGCGGAAGTTGATTGAGGTTGCAAACGTTTTGGAAGACCTGCTCGGGACACCGGTGGACCTCATACCCATAGAGCAGACATCGCCAAAGCAGCGAGTGAAGATACTTACTGAAGGTATCAGGGTTATCACTAGAGACAGCGCCATCCCATCATCGCTCCTGAGCAGAGCTCTTTCTGAGAACATGGACGTGGAAATAAAGCTTAGAGAGGGGAAGAATTAAGCTATGCAACATATTTTGTATGATTTTGTCGAGCTCATCGAGTAGGGATGCCATCTTAGACTAAACTTGGTTCTGCTGGCTTTGAGCATTGTGTTGACTGCGCTTCTTGACGCCCGTTTGACATTTCCAACACAGCCTTCGGCTCGGGTGCTGTGGCCGTTTCACCTCCTCACCTTCAGCCTTTGGATAGGTGGTGCAGTATGGAGTATCTTCATCCTGTTCCTGCTGCTCAGGAAACTTTGACGTTATCTGTGATGGGTTCTGCGTCTGAGCATCTCGAGCGATTCCGCCGAGTTATATTGCCCACATTAGTGGTAACAGGCCTTTTACGGCTAATCCATATACAGGGCTTAACCTTTCCTCAGTGTTCTGGAGCTCCTCTACCACCTCGCTGAAGAGGGTTTTGAACTTAAACACCTACCGGCGTTTTTAATGAGCGGTGGCACACTGTGGTTATTCGGGAGGAAAATAAAGTAATTCACACCTCGCTATGAGTTCTCTTGGCAAGTTTACGGAGCCTCGAAGAAACCTTGCTGAGAAGGGTGATTGCATACATTTTTGCAGGGCCTAGGTTGTCCAGTGGTTTGAAGCTGTTTGTTAAGGAGAGATGCATTGAGGTGAAATTTTGACTTGAGACGGGATATTCTGTTTGTATTTGATGTGAGGGGTGGGCAGAGGACTTGAGAGCCTTTAAATCATTGTTGCGGGAGAGAATGTTGGGGAATGGCTGAGGACGGTGACAGGCTGCTTATCATAGTTGTTGACAGGGATGATGACCTCGGGGTGAAGGCCGGGGTAAGTGGCCCTGTTGTTGGTCGGGACGCTAATCTAGATGCGGCTGTGCGGCTTGCTTTGGCGGACCCCGAGGACCCCGACGCCAACGCACTCTTCTACGCCGTCAAACTCTATGACCAGCTGACCCAGAGCAAAACTGGTGAGGAGGTTGAGGTGGCCACTCTGACGGGCTCCCGTAAAGAAGGAATGGAGGCTGACATGAACATCTTCAACCAGCTGCGTGAAGTGCTGGAAAAGTTTCCGGCACAGCGCTGCATCTTCGTGAGCGACGGCGAGACTGACGCGATAGTGACTCCGATAATCTCCTCCCAAGTCGCCATCGCCTCTGTTCAACGAGTCACCGTCAAACAGAGCCAGACGGTTGAGCAGTCGTGGCTCATTCTAGGCAAGTATCTGCGGCTCGGCATAACGGACCCGCGGTACGCCAAGTTCATCATAGGCATACCGGGTGGCTTCATAGCGCTCTCCGCTCTCCTAAACATCTTCGGACTCGCACAACCATCCATCCTACTGCTCTTCCTAGGCCTACTACTGTTTCTCTGGGGTTTCAGGATTGACATTCATTTATCACGCCTTTTCACAGGGTTCTACAAAATATCTCAGATGCCTGCCATCGGGCAGATACGGGCCTTCGCCTACCTCGGCGCGGGCGCTTCATTGCTCATCGGGCTGTACCTCGGCCTGTCATCCACGTACACAACCTACGTCTCCCTCAACTTGTCGGGTGAACAGCTCCTCGACCCGACGATACTGCTGCCCACTGCTCTCCGGCTCTCCGGGGTTTTCATAAGCCAAAGCATCGACTTTATAGCGATTAGCGCGATACTCGTGGTTCTCTCCAACATGATTTACTACTACATCATAAGATACTATGGGTTCTGGAGAACTATTCACGCGGGTGTTTTGGCAATATGGCTATGGGCTCTGCTCAAACGGGCGGGGGTGCTTCTACAGCAACCGCAGCCGACGACGATAACCGAGAGCTCAACTTTCCTGTTTATTCTCACGGCTGTGATGGGTGTGGTTACGCTGGGAGTAACATTTGCGATGACGCGTGTCCTCCGCTCAATCTACGGAAAACAGTTCAGAAAAGGAGCGGCCAAGAAACAGTGACACGGGTTTGTTGAGAAAACTTCTCCAGCTGATGGGTGTTTACTGGCTATATGAGAGATGGTTGTTGAGGAATGTTTCTTCGGGGCAGATGCCTAGCCATGTGGGGCTTATTCTCGACGGTAACAGGAGGTGGGCGAGGGTGCGTGGATGGCCTCCGTGGAAAGGTCATGCGGCAGGAGCGGACAGGGTTGAGGAGATTCTTGACTGGCTGCTGGAGCTGGGCATAAAAACAGTAACCCTCTACATCCTCTCCACAGAGAACCTGCGCCGTCCCATGCACGAGGTTGAGGAGATATTCAGGCTGATAGAGGAGAAGGCTTACTCGCTTCTCAGAGACCCGAAGATATACAAGCACCGTGTCAAGGTCAAGGTCATCGGCAGAAAAGACATGCTACCGCCAAATGTTGTGGAGGCGCTTGAGAAGCTTGAGCATGCGACAGAACGGCATGACAACCGGTTCCTTAACCTCGCAATAGCATACGGCGGCAGGCTGGAGATACTTGAAGCAGTCAGACAGATAGCGGAGCAGGTGAAGACGGGCCAGCTGTCACCGGAGCAAATCGATGAGAAAACTTTCGAGAAACATCTCTACACGAACGGTGTACCCAACCCGGAGCCAGACCTTATCATAAGAACGTCGGGTGAAACGCGGATAAGCAACTTTCTGCTGTGGCAATCGGCTTACAGCGAGTTCGTCTTCCAAGACGTGAACCTGCCAGACTTCAGGTACATCGACCTTCTCAGAGCGATACGCACTTATCAGAGCAGGGAACGCAGGTTCGGACTCTAGCCAACCTCCATCTCGACCTCCGCATCCGTTAACTTCTCCACACCTCTAGAGGTTACAAGGTATATGTCTGAAACCGATAACCCGTACCTCCCCGGGAGAAGAAGGTCGGGGCCTACGCTGATGACAGACCCCTCGCGTATGATGTCTGTGCTCGCCGCGTCGATGAAGGGATGCTCCTCAGCCTCGAGGCCCACTCCTCGTCCGAACAATGTTAGAGATGTGGGGTCGAGCCCAATCTCCATCGCAAAAGCTCTAGCCCTATCATACACCGAGACCGCTGAAGACCACACCGAGAGAAGCGAGGTGATGTACTCTTTTAGACGGATGAGCTGTTGATAGGTTTTCTTGATTTTTTCCTGCGATTTTTTGTAGAAGTAGGTGCGTGAGATTTGTGATATGTATCCTTGGACTGATGCGGCGAATGTTATTTTGACGATTTCGCCTTCCCTTATTCCACGGCTAGGGGGGCTGTCTGTGTTGAGGAAGGTGTCCTCCCCTATGGATATGTGGGGGCTGTAGGGGAGGTCGGCTTCTAGGCGGTAAATGTTGTCAGCCAAAGCTCTTCTAATATCCGATGCAGTGGTTCCGCCCGCGATAACTTCTCTGACGATTTCCATGGCGAAGGAGACGATTGACGAGGCTTTGCGGATAAGCTCTATCTCGTAATCGGATTTGCTCTGCCGCTGTTCATAGACGAGGTCTTTGACGCAGGTGAGCGAGAGGGATGGATAGTTTTTGATGATTGACTGATACGTTTCGGCGGGCATGGTGTCATAGCCAACCGCCATCCTCCTATCGCCTATGTACTCGAAGACGGTTGGGTAGATTTCTCTGCGGCCGAGTTTCTCGACTATGTTCACCCTGCCAGCGAGGGGGTGTTTACTGGCGTGTTTGAGAAGACACTGATTGTGCCGTCCGCGGTTATCAGCAACACACCGTTCTCTGAACCCGTAAAATACATGATGTTGGATTTCTTTGAGAGAATAACCGATTCCACGGGTGAGCTTCTAAGCCGCGAAACAAACCTCTCCAGCCTATCCTCAAAAAGCCGCTCGCTCAACGATGTAACCCCCGCAGAATCCATATTTATGCCTCTTGATGGTTTTACCAACGTAATTGGTACATATGACCGTCTCCGTAAGCTGGAGGCATGTTGATAAACATCCCTTTACGCTGATTTAGGCGGATGGTTAGAATCAAGTCGGTGGCTATCACGGGTTTCAAATCGTTTGGGAACAAGAGAACCGTGATAAAGCTACCGCCTGGCCTCGTGGTCATAACGGGGCCCAACGGCGGGGGGAAGTCAACGGTCCTCGACGCCGTCAAATTTGCGCTCGGTGAGCTTAGTGCACACAATCTCAGGGTTGACAGGTTTTCTAAGCTTTTGCATGAATCAAGCAAGGGCACAGATGCTCAGGCCCTTGTAACCCTCACGCTCGACAACTCCGACCGCAGCATCCCCATCGACTCCGAGGAGGTTGTCATAAGCAGGCGGCTCTACGCTACGGGAGAAAGCGAATACATGCTCAACAACCGCATCGTGTCGAGAAACGAGCTTCTCACAATCCTCTCCGCGGCCAACATAAAACCCGATGGATTGAACCTCGTGACGCAGGGCTCGGTCGTGGGCATAGCTGAGATGACCAGCAGAGAGCTGAGGGAGGTTTTGGAGGACGCTGCGGGGATATCAGGATACAAGAAGAGACGTGACGAGGCCTATAAAGAGCTTGAGATAGCGCAGAAAAACATCGACATCGCTAAAGCCGCCACATCAGAGGTAAGGTCACGAGTTAAACAGCTCGAGCTGGAGCGCAACCAGCTTCTACGAAAAACCCTCGCCGAAAAAATCCTAAACACTTTAAAATCACTCTCCCTGATCAACGAGTACAATTCTCATGCACAAGCTTTAAGAGAGCTTGATGCGCGGGCGGCGGAGCTGTTGAACAAGCTTGCGGAGAAACAGGCTGAGGCCGAGCAGGTCAGGGCCCGGGTCTCGGCTCTGAAGAATGAGGTTGAGGAGCTTGAGAGGAGGCAGCGAGAGGTAGCTACCGAGGTCAGCAAAATAGACCGCGCAGTTCTAAGCCTAGAGACAGAGAAATCGCGGAAAATAGCTGAGAAAAACTCCGCGGAAAACGCGTTGAAGCAGCTGGACCTGCAGCGCAGGTCTCTGGAGACACGCGTAGCCAAGTGGCGGGAGAGACAGCAGCAGCTCAAGGAAGAATCCGAAAAGAAAACCCAGCAGGTGGAAAATCTACGTGAACAGTGGGCCGTCAGAGAAGCGGAGTACAACGAATCCAAGAAACTTCTCGAAGAGCTTCAGAAAGAGGTTGACGAAGCCGAGAACCGTTACGCGGCAAAAGTGGAGGAGCTGCGCTTCCTCAAGCTCAGCGACGACGGCAAATCTCTACTCCTAGACAACATCCAGAAACAGCTAACACGCAAACAACAGGAGAAGGAAGAGGCTGAAAAAAGAGTCGCAGAAACGAGAAACAGCCTCAGCGAAAAAACCGAGCAACTAACCCGGCTAACCGAATCGATGGAAAAGCTCACACAGCTCCTCGAAACACAGACAAACACGGCAAAAAACATCCGGAGAGAGCTTGAATCCAGACGAGAAAAAATCGCTTCAATCGACAAGCTGTTAGAGAAGACACGTCTACTCAAGGCCGCTGGACAACAGCTCCGCGAAACGCTTCAAGCAGCAGTGAAAGAGGATAAGAAAACAAGTGGCCTCAAAACGGTCCGCGAAGTCTTTGGGGAAAAGCTTACGGGGATTCATCGGGCTGTTCTCGGTGACTGGCTTAACGCTGTTTACGTCGCCGACGCTGAAGCGGGTTTTTCGCTGGCGAGAGAGGCTGCTGAAAAGAAGATTCCGCTGAAGATTGTTGCGGAGTCTCTCGAACTCGACTCGCTGGTGAAGGCCTTGACCCATGGTGCAGGGTTTAGGGCCGTAGATTCTGTGAAACAGCTTCAACCGGGTGACAGATATGTTGCCACGATGGACGGTGTCTACGTGGATGAGCCGGGGATAATCAGTGTAGCCGGTGAGATGAGCGAGACAGTTGCCGCAGAGCGTGTAAACCGTAGCATGGAAAGACTCGAAACAATTGAGGCCAAACTCTTAAACGCGAGGGAGGCTTTTGACAAAGAGGTTAAGCTTGCTGAAAAACGTCTTAGAGAGACAGAGGCCGAAGCGGAGGAGACGAGGCGTCAACTAAACATAAAGGCTCTTGAGAAAACCCGTCTCGAGACAGAGCTAAACAACCTCTCTAAATCCGCGGAAAATAGCCTTCAGCGTCTCAAGCAGCTCGAGGAAGAGGTCGCTCGACTGGTTCAGGAGAAGGAGAAGTTGACGCAGCTGTTGTCGGACAAGACGGATGAGATAACGGCCCTGACCCACCTGAGACAAAGTGTGGCCGAGAAGAAGCAGGTGCTGCGGAAAGCCGAGGAAGATATGAGACGGAAATCACAGGAATCATCCACAACATACCGCGCATACGTCAACGCCGAAAGAGAAAGGGACAGGATTTTGATCGAGCTCAAAAACATAGAGGAGTCGCTTGCCGGCGCTGAGAAAGAGTTTGAGCAAATCGCCCTTCGTGAACGCGAACTAGCCACGGAGCTTGAACAAATCCGTGGCATGATAGAGGAGTTGGACCAGAAAATAGTCGAGGCTAGTGAGCTGAAGGAGAAGATGGATAATGAGTTGAGCCAGCTCACAGGGGTTCTTGCGGAGAAGAGTAGAGAGGTTAAGCAGCTAGAGCAGCATCTCACAACCCTGTTAAACGAGGTTTCGGCCCTTGAGAAGGAGAACAACAACCTAGCCATCGAAAGAGTCCGCATCGAGACCACCCTCAAGTCTATAGGGGAACGGCTTCAGAGCTTCACCTCAGCCGAGGAAGCTGAGACATCTCTTCCACTTGATTTAATCCCGCAACTCGAAACCGAGGTGGCCGAGATACCTGTAGTCAACCAGCTTGCGGCGATGCAGTATGACGGTATAGTGGAAAACTATCGTCTCCGCTCCACGAGGATAAACGAGCTCGAGATGGAGAGAAAACGCATACTTGACTTGATTGAGTCGATTAACAGGGAGGAGGTTGACGCCTTTCGCAGAGCCTTGGACAGGGTTTCGGATAGTTTCAGCTTCTACTTTAACCAGTTGACTGGTGGAGAAGGTTTTCTCAAGCTTGAGAACCCCGATGACCCGCTTAACTCAGGTGTAGAGATGCTTGTCAAGTTTGTCGGGAAACAGACACGGAGCACTGTCTCGATAAGCGGTGGAGAGAAATCAGTGTCGGCTGTTGCGTTGATACTCGCGTTACAGGACCTTACACCAGCCCAGTTCTACATGTTCGACGAAATCGACGCCCACCTCGACGTCGTATACGTCAAAAACCTCGTCAACCTTCTCAAGAAAATGTCCACCAAGAAACAGATAATAATCATCACTTTGAAGGACATTATCGCGGAGCAGGCTGATGCGCTGTATGGTGTCTACATGGCTAATGAGTCTTCTCACGTTGTTAGGACGCGGTTGAGCGAGGTGGTTGAGGCTGGATAACGGGTTTGCTGAGCAATTGATGACAGCTCCTTGGCGTATACTGTTTGATGTAACGCGGCTGGATAGGGTGAAGGTGTGGGAGGTCAGGCTCTCAGAAGTTTTGACGGAGTTTGCTCAGGTTCTCCGCATCCAAGGCTACATAGACTTCAACATCTGCGGAATAGCTGTCCACTCAGCCGCCATCATACACCGGATAAAGAGCGAGAAGCTTCTCCAAGCAGACCAGCCGCCCAAACCCAAGCCCAAGCCCGAGATAAACATCATGCCTCCCATCGAGCTTCCCTTCAAACCCGAGCTAATCACCGCGACAGTGCAGGAAATCGTGACAGCGCTTCAAAAAGCCCTCTCCCAGTCAGGCCGCAGCAAAACCGAGGCAGCGCCCCCCCAGATAATGGAGAACAGGTTGATACTCAACGAGTTCATCGTCAAGATAGAGGAGGAGCTTGACAAGTTTATCGAAAAGCTGAGAGAAATCTTTAGTGTGAGAACCTCCATCACTTTCTCCGAGCTTGTTGAGGGAATGCCCCGCCTCGAGGCCGCAAAAACCTTTATTCTCCTGCTCTTCGCAGCCGCGCGCCGCTATGTATTGCTTCTCCAAGCCGATGAGTTCAGCGACCTCGTCATCCTAGGGGGTGAGCTCTCTGGAGCCTCCGGCGGACAGCAAGCTGGTGGCTGAGGCCCTTCTCTTCGCATCAGACAAACCCGTGGACATTAAGACGCTGCAGCGCGCCCTCAAGACAAGGTCTCCTGAAAAGGTTCGGAAAATCGTCGAGACGCTGAAGAACGAGTACAGCGGAAGAGCTGTAGAGATTGTTGAGCTGGACGGAGGTCGATACTATATGCGGCTGAGGCCCGACCTTGCAGCACATGTCAAAAAATATACGCGCCGCAGGATGCTTCCACACGGCGTCCTCAAAACACTGGCGACAATCGCATACTACCAGCCCATACCTCTTTCAACACTGGCGGCGATACGTGGAAAAGATAGCTACAGGCAAATCAAGATACTTCAGGAGAGAGGATTGGTCGAGTCTGAGAAAAAAGGCCGAACATCCGTTCTCAGGACCTCGCGGCTCTTCGCAGACTTTTTCGGCGTGGAGAACACCCCCTCCGCCATCAAGTCGCTGATAGACAAGATGCTTGCCTCAGGAGGCGAAACAACTATAAAACATGCTTCAACTCCGAAGAAACAGAATGGTTCAGTGGCACAGCGACCTTCACAAGCGCAAAAAGACGGGGGCAAAGGCTCATCCAGCGAGGGGTAGGAGAAAGAGGGAACGAGGCGGCGAGATAAACCTCGTTTCGCTGGGGGAGCAGAAAGTGGTTACTCGGAGGGTGTCTGGGGGCAACCTAAAGGCAGCCGTTTTGTCGACGAAAACGGCCAACGTCGCCGTCGGCCCCGTGGTCAAGCGTCTCGAGATACTACGCGTAGTATCCAACCCCAGCAACAGAGACTATGACAGAAGAAAAGTAATCACCAAAGGCACGTTGATAGAGACATCTGAGGGCCTCGCAAGAGTCACGTCAAGCCCCGGACAAGACGGCACAGTCAACGCCGTATTGGTGAAGCAGGGAGGGGCTTGATTAGACGTGAAGGCTTAATCCTATGGCCTGTTTACTTCGATTCTAAGAGCAGCCGTAAACAGGGGCGGCGTGTTTCACGGGGTCTCGCTGTTCAGAGGCCTTCCGCGGATGATTTGGCGGCTGCGTGTAGGAGGCTTGGCTATGAGGTTGAGAAGAATGATGCAGCTTATCCCCGGAGATGGAGCAGGAGAACAGGCTACGTAGTCGTGAAGCCGCGGCCGAAGATTTCTAAGAACATGTTTCTCAAGATGGTGGCGGAGGAGCTGCGGAAACATGGTAAATAGACAGACGCTGCGAAGGCTGAAGCTTCTCGGAGAAGTCCTCCACAGCCGCAGAGACTACCTCGTCATCAGGGCCTACACAGTGCCACGGCTCGGCGACAAGGTATACAACGGCAAAGGACGGGAAGTTGGTCATGTATCAAACATTTTCGGGCCTGTTGCGGAACCGTATGTGGCTGTCAAGCCGGCTGCGGAGGCTGAGGTTGTGGAGGGTGAGGCGCTATACGTAGAGAAGAGCTGAGCATTTGTCCGCAGTGTGGAGAGCCTTCTCTTGTCAACGACCCTGCATCGGGTGAGCTTTTCTGCAGCGTCTGCGGAGCAGTAGTGGCGGAGAGGACAGCGTCAACAACCCCCACGAAAAAGATGCTGCTCGACAGCCGTGGCGGCGTTGGGCCAAGGGTTACAAGCCTTCTCCACGACGGGGGCATAGGGACAATCAGCAAAGGCCGTTTGCTCTCCTCTGAAGAGAGGCTGCTGAGCCGTTTGCTGAGCGAAGTTTTCTGGATAGCTGACAAAATCGGTTTACCCCGTCAAGCTGCAGAGGGAGCGGGCGAGCTGGCGAGAAAAGCTGTTTCCTCGAAAGTGGTCAAGCGTTCGAGAAGACCAGCCGCAGCGGCTCTAGTTTACCTGTCAGCCAACAACAACGGCCTCTGCAAATCCATTGAGGAAATTGCCTCGGCCGCGGATGTCCCGCTCAACCAGCTTAACCGCGAGATATCCAAGCTCGTATTCGGCCTCAACCTGAGGCTTAAACCCTTCAACGTCGCGGCCCTCATAGACAAGCTGACGCGGACGCTTGAGCTGCCGCCAACAACGGCCAACACAGCCTGCAGAATCTACCAATCCGCGGCCAGTTTGGGAAAAATCTCGGGCAGAAAACCCGCCGCCATATCCGCGGCCGCCGTCTACCTCGCCTGCCGCCGAGAAGGGGTTAAAAAACCGCTTAGCACAGTCTCCGAAGCGGCGGGAATCAGCGTCCTAACCCTCCGCAAAGCCATAGCCCTACTCGAGTCGGCAGCCGGGTTTAAATGAGACAAATTTATGAATAAGCAGTCACTATATACCAGTTTGGATAAACTTGCCCGCAAAGCTTTCTAAGCTGGAGGAGAAGGCGTTAGCCCTGTTGATGCAGAACGAGGTTGGGATGCTTCAGTCGGAACTATGGCATAAGCTTGGTGTGACGAGCCGGGAGGGCTCGAGGATAGGTATTAAGCTGGAGCGTAAAGGCTACATTAAACGGGTTAAGGCTTTCAGCAACGACAGATGGACCCGGCGGCTTGTTCCTCTCATCAAGCAGATAAACATACAGCCGCTTATCGGTGTCCCATGTCCTTCATGTGTTTATGACAACGTCTGCGGCCCACGGGGCGAGCCCCACTACAAAACATGCATATTGCTCGAGGAATGGCTTAGCGGCCGGAAGTAAGTTGACGAAGGAACAGTGGCTTCAACGTAGGAGGGAGGACCCCTATTGGCGGAAAGCCAAGGAGATGGGGTATCCTTCACGCGCCGCCTTCAAGCTCCTCGAGATACAGAGCCGGTGGAAAATTATCCGTGAGGGCCAAAGAGTGCTGGACCTAGGGGCCGCGCCCGGAGGCATGGCGGCGGTCGCGTCAGACATCGTCGGCGAGAAAGGGCTGGTCGTGGCGGTGGACAGGCAGCCGCTTCAGCTCACAAGGCCTAACATTGTCACTATACAGGCAGACATCTATGAAGCCCGGTTGACTAGAGATGTTCAAACGGCTTTGGGTGAAGAGTTTTGCGATGTCGTGGTCTCCGACCTCTCGCCCCATCACTCGGGAGACTATGACCTGTTGGTCGAGCAGCAGATAGACCTCCTCGAGGCATCCCTCAACCTCTGCCACAGGTTTCTCCGCAGAGGCGGAAACGCCGTGTTCAAGGCCTTCGAGCATCCTCGTCTAAGAGATTTCGAGAAAAGGATGATGAGGTGTTTCTGGAAGGTTGAGCGATATGTGCCGCGGTCAACCAAGAAGGGTAGCAGCGAAATCTTTCTACTCGGCCTCGGCTACAGAGGCCCGCCTAGGAGGCGGCTTATCCAGCAGCGGCCTTCAGCAAATCCTCGAGAGGAGCATCAGTTTTAACGGCCGTCGGGTCTACATGGGTTAGCGAAGCCCGGTAGCCCATAGACCTCAGAGAAGCAACCAGAACTAAAGGAGACCGCGGCGTCACACCCCTTACATGAGCTATCCTATCTACTGGATAATAGCCGACAACGTCGTCTTCTCCTCTAATTCTCTCCAAGATTTTTTGGGCCTTCGGCAAATCCGTGGACAGCGCTAGCATCTTCTCAACAAGCTCGCCGTTATGCAGAGGCCCAAGCCAAGCCGGCCCCACAACCGCGGCCTCGCCACCGCACCTCGGGCAAACTCTGTCTGGAAAATCCTGCAACGAAAAAACCTCTTTGTAGAGACAGTTGCAAGACTTTATCCACCCGATTTTCTCAAGCAGCTTGATTACACGTGACCTGCCGCGTAGCACGTGGAAAAATACGCGTACAAAGTGTCTGTGTTGGACGCTGAGGACTGGTGTGGCAGCGATGTTCAGCGCGGCTCCTCGTTGTATGACGAATGATGCGAGGAGGCGGAGGGCCGCTTCCTTGGGGAAAAACGTTTTGCCGGATAATAGCCCGTATTTTCTGAAGCATGTCTCGGGATGATTTCCAACGAGTGGTGCAAGGTCCGTGGCCGAGACACCGATGTATCCACCGTTCGCGACTGCGCGTAGACTGTTTTCCACAAACTTAACAGGGGCTCCTACTGGGTCGACGTCAACATAGTGAACACGGTCCCGCCATCCGCTAAGCCGTGTCAAAAACACAGCCGCATCCCCCTCGAAAACCTCACACCTCTCAGCTACACCGTTCCACTCCGCGTTGAGGCGCATGACCTTAACCGCGTTTGGGTTGATGTCATTCATCAAAGCCCGTGCCACCGTGTTTGTCTCAACCAGCAGACGAATGGCTCTCACCCCCGAGCCGGCGAGAGGCTCCGCCACCACAACACCGTCGCCAAATGTTCTGGCCAAGACAACCGTCAAATCTCTTGACAGGGCTGAGTAGGGGTTGTAAAAGACGGGAGAGCGTGTTGGTGCAGCTGGTTCACCCACGTTAGTGGTCGGAAACATGGGGGCCACAAACTCTACACGGCCCTCTCGATACCATTTCGCGGGAAAACCCAGCGACTGCAGCAGGCTCAGCTTCTCAGCCACTTTTTCACCACCTCGTAAACAACCTGCGGAACCCTATCCCTGTTCACCGTGTCGAGAAGATAGAGGTTTTCCCCAGCCAATTTCCTTACGGATTTTGCTACAGGATGTGTGGCCGAGACGTGGACGGTGAAGATCGAGGGTTTCCCGCTCCGCAGAATTTTTTCAACAGTTTCGACAAATTTGTTGCTGAGAAGCTCCATGGGCCCCACCTCATCAACCGCCAAAACATCACAGGTTTCCAAACCTTTTTCAAGAGAACCTACACCCAGCCTCTCCAAGTTATCAAGCATGACGACATATCTGCCTATGCGGGGCCCTGGTGTAGTGGAAACCGACGCAAGCAACGCCGTTTCACCGCTTATGATGTCGACGACCTCAAACCCTTTCCTCACACCCGTCTCCCGCAGCTCACGGGTGTAGAACCCTCCAACCCTGACACCATCTTTTCTAAGCAACTCAACAACACTCATCAACGCCGTTGTCTTGCCCACACCCGGTCGGCCCGTCAACGCCGCTATCCTAGAACTCGTCGAGCCTTGTTTGTCTGAGGTTTTCAAGGGTTGCCCAACCCATGCGAATGTATGGTTTTATGGCTGCCTGTCCAAGGTTCTCGAGAAGCCATTTCCGTGTCTTGGGTCGGATGGATACCCTGAGCCGAAGTCGCCTAGCCGCCGCCGAAGCATCGCCACTTTCCTGTCCCTCACCACTTTCGCCACAACAGAGGCCGCGGCGACCAAAACATGCCGCCTGTCACCTCTCACCATGCATCTAACATCCATCTCCACCCCAAGCTTCTCCAAAAGCCTCCGTCGAGCACGCCTCACATCCCTGTCAGGCGAATCAACAAACAAAATCCGCGGCCGAAAACTCCGCGCAAGCTCCGCCATCACACCGTATTCAAGGTCGTTCAACCCATCGCCACCGTTAACCCTGAGACACGAGGAGATACGCCTCGGCGAAACCAGCATATACCCGACCCTGAAACTCGCCCGCAGCTTCTCAAAAATCTCCTCACGTCTTCTCGGAGAAAGCGTCTTCGAATCAGCCACCCCCAAAGCCCTAAGCAGAGGCAGTTCATCACGCTCGGCGGCGACCGCCGCGACAACCAGAGGCCCGACCACACAGCCTCTGCCAGCCTCGTCGACACCGCAAAGCAAGCCCCTAGCCAAGGTACACCGCCGCAACCATCACATGGTCCTTCTCAAAAGGCTCGAGCCCAAGCGTCTCCCTTATCTCAAACCCGCTAGAGGCAAGCGTCCGCACCTCTCGGTCTACAACCTTGCCCGGGTCCTCCACGCTGTCGATGCTCCGAGCCTTCACAGCCAGCAAAACACCTCCTCCCTTCCGCAGCATAAGCCGCGCATTGGCGGCGACGAGGTCGGCTTGAGCCGGCCAAGCAACATCAGCATAGATAACATCCACTACACCGACGAGATGTGCATAGCTCTCGGGCTTCGACGCATCAGCCAAAATAGGCACAACATTATTTCTGCGCTCGGCTACTTTCTGGATAAACTGCTGCATAACCTTTGGAGCAAAATCGACACCATACACAACCCCCCGCAGCCCCACGATGTCGGAGACATGTGAAACAGTAGTGCCGGATGCGGAGCCTAGGTAAAGAACCCTTGACCCTGGCCGGATGAAAATCTCCTTCACATCCCTCAATATTGCTGCTGCAAGCTTGCTTCGGAAAGGGTTCCACACACGATACTCTCCGTCAACCGCCCTGACCAGCTCCTCGCCATAGACCTGAAACCCCGGGTCCAAGCTCTTGGTCGCAGGCCTCAGCCCCTCAACACCTTCGACGAGATAAACACCTTCAAACCGTGGATGAGGCCTAATCGACGGCTTCACCTTCTCCTACGCCTCCTTTCAACCTGCTTCGCCAAAGTTTTCTTCGCAGGAGGTGAAGCATATTTGCGACGTATCTCCTCAACCCTTTTCTCCAAGGCTTCACGTAGCTGCGCGCCACGGTCCTCTTTAGAGAAATAGTCTATGCGTGCGGCTATGCTTATCTTGGTGGCGAGGGCCCTTGCAATCTTGCCTCTCTGCCACTTCGGAGACATGTGTATAAGCGGGTGCTGGAATATGACGCCATGTTTGGGGGAGCCGCGTCCTGTTTTCAGAAACCTGAACAAGGCCTTCTCTGCTCCGAGGACTTGAATGGTGCTTGCGGGAAGCCGTGCGAGACGCTCAAGCCCGCCCGCCAAAGAAATCAGCCTACTGCCCAGAACAGGGCCCGCTACGGCTGATAGGTTCGGTGCCTCGGAAGCCATCAGCTCGCGTATGTATTCGGCGGTTTTTTCAGCAAGCCTGCTCACGTCAAGCCCGAGGGAAGCCGTTGCCGAAAGCATCGCTGCGTCACCGGGCCCCATGTCACCGCCGACAGACTTCTCAGCAGCCTCCAAAACCCTCTTCGCCAAATCAGGGCCCAGCAGCTTCGAAACCATCCGCTCGTCCAAACCATGCCGCAAAACCGGGACCGACACCAACTTGAGAAAATCATCACCCTCGGTCAGGAGAGAGGATAGCTCAGGGAAATGAACACTATACCATTCTCTCACACGGACGTAGAGCTGGTTTTTCGTCTTCTCAAGGTCGTCTAGCACCCTCACAGCGTGGACGATGTGAAGGTCTCTCCGCCCGGCCTCGGCCATGATACGCTGCCGGGCCACCGCCATGGAAACCGCTCGAACAAGCTCGCGAAACCGCTCCACCTCAGAAGGCGGCAAAAGAGACTCAACATCCACCAGCCTCTTCTCAACCCTCTCAAGAGAAAAGCCAAACGAAACAGCATATTTGTTCAACACGTCTCCCACTCTCTCATCCCAGTAGACGAGCACAGAGTATCCACGGTCCCGCAGCTCCTTGAGAAAAGCCTCCACAAACCCCGAGGGCAAATCATTCGAGGAAACAATCCGCACAAGCTCATCCACCTTCTCCGAAAAAGGCCTAAACAAAACAAGCCTTCCACCATCGTCCAAACCAGCCCAGCCAACACCCGTCGGCGCCACAATAACCCTAGACATCTCTTGGAAACAATACAATCCCTGCATTTAAGAGTGGATGACTAGCCAACCCGCTTATCCACAAAATCATAGAACCCTCGTAACGCTTAACTGGAAACTGAAACATACAAACGGTGTTGTCAAAAGTGTGGCCACCTAGATAGATATTCCTAAATGTCGAACGGTTGAACTGAATTGTTCTACCCTCAAGAACACAAAATGTTTTAAATCAAACATCTCAACGGACAGAGGTTGATGAAGAAAGTGGTGCTGGTTTTTTTGCTGATTTTGCTGGGTTTGTCGAGCTTTTGGGCCGGTCAGTTAACGGCCCCGTTTCCACAGACTATTTACTCAACAGTAACTGAGACGGTCACATCCCTCTCAAGGTTCAGCACAACCGTGAGAGAGTTTGTTTCATCAATTGTTACTATAACAAGGACCGTGACTAAGACCACTGTGGAGCCGACAACAGAAATCGGTACCCCTCCAGCTTCGCCATCAAATCTAAGAGTGCTGAACGCAGATTTCGGGCAGATAGTTATCACATGGCAGGACAATTCGGACGACGAAGACGGTTTCCGCATAGAGAGAAGCGAAGACAACAAAATCTTTTCGGCAATCGGTGTAACCCCCCCAGCGTTGTAAGCTTTGTTGACGATAACGTAGAGAGGGAGAAAACATACTTTTACAGGGTTAGAGCCTATCGCGGAAACCATTTAAGCACACCATCTAACACAATTGTGGAGACCGCAACACCCTACGGGATACCTCTCAGCAACTATTTCGGCGGCTTGGGCGAGCTTGAAACAGTTGTGACAAACATGCGTGGGCCTGAAGGTTTCGCAGATATCTTCACCCCCTACTGGAACTGGATAAAATGGCCTGAAGGCTCTAAAGGAGCTAGGGCCGAAGCATCCATCGACTTTAGCGATTTCGTCTCAGGCGCAGGCAGCCAAAAAATCTCGATAAAAAGAGATAACGAATCAGGTGAAGATACCAGGCTTATCTTGTCTTCATGGAAAATCCAGCCAAAGGACCCCGCATACAAAATATTCTATCCAGTCCCAGGTGACAGGCTGGTATTCACCTTTAGCTACAAAACAAGTGAAGAGATTAAGAACATCGAGTATACCGTCATGTTGAATTTCATCGTAAGCGACAACGCTGGAAACGAGCGTTATCTCTCACCGGTCCATGTCTTACGAACGGGAGAGCCGACACCGTTTTGGAGAAAAATAACATTTACAGCACAGGTTCCAGCAAATTTCACAGCCGTAAGGGTTTATCTAACTTTTACATGCAGAAAATCATGCGCTGGAACATTCTGGTTTGACGACTTTGTCATGCATACGGAGCCTGAAAAGCGTCTCCCCTGCTAGGCAAGGATAAAATCAATTTCAAGCTGGCAGCTATTCATGGAGTAGTATTCCAGAAAGACCCGCTGGAACTTGCCCAGAAATATGATTTGCTACTGGGCGGCTTAGCCTACAATACCTACGTGAAAGGAATAAACACCCAGATTACAAGCCTCCTGTATTTTAACGACCCCTCCCTTGCATCCAGCAGAAGAAACAGCTCAAACACTCCACCCTGTATGATCCGATGGAACAATGGAACACCTGTCTATGAATTCCTACGCTACTGGCCCAGCGTATACGATAAAGTACTGGATGAATGGCTTCTGAGTTCATCTTCCTCATCTAAGTATCCTCGTGTAAACAGTTCAGGATACTATATAGTCCGAGAAAAATACTGCGAGTTTCTGATTGACATAGGACGTGAAGACGTGATCGATACAGCGCTGAAAAACATCGAAAGACTGCACATATATGCAGGATACAGAAACCCCGCGCTATCTCCAGTCCTCTTCCACGACAACCTTCCCAACTTTCTATATCTCTGGAACATGGAAGGGCGCCCTCCCTCGAAATACCCTGACCGCGCAACGCGGGAAACAATCCTGGACAATATGCTTAACCGTATGAAGAAAAACATCTTAGACCCTTATCCTGACCGTAAAATAATAGCCAACATAGGAACATTCAGCAACGAGAAATTCGAGTATATCGTGAAATTTGATTATGATGGAGTCTTAATAGAATACTTCACACGCATCTTCAACAGAACACATACTCCCTCGCTTCTGTATCAGCAATTTCATGCCCTGAAAAATTTTCCAGACAGCAAATTCGTGGTGCTGGTAGATGTGATTCCACGTGAATATCTTGAGCTGTGGAATGAAAACCCGCGGCTTGTCCCCGAAAATGTGAGAAGAGATTTTAGCTTTGTTTTGGCCGCCCTATATCTGGTTAACAGACCAAACATGTATATCACCCTTCGTGGAGACGAAGGCGGATACCCGTCATCATATATTCTAAAAGATTTCTACGTCCCGTTGGGCAGACCCCTGCACAGCTTTGAAACCCTTGAAGGTGATGAGAAAAACGGCGCACTTTTACTAAGGAGGTACAGTAACGGCCTAGTGCTCCTAAACACAGCGTCGAGCAAAACCTTCACATACTTTATCTCAGAGAAACATCGTGACAGGGCAGGCAACATATTCACTGGCTTGATAACCATCCCACCCCAAACAGGACTCATATTATACAAAAACGAAACTGAGACCAACAGAGAATACGACACATCCACTAACACATCAACGATTTTCCCCCATACTACCCTTTCTTGGCAACATCTTGCAGCCGATCCGCCACGGACACAGAAACCCAAAATTTTAACGGAACCGCACCCATACGGCTGAACATCTATCAGCATGACTATCCAAAACAAGATAGCCTTAAAATACGGGAAAACAGAAGACACCCTGGTATGCCCTCCCACGGAAGCATCACAAAAGCGGGAAAAGTGAGAAGCCAGACACCTAAGCTCGAAGCCAAACCACGCAAATCACCCTTCCCACGACAAAGAAACAGACAAAACTACCTCAAAAGAGTCCTCGCACCAGCCACCTCACAAACAGAATAGCTGCCACAACCCCATACCACTAAAAATCATCACCTAAAAAACATCACCCACCAAAGCAATCACCAACACAAATCTCGGAGAAACATGCAACACTTTTAATTACATCGGCAACCCCCTTATATGGACGACACTTTGCTGGCAGAGCCGTATAGAACACTTGCTCAAAAGCTGGTGGAAAGCCTTCGCCGACGGCTGGGTGAACGGCTGGTCTCCGTCGTTGTTTTCGGCTCTGCTGCGAGAGGTGAAGCCGGGAAAGAAAGCGATTTGGATGTGATGGTTGTGTGTGAAAAGCTGCCTATGAACAGACTGGATAGAACCGAGCTGTTCATAGAATGCGAGAAAGATTTGGACATGCTTCTGGACACTCTTTGTGGACAGGGCTACGGTATCTCCATATCACCAATCATCCTCACACCCGGCGAAGCCGCGCGAATACCCAGCATACTCCTAGACATGACTGAAGACGCCATAATCCTATACGACAGAGACAGTTTCCTCACAAACCTCCTCAACTCTCTCAAGGCTAATCTAAAGAAGATGGGTGCTGAAAGGGTGTGGATAGGTAGGAAATGGTACTGGAGACTCTGGAAAGGCGGAGGAGTCAAGAGGGTGAAGATAAGTGGACAATCTGGAGATGGCTAGGTCCAACCTTAGACAGGCCGAGGAGAGGTTGACAACAGCGAGAACAGCCCTGCAGAAAGGCAGCTACCATACACCGTAAGACTTTGTGGAGCTTTCCCTCAAAGCCGCGTTGAGACCGTTCGGAGTCGAGCCGCCTAAATGGCATGATGTCGGACCAATACTCAGAAGAGAGAGAAGCAGGTTCCCACCGTGGATGAATGAGCAGATTGATGAGCTGGCCTCCATATCGAGAGCTTTGAGGAAGGAGAGAGAAACGGCAATGTACGGCGACGAAGAGCTTAGCCTTCCACCATGTCAAGCCTCTTCAAAACCTCGGATAACCCGAGACAGCCAGTCACCGCAATCCGGAACTCGACATCCTTCTCCAGCAAATCGATGAACTGCTTCCGCAGCCTCTAAGCCATCGTCCAGAAGTCGATAACGTTATGTGGCTTATCAGTGTAGGGGGTCGTGGGTCGTGTTTTTCCAGTATTCTATGAATTTTTTCACCATCTCTTCTATGTCTGTTACAGGTTTCCAGCCGAGTTGTTTACGTGCTTTGGTGTTGTCTGAGTAGCTTTCGAGGCTTTCATGTGGCTTGAGCTCCTTCTCCACTATTTTTGAACGGCTTCCCAGGTTTTTTATGATTAGTTCAGCCACTGTTTTGACGCTGACCGGTCTCCCGAACCCGATGTTGTAGACCTCGCCTTTTCCGCCTTTCTCGGCCGCGAGAATAGTACCTTGGACGGCGTCTTTTACGTATGTGAAGTCACGGGCTGCGGGTTTGAAGACTCCGTTGATGTATCGGCCGTAAACCTCTAGGTCAATGTTCTTAGACGCATGTTCTGCGAAGACTCGGAAAACTATGTTTCCTCTGCATCTTTCGCCGACGACGTTGAAATATCTTACTGTGACGACGTTGAGTCCATAGTCTCTGACGTATTGGCTGCATAGTTCTTCGCATATCCATTTGCTTAGAGCGTAGGGGCCTCTTGGGTCGGGCTTCATGTCCTCTCTCAGCGGCGGTGTGTTGTTTCCGTAGATGCTGCTGCTTGATGAGAAAACTATACGTGGGCCAGGCTCGGTGATGCGAGCTGCCTCGAGGATGTTGAGTGTAGTGAGTATGTTGTTTTCGAGGTACTTGTATGGCTCGGACATGCTCAGTCTGTGGGAGGCGAGTGCCGCGAGATGGTATACATGTGTGGGGGCGTTTGTTTTCATTATCTGCTTCACTTCGTCGAGGTTTTTCAGGTCGCTGTATATTATGCGGAGGTTTGATGCGGCTTTGTGGCTGGTTAATATGTTGATGTTGTTTTCAGGTGGTTTCGGGTGGCTGACTCCCACTACTTGTTCGCCTTTGTCGAGGAGGGCTTCGGTCAGGTGGCTGCCTATAAAACCCAGTGCCCCCGTGACTATTATCATGCCTCGAAGGCTGTTGACCCATTTTTTAACCTAAGCATCGCCTGTAAACCTCTAGGTATCGTTTCGCTATGTTCTCGGGTTTGTAGATGGCTGATTTTTCTCTGGCGTTTTGTGAGAATGTGGTCCATAGTTTTTTGTCTTGTAGGAGTTTTGTTATGTGTTGTGCGAGTTCGTGGTGGTTTTTTGGTGTGAAGAGGAGGCCGTTTACGCCGTGGTCCACTATTTCTCTGAGGCCGCCTATGTTTGATGCTATGACTGGTTTGCCTGCGGCCAGTGCTTCGGCTGCTGCCATGCCGAAGGGTTCGTAGATCGATGGGAGTATGAAGATGGATGCCTTGGCCATCAGTTTTTCAACGTCGGTTCTATGTCCGAGGAAAATGACGTTGTCTTGTAGTTTTTTTGTTTTCACTATTTCGGTGAGTGTTTCTCTGAGGGGGCCGTCTCCCGCGATGAGGAGTTTTGGGCGGTTCATGGGCTCTATGTCTTCGATGGCGTGCAATAGTGTTTCTATGTCTTTGACTTTGTCGAGCCTGGCTGCGGTGAGGATGGTTTTCTGGTCCGGTTGGTGTTCTGTGCTGTTGGAGAATTTTTCGTGGTCGATGGGGTTCCATATTGGTGTGGCTTTTCTTCCATAGGTTTTCTCGATGTGGGTGGCCATCCATCGGCTGCATCCCACCACTTCATCGGCAAGTCTAAGGCCTATTTTGAAGAGCAGTTTGTTAGTTATTGTTGCTTTGAGGCCGCTTTTGTTGATGAAGGTTTCTATTACTGGGTCGCCCTCAACTGTGTAAACATGTTTTAGGCGGAGTATTTTCGCGGCTAGGCCCATTATGGCTGCTTCTTTTGGGCCATGTGTATGGATTATTTTTACGCCAAGTTTTCTAGCTAGCCTGAGGGTTGTTAGGAAGAGCCAGAGCCAGTGGAGGACACCTTTCATCCTGCGGCGGGCCTCGATTATCAAGACACTTTTTTCTACAAGTTTCTTTGCTAGGCTTGGGTCTATTGCGGATGTGGTTGGTGTGAGGAGTATGGGTTGGATGCCTTGGCTGGGGAGGCCGAGCATTAGGTGGAGCATGGCGAGGGTTGCGCCGCCGACTTTTTCACCGCTTGCGGTGAAGAGCACTCTCATCGCTCTGCAGCCTCGGAATATTCTCTCGGTGTGTTGGATGCTGATGTCCTGCTTTGGAACATTGCCCGCGGGCCTGCAGGGTCGATGTTGCTTTGGTTTTTAAGGGTTCACGGGCTCACGAGACTTTGGAGAAGGTGCACAAAAGACTAGGTGATGGGAAAATTTTGCACAAGTCGATTAGGGTCAGGGAAATCTGTCCGAATAATTTCTGTGTTGTGGGAGTTTTGAGCGGGTTACGTCTGGGCTACCTGTTTGATTAGGGTTATGTATTTGTTGACCATGTTGCGCCAGTCAAACCTTTTAGCGTATTGGACTCCTCTTGCAGCCATTTGCCTCGCTAGAGCGTCGTCGTCAAGTAGTTTGACAACGGCTTCAGCCATTTTGTCTGCGTCCACGGGAGTTATCAAACCTGCGCCAGACTCTCGTATGGGAAAGGATTCGTCGACATTGGTTGTGACCACGGGCCTTCCAGAAGCCATGTAGTCGAGTAGCTTAGCTGGATGTCGTCCACCCAATGACCGGTCTTGCGTAAAAATGCATATTTTAGACCTTTGAATAAATGGGGGAAGCTTGTCACGTGGAATGAACCCGGGTAGCTCCACCTTTTCACCTGCCATCCTTCTTAAAGTATCTACCATCGGCTTCGGGACATCACCTATTAGTAGAAATCTTACATCACTGCGTATGGACGTGATTTTTTCCACCACTTTGATGAGGAGGTTTGCTCGATGGGGCTGGAACGTGCCATAGTATAACACAACCGGCTCATCGGGTAGAGGAGAGGGTTTAAACAGCTCTGAATCAACACCATTGGGAATCACCTCAATCTTCTCTTCATCAACTCCAAGTTTGACGAACTTCCGTCTAATAATCTCTGTTGTAACAACAATTTTCCTAACCCGCTTATCCATCAGCATCCTCATCTCGTTCACCAGAGACAGCTTCGACTGCTTAGCCAACTCATCGACGGGCAACACAACCTTTGGATCATCAACATCCAGCACAACAGGAGAATGTAAAAAATTGGGAGCCAGAGCCGTGGCCGTGTCAAACAGCCAGACAACATCCGCCCCAGCAAGGTTGATAAAAGCTTGGGTCACATAGGGACCGACAAAGTAACTTATCCTGCGTGGAATCGTAAAAGGATAAACATATGCCAGCCTAAGGTTGTTCAGCTTAACCTTTTTCCCGAGAGCTGAACCCGCGAAACAATATACATCAAAAACCTTCGCAAACTAGTCCAAAAGCCTGAGATACCTAAAATTGTAGAAAGGATAAGCCGCCACAGCCGTAGCCAGCTTAACCCCCATCACCCCCCACCTTTCATCCCGGCCCAGATATGTTTTCATCGTTAATACCTTGGATAATTAAGCGTTTTCCGTTGTCGGGGAGGCCGCGGCTTAGGCTCACAGGGTTTGTATCATTCTTGGTTAGGATGGGGAGCCTGGCCTCGGGACTCGTCTTCTCCGTGATTGTTGCGCGTAGGCTTTCGGAGGAGGATTTCGGTGCATGGACCTACGTCGGCAGGCTGGTTTCATACTTCGCCGTGACAGCCTCTTTCATCAGCTTCTGGGCCGCGAGGGATGCGGGCCGCGGCGGCAAGCCTCTCAAAACCGCGTTAGCCGGCTCAGCCTTCATGTCGCTGATTCTCTCCATGGCTTATCTCGGGGCTGTGGCTTTTTCAGCCGAGGCCATAGGCCGAGAACCATGGGTTGTCATGCTGGGCTTGATGCAGCTCCCCATCCTACATCTCCTAAACACGGCAGAGGGTGTGTCCTACGGCCATAAACCCATCGCATCGGCTTACGGCTTCGCGGTCTTCGAAGTGGCTAAAGTCATATTCGCGGTCGTCGCGGTGTATTTTCTCGGCCTAGGATTAGCGGGTGTATTCATCTCCCTCGCATTAGCTCAGCTTATCCAAGCCCTTCTCCTCGTTTATCTGCAGCGTAACGTTCTCGGCCGATTCGAGCCGAGAGACTTGATTAGGTGGTTGAAGGGGTTCGCTGTGCCTCTGCTGAACGTAGTGGGCGGATTCGTCTATGGGTTGGATGTTTTTCTCGGCGGCGTTCTTTACGGCTCCGCTATACCTCTCGCCTACTGGCAAGCCGCTTTGACCGTCGCCCTTGTAGTCGGCATGTACAACAACCTGGTACTAGGTCTCTACCCCGTACTGCTCAGTGGAGGCGGCTCAAGAGACATCGAAAAGGTTTTCCGGTTCGCCATGCTTCTCGGCGTCCCGCTACTATTCGGCGCTCTAGCCCTGGGCAGAGACATTCTACAACTTCTCAGGCCAGCATATGCAGAGGCCTCCTCCATACTCGTTGTCTTATCGATTAGCTACTTCATAAACGGGCTTAGCTACTTCTTCTCCAGCGTTGTCGGCGGCTTGGATGAGGTGGATAAGAGAAGTGATGTCTCTCTAGCCGATTATCTTAGGTCGGGAATTTTCCGATACAACCTGGTCAACCTTGTTCTCTCAAGCTTGTACATCGCTGCCTTTTCGCTCGCAACGATGTATGCAAAATCTGCGGCCATGTCTCATGTAGAGACCGCACAGCTCTGGGCCTATGCACACCTCGGGTTCACCACATCACTGACAACAGTGGGCTACCTCTTCTCACGCCCCAGAATACACTTCAAACTTCCCGCAAAACCTCTAGTAAAATACATCGCCGCCGCCCTCCTTATGACAGCCGCCATAGCACCCATCCTCCTCATTATCCCACCTAGCAACACGGCCATCATCCAGCTAACACGAATAATCGCCATACTACTCACAGGAGCAGCAGCCTACACAGCAGCAGTAATGCTCATAGACACCGAAGCCAAAACCATGATAAAACTTGTGCTCAAGAGATTATTTTTTTTATAAACGATTTTTTGTTACAGTATCCGCCGCAAATTTTTATAGATGTCTACAAAGGCATTTGCCTGACATGGGTCTTCTCGAGGGGATTGTCGCCTTTAGGTTTGCTTCATTTTGCAGAGAGTTGGGTGATGAGTTGAGAGTTGTTGTTGATGTTGGCTGTAGGCTTGGCTGGGCCGGCCACATGCTGGCAGCTATCGCCGGTAGACCTGTTGAGGTCGTTGGATTGGATGTTTACGAGCCATACCTTAAGACCCTGTCTGAAATAAGCAAAATCTACAAACCGATCAAAGTTGACTTGGAGAAAGAACCCATACCTCTCCCCGACGGTTTTGCGGACTTGACAATATGCATTGAGGTTATTGAGCATCTAAGCAAGCCAGCGGGATACCGGCTGATGGATGAAATGGAGAGGATAACTAGGAAAGGCGGTTACATCCATTTAACAACGCCCAACGGATGGCGACCGACAGATAGTAGAAGGTGCGACCCATTAAAGCACAAGTCTGGATGGACTGTCCAAGATTTCGCCAAACGTGGATACGTTGTCAAAGGCTATGGTTTTAGACCAATAATAGGCAGAACGAAAATTGATAAATTATATCTCGTAGCTGACTATGTTTGGACACCGATAGCCCCTATCATACCCGAAACAGGGTTTGGACTCGAGGCGTTGAAGAAAATAACCTGAAAGTGTTGAGCAAAAGATACAGAGCTACGCTCTTAAGTTTTGTTGGTCAAGTTGATTTGATAACGCTCGGGCTGTAAGCTCTTTAATTGAGGCTTTTGGGTCCTTTAGCCTGTTGATCCCCAAAATAGCTGTGATGCGGTCGATTTTGCACACAAACCTGTTCTTATCATCCGGTGTGAAGAGAGGCGGAATCCCCTTGTCAACAACCTCAACAGCCGGACTGATTCTTCCACCCGTCAGCTCTTCAACAGACCTCTTAACAGTCTCCGCCAGCTCAATAACCGTCATCGGCTCCGGATACACCAGGTTAAAGACGTTGTTGACCCCTCTCATGTCGCCGTCAAGAATCTTTTTTACGACAACCTCATACGCTTTAGCAACATCGCCAACGTCGACGTAAAGAATCGGCCTATACATGCTATGCCTATAGGGTGTGAGAGGTTTTCCGCCGACCGCGTTTTTGATGAATATCTTGGCGGCGGTCTGCTCAGGCATGTTGGGTCCGAGAACCGTGCCAGTCCGTATCACCACATACGCCTTTTCCCTAAACATATAGCTGAAAAGCCTCACAACAGATTCTTGACAAACCTTGGACAAAGCATAGACTCTAGCCCTCTCCTCGACCTTATCAGGCCTATAGCCGAATTCCTCGTCCACAACACCGCTGAGCCCAGTCTCCCCAATAGTATGCCACGTACCAGCCTGAACCATACCCAAACATGAACCGCTCCCAGCCACAGCTTCGCAAACGTTTTGAGTCCCGATAACATTAACCTCATAACCCAACCGAGGCTCCTCATTTATCCTAGGAATCTGAACAATAGCCGTGTTAACAGCAACCCTAGCATCGCCCAAAGCACGTAAAACCGCACCCCTATCACGCACATCACATTCAACAAACTCTACACCTAAATCACCCCGGGGCCTGACAACGTCAGCAACCCGGACCTTCAAACCAGCATCAGACAGATAATTAGCAACGGCAGAGCCTATAAACCCAGACCCACCGAAAACCACAACATCAAGAACCATGGCGACACCTCAATAACCACTTATTTAACCCCTCCCACTTCCTCTAAGAGCCAGGCAATCTGATGCACAACCACATCTAGGCTAAACTCTTCCTCGATATGACGCCTAGCCCTCAAACCCATCTCCCTACGCAACGAAACATCAGCAATCAAAGTGGATAATCGATTAGCTAGAGTTGTTATGTCACGTGGCTCCACGAGAAAGCCGTTAAAGCCGTCAACCACTGCCTCAGGTATTCCAGCTACATTTGTTGCCACGGCAGGCAGCCCACAAGCCATTCCCTCCAGCAACGCCCTTGGAATACCCTCTCCCCCCGCGACGCATAAGCAACCACGTCAGCAGACCTGTAGAGCATAGGAATCTCACTGTTGGGGACAGGGCCGAGGAAAAATACACTATCATCCAACCCGGTTTTATTAACCTCTTCAAGCAGCTTTTCCACGTAACCAGCCTCGCCGGCTCCAGCGATAGCCAGAATACAGTCGCGGTGCATCGTTGAGACAATGCGGAAAGCTTTTACAAGGTCCTCCACTCCTTTCTTCTCATTAACCCGCCCAACGTATAATATGCATTTCCTTCCCCTTTTCAATTCTTCAAGACGCTTACTTTTTTCACCCTCGGGACTGAACCTCACAATGTTTACAGCATTATGAATATACACAACCTTCGAGACATCAAGCTTGGGATGGTAGAGCAAAACTTCTGGCAACATATGCCTAGAATACAACACAATTTTTTCACACGAGTCTAAAGCCCTTCGGAGAAACCATCTGTAAAACCTCTCCTTCCCCTTAGCCGACGATGGGTGTCCGAACAACCATGTTCCCGGTAAAACAAGCACCGAAGGAATATCGGAAAACAGTCGACCAAACCATAATGCTGAAAGCTCGGGTGGGCTGAACGTCCTAACGTAAAGCACGTCGACATTATCCCTATCCAGAACAGGTTTAAACCCGTAGAAGAGAATCTTCGTCGCTCCATAAATTTTGGGTATTCTGATGGCTGGGAGCTTGACTATCTCCATGTTCGGAGGGGTGTCGAGCCTTCGGGAGACAACGGTGTCTGTGACGACCTTAAGGTGGTCAACATGTCTGCTGAGCAGAAGATACTCCTCAAAGTATTGTGCGTGAAGAGTCGGCGCGTCCAACCCCTCAACCCGCCCAATAAACGTCATAACACTAACCATGGTGCCGAAAATAGCAAAAGAGGGGCCAAATTAAGCCTAACCCATGGGTTTCTCATCAAGGACGGGGGGAAGCTAGAGCCAAGTAGGCCCTGGCATATCTCTCCACTGACTTGGACCATTCAAACTCTCTTAGAACAATCTCACGAGCCTTCTCGGCGAGCCGACGGCGTTTGTCCCTGTCATGCAGAAGCTGAGCTATCTTCTCGGCAAGCAGATCTGGGTCCCTTCTCTCAACAAGCAACACGCTCTCCCCATCTCTAAGCACCTCAGGAACTATGCCCACGGGTGTTGAGACGCTGGGTGTTAAACAAGAGGCTGCCTCAAACACTGTCCTCGGGCCCCCCTCGTAGTGGGATGTGCAGACAAAGACAGCCGCCTCGTTATAGTGTTTGACGAGATCATCCACAGGAGCCCAGCCCAGAAACTTCACCACATCTCCGACCCCGAGCTCTCCAGCCAATCCTTGGAGACTTTTCCGCATAGGCCCTTCACCGAGTATCCTAACCTCCAAATCGGGAAAATCCTGCAGCAAAAGTGGAACAGCCCTGAGCAACAGGTCAAGCCCTTTCTCAGGAACCAGCCTCGCCGCAGTTACAACAACATGCCCTCTCTCATCTGGGTTTTTCAAAGGTTTGAAGATGTCCAACCTGATGTAAACGGCTGGAACCACGTGAACATTAGATAATCCCCTTGATTGGAGATTCCACGCGATGCCGCTGTTCACGGCTCTCACGAAATCCGAAGACCTCAAAACAAGCCATGCAAATAACCGGTCTTTCCAGGGAAGAAAATTTCCTCTCAAGTAGTCTCCATGTACCTCGGTGATTAAAGCGGCGTTTGACAGTTTCGCCTGCAGGAGAGCAGGCAGCCCTATTTTGATGGTTGGTTCTTGTGCTATCACGAGGTCGTAGCGGGTAAACCGTGGAGCGTGGAGACCAGTCGCCACGTCAACCGTTCCCCAGTATCTTCTCAACTCATTCAAAGCAATCGAAGGCTTCCGCCCCACCATCAGAACCCTCATAAACCGAGGCCCACCGCGGCGAACTCCACCTTCTCCATGAATCTCTCTGGGTCGTATATCCTTCTTCCATCAACCACCACAGGGTCTCTCATTAGCTTGCGGAAGTCATCGGGCCCAAGCCTCCTAAACTCTTTCCACTCCGTCGCTATGATGCAGAAATCCGCATCTGTTAGACATTCCTCGGCCGAGGACGCGTAGTTCACCGTGTCGCCGAGAACTTTTCTCGCGTTCTCGATTGCTGCTGGGTCATAGGCCTTTACAGTGCATCCCTTTTCGAGGAGTGTTTTGATTATTTTGAGTGAGACGGCTTCGCGGATGTCGTCTGTGTTGGGTTTGAAGGCGAGGCCGAGGATGGCGGCTGTTTTTCCATGCAGGCTGCCGAGAAGTTTCTCTGCTAGTTCGACGGCTTTGAGGGGCTGCATCATGTTTACCTTGTCCACTGCCTCGAGCACCCGCGGTGTCTCACCCAGCTTCTCCGCGTATTTTATCAAGGCTTTGACGTCTTTAGGGAAGCAGCTGCCGCCGTACCCTAGTCCAGCGTTGAGAAAATAGGGCCCTATCCGCTTGTCCAGCCCTATGGCCTTTGACACAACGGTTACGTCGGCTCCAGGTATGTGTTGGCAGATGTTGGCTATCTCGTTGATGAGGCTTATGCGCGCGGCTAGAAATGCGTTGCTGGCGTATTTTATCATCTCCGCGTTGACGGTGTTCGTCAATATTGTGGCTGGTTTTCTCCGCCGATAGAACCGGTGGTAGAGTCTGAGAAGGTTTTTTCCACCACTGCCCCAGTCGTCGCCTATAACTATTCTATCGGGGTTGAAGGTGTCGTGGACAGCGTTGCCCTCGCGGAGAAACTCGGGGTTAACACAGAGAAACAAATCCTCGCCAACTCTTTTCCCAGACGATTTCTCCAACTCGTTTTTCACAATCCCGCGGGTTGTTCCGGGGACAACCGTGCTTCTCACCACAACCGTGCATGGCTTCCGGCGGCTGGCTAAAACCTCGCCCAAGCTACGTGCAGCACCTGCAACATATGAGAGGTCAATCTCTCCACCAGGCCCAGCAGGAGTACCAACAGATATGAAGACAAAGTCGGCGTCAACGGCTTCCGCGTAGTCGGTGCTGCATCTCAGCCCGCTTCTTTTCAATAGTTTATCGAGCCGGGGCTCCTTAAACGGTGTTTTTCCCTCGTTAATTGTCTCAACCTTATGCTTGTCTATGTCTATTCCTGTTACTTTGAATCCGCGTGACGCTAGGCAAGCGGCTGTTGTCAACCCGACGTATCCGAGGCCGATAACGGCTATCTTCATTTTTCACCACTGTTTGCATATCTGTAGGACAGCGAGAGGGCCTCCATGTATGTTTCAGGTGTGCCTATGTCCAGCCGCATCTCGTTATCCAGCAGCTCGACAGCCAACACCTTCCCACCCATGTCGATGAGTTTCTGTATTGCGTCGGTGAGCTGGAGCTCTCCACCCACGCCCTCTGATATCATGTCCAGAGCCTTCATGATGTATGGTGTGAATATGTAGAAGGGCATGATGGCGAGGTTGGAGGGAGGTGTCTTGGGTTTCTCAACCACTTTGAATACTTGGTGTAGGGTTTGGTTTAGCGGCTGTGACACGACCACACCATATTGCTGGGGGTTCTCCACTTTTTGGACGAGGAGGACTGCGTCAAGCATGTTGCGTGGCGCTGCTTCAAAGAGCCGCTTGAGAAAATGGGTGTTGTTTCCGAGGATGATTGTGTCTCCTGCGCAGAGAAGAAAGTTGTCGTCTCCTACGAAGTGGCGTGCGGTTCTGACGGCGTCTCCAAACCCGCGTGGAGATGGCTGGCTCACCCAAACAATAACCGATTCCTCAAGCATTTTGTAGAAGGTGACAAGGTCTGAGACCGTTGAATATTTTCCCATCTTGTCCATTTTTTCGACAAAGTCCCAGTCAGGGGTGAAGTGGTCCTCGATGGCTCTTTTGCCGCGGCCCACGACGAAGCAGAACTGTCTGAATCCGAAGCTGTAGAGCTGCTCAAACAAGGCCTGTAGAAGTGGTTTAAGCGTGACCGAGCCGTTTCCAGCTCTTACATAGATGGGCAGCATCTCTTTCGGCATCTCCTTGGTCGTAGGCAGCAACCGTGTTCCGAGGCCCGCCGCCGTTATCACAACCTTCCTAACCATACTCAGCCACGTATCGAGGTATCTTCTAAAAAATAACTATTAGCCTTGAATGTGGATGGTGTCAGGCTCTGGAAACATCCACCAACCGTCTGGGCCTTTTCTGATAACCCCTTTTTCAACCAACTCGGCGAAAAGCCTCCTCAGAGATGAGAAGAATCCATCATCATAGATGATTACGCCGTGTTCGAGACTGTCGTAAAGCGTTATAGAGCCTCTTTCGAACAACCTCATTACCTCGTCTTTTGTGTAGGGAAAAACCTCTAAACTGAGCTCATGCCGCCAAAACTTTGACAAAGCCTCAATCCTCTCAATAAATCCGTAAGAGCAGTTACTGAGCACAAGAAGCAGGTCAACATCGCTGCTTACAAGTTCCCGACCTCTAGCCCTCGACCCGAACAATACGGCGGAAACCACGTCAAACCCGTTTTCCCTGACGGCGTTAACATAGTTTGAAACCATTTGGGTTACTTCTTCTCGAGTAAGTTTTCCGCCCAAGCTAAAACCCTCGCTGCAGATTGTAGACATAGCTCGGCCATGCGTCTGCTGTAGACCTCGGTTGGGATGCCGTTCGCAGCATCGGGATAACGTGAGGTGAGGTAGTGTGGGTTAAGGTATTTCAGGTCATCCTCCACCTCAGCCATGTCTATCCCCGTTTTCCTAAGAGACTCTCCTAGCTCTAGCAAGTTATGAATCCTAGGAGGAATCTCCCTCAAAACCTCTATGATTAGAGTTGTCAGAGTCTTCTCAGCAGCTTGATGAGTTAGGAAAGCCGAGTAGTTATATCTGCCGTCTGATAAGAGTTTCTCAGCTAATCTAAAATCTTCCACACCTTGTTTGAACCAATATTCAGCCTCAACTCTGGAGAACCTCAACTTTCTGCAAAACAATCTTTCATACCCAATTATTTAAGCATCCTAAATTTGCCACCCATCATCATATTTTCGAAGACCGAATCCTAACATGTCACTGTTTATCATGATGTTCTGTCTTCAGTATGGCTCTAATAGGTTTCAGAGTTCTCTTGAGGGGGTCAAGAACCAGCCCGAAAATCTCCAAGGTGACTATTCCGAGAAGGTTCTCGTCCTCCTCTTCTCCGAGCACAACTGGTGTATGTCGCTCGCCGTATCCGGGTAGTTCGATGATTGCTTCGGAGACCTTCCTTGTGATGGTTGTGCCGTCGGCGAGAACGAGATCTATTTCACCAAGCGGCTCTAGTCCCAGTATTGTCCAGACATCCTTTTTCAACACGGTGTAGGTTGCTCCAGAGTCCACGAGAAGTCTAGCCGCGGCACTTTTGCCACCCTTCTTAACCACCGCATCGACATAGACAAGACCTGAACACTTAGCACCAACTAATAGAGCAGATTGGGACAAATATATCTATCCATCTGTGATGGCTATGCGGTGTATTTGCTTTTTTTGTTAGCTGGTTGTTAGTGGGTAGGGTGTTGCTTTTTTGTCTTTGAAGAGGTGGTTTATGAGTGATGCTGCTGCGAGGAAGTCGAGTGCTATCATCGAGAGTATCATGGCTGCTCCTGCTTCGTGGTGGAGCTGGAGGCTGAATATGACAGGCGGGGCTACGTATAGTGGCTCTGTTACGAGTGTGAGGTAGAAGCCGTACCATCCCATTACTTTGCCGAAGGCGATGGCGAGTGCTTCGCGCCAGGGCTTGTTGAAGTCTTTTGCGGCGAAGTAGATGAGAACACCTACGATGAAGTAGGATATTCTTTTGAGCTGGTAGAGGATGGGGTTGTTGAGGTCGGCTGGGCATACTCCGTATCCGAAGAATGAGTTGGCCGGTAGGTGCCAGTAGAATATGAGGGCCGCTGCTGCGCCGAAGCCGATGTAGCGGCTCCATGGTTTGCCGAGGTTGGTGTTGAGACGCGTGGATGTGAGATAGGCTGTGGAGTAGCCTACGGCTGCGATGAAGGTGGGCCAGACATCCATGTAGAAGAGGAGGTTGGTGAGCTCGAGGCCCCTCACCAAGGGGTAGTGGAAGAGGGCGATGTAGGCGAAGACGGCGATAATCGTGGCCGCTGCTGCTCTACGGATGTCCAACTCTACGGATGGTTTTTGCGGGGGTTATTTAACCCCGTGTCCTCAACTAAGAATCTTACGCAGAGGCCTCCTCGGCTTTTTTCCGCAGAGCCTCAGCCATCTCCTGCTTCTTCTTCCTAATCTCTTGCCTCAGTTGCTCAAACTCTTTCCTAACCTGTTCCTCCAAGTGTCTCCACCTCCTTTCTTCTCTCGAGAATGCGTTTCACGTGTTTGAGCTTTACGAAGTCTTCTCTTTCGCGTTCTTCGAGGCTTGCGCTGATGAATTTTATGGCTTCCTGGTATCTTGGGATGATGAGGTGTTCGAGGGCGTTTAGTAGGCGCTGTGTTTTCTTCAGTTCCTCGGCGAGGCGGAATATTGTGTTCTCTATCTCGGCTACTCTGCAGAGGGTGGCGATGATTTCTCTGAAGTTTCTGACGGCTTCGTCGAATGATGAGGCGGTGTCGAGGAGGCCGTAGTTGAGGGGGATTTTTGTGCTGGCTATCTCGAGGGTTGGTATCCTTATGCCGAGGATGGTTTTCTCGCTCACCTTAACCTCTATGGAGGGCGGCGTGGTTGCGGCTATTGCCTCCACCTTGACAGAGCCCATCTCCGCATAGGCCTTGAATAAAGACATGTAAGCCTGTCGAAGAGGCTGCTCCATCTTCTCACGCTCCGCCTCAGCCACCTCAACCAAGTCGTTCAGCCGCCTCACCAAAACATCCCGCTTATCCTCCAGGATACGGTAAATGCTCTTCGCAACCTGGAGGCTGCGCCTCGCCCTTATCAGCTCAAGCTTGGTTGGGAGAAACTTTCCACCGAAGCTTACCGACAGAAGCGATGCACCGAAACCCAATCATAAACACCACTCTAAAAACCTATCTCCAAAAAGGATTATCTACATGATTCGAACAGGCCCAGTGAGAAAACCTCACAATGTTACTATAGACTAGCAACCAGAGAGCCGACGGAGAACAGGTGTCTGGTGATTGGCGCCACACTCTATGCGTCGTGCCCTACGGCCTGATTACCTACTGTTTCCACAATTCATCCCCTACAATAGCCCAATATCATTTGGAGAATATTTTATCCGGTGAAAACCGGGAAGCAGCAGAGCAAAGCCAGATGAGCAACTACGCATTGAGGTAAAAATCATTTTATCTTGTCTGAAGAGCATTGTTTATTTCTCTTGATATTTCCTTTGCAATGGCCGCAATGAGGTTTGCTCTTGCGTTCATTATCTCTATTCCTATTAGCTGCCCTTCTTTATCATATTCCAATCTAATGTCCTCATTCTCCTCTCTGCTATCGTAGACTTCGCCGTCTCTCAAAACCATGTAAATAATGTCCGCTTCAGGGTCGTAGGTCACCTTCATTTCTCTCTTACACCTACCTTTATCCATCTCCCTTTTTTAACTTTTCTATCAACTTCCTCTTCAAACTCTTTACAGGGATACACTGTGGCGATATAATAACTGTCATCCTCGGTTCTGTAAATAACCACCAAGGGAATCTTCTCATCATGAAACTCTACCTTTCTGATAGCTACATAAAGCCTAGTAACAACATCGAAGTAAATATGTTCAGGGCTATTCAATACCTGATTGATAAGTTCCATCCTCAACCTTCTGAGCTTAATCTTCTCGCTTGCATGTCTAGATAGTATTAAATCCACCAACCATCACTCAAAACAATACACCATAAAACAAATTTAACTAATTCCCACCATATTACAAAAATGTCTGTACCAACATAATGATAGTTCTGATGCTATGTGGGTTTGGCTGCATTCTAGGCGTCGCTCAGAGCGTGCCATGAAATGTCCTCTATACGTATACCACTGCCATGGCTCTCTTCCCCCTGCAACGAAGAGCTTATAGCTAAAATGCAATCATCTAGGGGGCATACAGTACAACACCCTGGCCCCTCGGTTAACGTGAAGGGGCAACTGATACAGTTATATATGATTGGGATTTTTTTATGGCTTGATGTCGACTGCCACGGCGCTCAACAAATACCGTAATTTCAGCGAGTGGTTTGACAAGCTTTTGCTCGAGGCGCGGATTGTGGATGACCGTTTTCCTGTTAAGGGTTTCTCTGTTTATTTGGAGAATGGGGCCTATATTTTGAGACGTGTGCGTGAGATGTTGGAGAAGGAGCTGCGGGAAACGGGCCATAAGGAGATGATTTTCCCGCTTGTGACGACTGAGGAGCTTCTCGGTAAGGAGGCGCAGCACATCAAAGGCTTCAGCACAGAAGTGTTTGTGATAGAGTCGGCTGGAGGTAAACCGCTTGATGTTAAGCTGATTGTTAGGCCGACGAGCGAGACCATCATGTATCCCATGTTCAAGCTGTGGATACGGAGTCACGCAGACCTTCCTCTTCTCGTTCACCAGAGCAACATGGTTTACAGGCATGAGACCAAGGCGACGAGGCCTTTGCTACGGGTGCGGGAGATTCCTTGGAATGAGGCGCATACTGTTCATGCGACGGCTGCGGAGGCTGAGCAACAGGTTAGAAAAGCTGTGGAAATTTATCGCAAAGTGTTGGACCAGCTTGGACTCGCCTACCTCGTGTTAAAGAGACCTGATTTCGACAAGTTCCCCGGCGCAAGATACTCGATAGCTTTTGATGCATGGAACCCTGACGGCAGAGTGAACCAGGTCGCAACCGTTCACAACCTTGGGAAAAACTTCTCGAAAGTGTTTGAGATTGAGTTTGAGACACGGGACGGTAAACGTGAGAATCCTCATCAGCTCTGCTATGGGTTTGGCTACAGCAGGGTTTTGGCTGCGTTGATAAGCCAGCACGGCGATGACAGAGGTCTTGTGCTTCCGCCCGTCGTCGCCCCTCTTCACGTGGTAATTGTCCCCATAGTCTTCAAAGGCCAGGAGGAGTCCATTAAACAATTCTGCCACAGCCTCGCGGAGAGGCTGCAAAAGTTTGCTGTAAAGGTTGATGACCGAGAGGATGTGACCCCGGGTGAAAAGTTTTACCACTGGGAGAAACTGGGGGTGCCTGTGAGGCTTGAGATTGGGCCGCGTGAGGTGGCGGAGAACAGGGCTACACTGTTTAGACGGGATACGTTGGAGAAACAGGTTGTCGCTGTCGAGGAGATTGAAAGGGCTGTGGAAAATGTGTTGACGAATATGGGGCAGAGCCTCGCGGAGCGGAGCTGGCGTATCATGCGTCAGATGGTTGTGGAGGTTTCCTCGATAGATGAGGCCAAGAAAGTCATTTCTGAGAGAAGGATAGCTAGGCTTGACTGGTGCGGCTCGGTGGAGTGTGCTGAGCAGCTGAAAGCAGCAGCTGGCGGAGAGTTGAGGGGTAGCAGGTTCGACGAGCTCGAGGTGCCAAGCGGCCCCTGCGTAGTCTGTGGAAAAAACGCGGCTGAAGTGGTTTACTTCGCTAGGGCATACTGAAGACGTAGTTGTCGAGCGCTCTAAGCCGTTTGGCAGGGTCGGGGTGTGTGCTGAAGAGCTCAGCCACTGTGCTGGGTTTACGGTTCTTCACTTCTTCAACGACTCTATCTATGTCGCCGAATGCTTGGAGCTTGACTTCGGGGTCGGCTATGAAGAAGGCCTTAAACTGCTCCACGTGGGCCACCTCTTCCCTCCTCAGCCTGCCAGCAAGCATCATGATTCTGACGAGGGCACGCTGAAGGTTTCGGGCACCATTGGGCACGGTTTTTGCGGCGAAGTAGTCGGCGTAGTATTCGCGGAGCCTGCTCATGTAGAAGACAAATATGTTGAAGATGAAGCTGAAAACCATCAACGCGATTCCGATGAGGAATGTATAGGCTCCTCCTTCACGGCGGCCGCTGTAGGCTCCGGAAACAAACAGGGTGTAGCCGAGGTAGTAGATGATGGCTGGGATGATGCTTATCGCCATCATGAAGGCGACGTCGCGGTGTTTGATGTGGCCCAGCTCGTGTCCTATGACAGCTTCAACCTCTTCCCGTGGAAGGCTTTCTACGAGTCGGCGGGTGACGGCGACCATGGGTCCTGTGAGGGGGCTGCCGAATGCGAATGCGTTGGGTATGTCTATTTCCGCCACATAGGTTTTCGGCGGCTTCTCCATCCCCGCTGCCATGCTCAGCCTGTTGACAGCTTCCTCAACCCAGCCAAGCCCAGCCTCCGCCGCTGGCCGTGTCCTGTAAACCGCTCCGATTATGTAGGGCCCTATAAGCCACTGGAAGACGTGGAAGACGACGACAAACCCTATGATGGTGTAGAAGTTGAGAAGTGGTATACGGA
Source organism: Candidatus Caldarchaeum subterraneum (assembly GCA_000270325.1). GTDB lineage: Archaea > Thermoproteota > Nitrososphaeria_A > Caldarchaeales > Caldarchaeaceae > Caldarchaeum > Caldarchaeum subterraneum_A. The sequence continues at coordinate 258,044 of BA000048.1, read as the reverse complement.
GAAACGTCAGCACAGCCACGAAGAGAAGCGAGGCCACTCCCGTTATCAGCGCCCATGTACCGACCATGGCGAGACGGAGCTTGACGAGGGATAGCCTTGCCCTCTCCTGCGCAGTGGTCATATATCCTCACCTGAGCCAGTGTGCGGTCGGGCCTCTAATAAACCATATCCAACATCTTAGAGGAATTGCTCGGGTTTTCTCTCGTCGCGGGCCCTTACCTTGAGGACACCATAGTGGATGGCGCAGCTGATGCAGAGGTTTTTGACGACGATGTTTTCAGCGAGATAAGCTCCCGCCTGCTTCAGCTCACGGGCCAGGTCCCCTCGGACAAGCGAAACACGCCGCGTCACACGCTGCACCTTGCTCCTCGGCACATATGCTCCACAGTTGTCGCACTGAACAGTAGGCTCCTTCCCCTTAGCACCTTTCGACCTTCCACGGCTCTTACGCTTGAACGGCATATCCGCTAAACAGCACACGCAGCCTACATATAAGTTAGCAGGATGAACAAGACCCTGTCCCGACATGCGCTTATATATGCTGAAGTAGGTGAGGTTTCTGTGAACAGGAGGGTTTTGGTGGCCGACCCTGTTGACAGGTCGGCGGTCGATATGCTGGAGAGAGCGGGTTTTACGGTGGATTTGCGCCCGGGGATTTCAGCGGAGGAGCTTGAATCTGTTATTGGTGGCTATGATGTGTTGCTTGTCCGTGGTAGGACAAAGGTGACGGCTAAGGTTATTGAACGTGGTGTGCCTGTGTTGAAGGTTGTGGGCCGAGCTGGAGTGGGGCTTGACAACGTCGACCTCGAGGCCGCGGCGCGGCATGGTGTCAAAGTGCTGAACACACCCGAGTCCTCCACCGAAAGCGTGGCCGAGCTGGTCATCGGGTTGATGATAGCCGTGGCCCGTAAAATCGCGTGGTGTGATAAGCAGGTTCGCTCAGGTAAGTGGCCCAAATCCGAGGCCATGGGTGTTGAGCTGGCGGGGAAGACTCTCGGTGTTGTGGGCTATGGACGGATTGGGCGGCGAGTGGCCGAGATAGCGCATGCCATGGGGATGAAGGTTGTCGCCTACGATGTCATACCGATACCGGAGGAGGTTCTTGCAAAAGCCGGGGCCAAGCTCACAAGCCTCGAAGAAGTGCTGAAGACAGCAGACGTCATAACCCTGCATGTTCCCCTTACACCAGAGACAAGACACCTAATCGACGCCAGTAAACTAGAGATGATGAAGCCGAAGGCGATAATCATAAACGCCTCTCGGGGAGAGGTCATAGACGAAGAAGCTCTCTACAACGCTCTAAAAAACGGTAGAATAGCGGGCGCAGGTCTCGATGTTTTCGAGAAAGAGCCGCCTACAGGAAGCAAACTTCTCGAGCTGGACAACGTTGTGCTAACTCCTCACATAGGGGCGCAAACTCTGGAGGCTCAGGAAGCCGCTGCGACGATGCTGGCGAAAAAGGTCATCGAAGCGTTTGCTTCAACGAGCTCTTGACAAGCTTGAGCAGCTTCTCAGGATAAAATGATGCCAAATCCTCCCTGTAGAAAACCATGATTTTTTCATCATATCTTCTGTCCAGCTCAGCTCCGGGGCCCAGCTCCACCCAGAAACCTTCTGAGAGAAATTCAGCAAATTTTTCCACCGCGTTGCTGCTCCGGAGAATTTCAAGGGGGCAGTTTATGTACATCGGCCTCTTGTCGACTAGGTGGCGGGTAGACTTGGGAGGAAGCCTGTAGCCCTGTTTAACGATTGAAACGACCTCCTCTTTCCTCAAGGGCCTCAGCAAGTATCCGAAAACATGTTTACCCTGTTTGACAAGCTCCTCGACGTCCCCGTCCCTGACATAAGATATGCCAAGGTGCTGCAGGCTTTGGTCAATGATGGAGAGTTTCTCGTAAACCTGCCTAGTCGACAGATCTTCACGATGCTTGACCTGTAGCACATATCCATCGCTCCACATGAACCGTGCGGCGTAGTCTGTTTCGGACTCTGTGAAGCCCAGTTGACTACATAACCCGCGAAGCTCTTCTTTGGACATGTTTTTTGAGGCAGCCCGTCCCCATCCTGCGAGGATAACCCGTGGCGACATGTAGTCAACTGTGTAGACCGGGATTTTTCCGAGGCCAAGTCTTATCGCCGCCTCAACCCTATGTGTACCGTCAACCACCAGCCCGGTCTCCGCGTCAACTATCACAGGGTCTATAAAACGGCCCTTTTGAGCGATGTCCTCGGCTATGCGGGACACTGTTTGTGGAATAGATTGCTCATGCGGGTGAAGGTCTTTTGTATCGGCTAGGGTGACCGTCCAAGGTTTCAGCTTCAACCTAGTTCAGCCATCTCTTCACTCAGATGCCATGGAAGCTCTGCGTAAACGTCTTCAAAGATGACACGTGGATGAGGTGGCGGTGTTTTCTCCGCTTCCTCGGTGGCGCGGCGTAGCTCATCCCTGAAACTCTCCACAATCTTCTGCTCCTCCTCGGGAGACCACAATCCGTTGCGGGTGAGGTAAATCCGCATCCGCTTCAACGGGTCAAATGCTCTCATCTCTTCAACCTCCTTCTCGGAACGGTATTTCGAGGGGTCGTCAGCTGTTGTATGAGGCCCCATCCTGTATGTGACAGCCTCTATCAGAACAGCTCCCTCGCCCGCACGAGCCTTCTCCACAAACCTTCTGCAAACGGTGTAGACTGCGAGGACATCGTTGCCGTCAACCCTTATTCCCGGAATCCCATAGGCCTTGGCCTTTACCGCTATTGTTGGAGAGGCCGTCTGCTTTTTGAAGGGTATGGAGATGGCCCACTGGTTGTTCTGGACAAAGAAGATGACAGGCGGCTTGAAGACACCGGCCCAGTTTATCGCCTCGTGGAAATCTCCCTTGGAGGTGGCTCCATCGCCCAAGTAAACCAGAAACACCTCTTTCTCGCCGCGTTTCTTCGCCGCCATCGCCATGCCCACCGCCACTGGACACATCAGAGAAACCGCTCCCGCGCCCACGACAATCCTGTACCGTTTGTCACCGTATAACGTGATTTCATGGCCCTTCATGTGGTCGAGGCTCGTGGCAAACATCCTGTGAATCAAAGTGGTGAGAGGAGCCCCTCTGAGAAGACCCACGGTGAGCTCACGGTAGGTGGGAAACGTCCAGTCAACGTCGCTCAAGCTGTGAACGCTTCCGACGACAGAGGCCTCCTGCCCCTCGACAGGCGCGTAGCGAGATGCTTTGCCGAGAGGATGAATTTTAAGCATCCACTGGTCAAACGCTCTCAAAACCACCATATCACGCATCATTTTACGCATGGTTTCGTTGGAGAGGCTGGGGTCAGGCTCTCCGACCAGCTCCCCTTCAGGGCTTAAAACCCTGTAGAGCCCTAGCTCCGCCTCACTGTCGCCAGACATTCGAGAAGCTCCTCATCCGACAAAGCCCTCTTCTTAATGATAGATATCTCTTTCACTTTCTGGAGGAGGGCCTGAACCTCTTCGGGCGACGCTTTCACACCGAGTTTCTCGAGCTTCCATTCGATAGAATGTTTTCCGCTCTTTTTGCCCACGAGGACATCATGCCTGTTTCCGACGAGCTCTGGTAGAAAGGCTTCGGAGCCGAGGTGATACTTTACCCAGCCGGCGACAGATATGCCGGATTCTCTTGTAAAAACTCTCTCGCCGACGACAGGTTTGTTGGCGGCGAGCCTAAACCCTGTCAACTTCTCCACAAGCCGGGAGACTTCCACGAGCTTTTCGAGGCGGAGGCCGAGGCGTCTGCCATAGAGTAGCTCGAGGCTTAGGGCAACCTCTTCAAGCGCCGCGTTACCAGCTCTCTCACCAATCCCGTTAACAGAGACATGAACCACGCGCGCTCCAGCGGACAACCCGGCGATGCTCACCGCCGTCCCCATGCCAAAGTCGTTGTGGCAGTGAACCTCGACAGGCACCCTCACCGTCTGCACAATCTCTCCAACAAGATACCTAAACCCTTCAGGTGAAGCGCATCCAAAGGTGTCAACAACCGCGACCGCGTCTGGTTTAGCCTCGTCCACAACCCGCTTGTAAATGTGTTTGAGGAAGTTAATGTCAGCCCTCGTGCCATCCACTCCGAAGAAAACAGTGTAGAGCCCATGGTCCTTTGCATACTGCACATGCGTCACCGCCTTCTCCACAACGTCCTCGGGCCGCCAGCCGAACTGCATCAGCTTCGGAACCCCGACAGGGCCCTCGGTGACTATTCCTGAGACATCTGCTTTGAGTGCTGCGTCGATGTCTTCTTTCACGAGGCGGGCGAACCCGAAAACTTTCGCTCTGAGGCCCTCGTTGGCAATAATCTTCACAGCGTTGAAGTCCTCCTCGGAGACAACAGGCATCCCCGCCTCAAGCCTGTGGACACCCAGTTCATCCAACGCCTTCGCTATCTCCAGCTTCTCAGAAGCCTTCAGCACGACGCCAGGTGTCTGCTCCCCATCCCTCAAAGTAACATCATAAATCTCAATCTTCTCGGGAAAGTTGAACTGGCTAACAACCTGTGGAGCGAAGTTGTAGGGGCTCACCCAGTGTTTTTCTCCACGCCAAGACTCTGATGACATTTTACTCAGCCACGACCGGGTTACGCATCACGCCGAGGCTCTCTATCTCGGATTCGACCACGTCACCGGGCTTTAGATAATATTTCTCAGGGTTTTCTCTGAATGCGGCCACTCCAGAAATCGTTCCCGTGGTGATGATGTCACCTGGCTCAAGCATCACCCATGAATAATGCTCGATAATTTCCTGCAAAGTGACCGAGAGTCTGTTGGTGTTCCCAGACTGCCGCACCTCGCCGTTGACCCGCAGCTCCATCTTAAGGTTGTGGGGGTTGCTTACCTCGTCCTTTGTAACGAGGTAGGGGCCCAGTGGAGCGAATGTGTCGAGGTTTTTCCCAAAGTTCAGCAACCCGTTCTTCATCTCCTGCCGCTGAATGTCACGCGCGGTTATGTCGTTAAACACCATGAACCCGGCGACGTAGTCGAACGCCCTCTCCTTCGGGATGTATTTTCCACGCTTCCCAATAACAATAGCCATCTCAAGCTCGTAGTCGAGCTCCTTGGTGTATTTCGGGTACACTATGTTGTCGTAGGGCCCTATGACGGCTGTGGGGCTCTTCAGAAAAGATATCCACTGGGGAATCGGGAACTCCCATTTTGCTTTCTCAGCCTCTTTCGCGTGTTCGCGGAAATTTCCCGCGGTGTGTATGATTTTGCCTGGCCGAGGAATTGGTGCGTGAAGACGTACTTTGCCAAGCTCATACACAAGGCCTTCTCCATAGGACATGTTGATGAAGGACCGTGCCTTGAACAAAACTTTCTCAGCGGCCTCAAAAGCCTTACGGCCTCTACGCAGGAAAGAAATCATACTCGACGGCAGAAGAGCATCAGCCAAAACCTCCGGGTCCTCCTCACCCTCCTCATTCAACAACACTGCAAAGGCCATGTTCCCGTCAATCACATATTCGCCGTAAACTATGCCGAGACGCGGTTCGCGACGATGGGGATGTTGGAAAGTAACCAGCTTCATAACGGATATCTTGTTTGCTGCGTAGTTTTATACTTTGGTCCATATTCTGTTTTGGTGTAAACATTTTTTAGAACGATGGACAATTCGGCAAGATGTGAACTCGGCCCGCTTTTTCAACAAGCCCGCGGAAACTATGAGCAGAAAAGATATTGAGGAGAACCGTGATAAAATGCTGCGTTGGACTGTTCGCCACGCATATAGAAACAATCCTTTCTACCGTAGGAAACTTGATGAGGCTAAGGTTAGCCCAGACGATGTTAATTCAGTGGATGACTTGGTGAAGCTGCCTTTCACAACCAAGGACGAGCTGCGTTCACTGTATCCCTACGGTATTCTCGCGGTGCCGCGGAGCGAGGTTCTCGAGGTCCACGCCACCTCGGGGACAACAGGTGTGCCGACTCTCGGGTTCTACACAAAAAACGACATAGAGGTCTGGGCCGAGGTCTCTGCCCGTAGCTTGGCCATGTCTGGGCTGACAAGGGAGGATGTTTTCCAGATTACACCCAGCTTCGGAATGTTTACCGGCGGCTTCGGGTTCTACTACGGCGCACGAAAGATAGGCGCCATGATTGTCCCGACCGGTGCAGGGTTCAGCCGCCGCCAAATCCAGTATATGCTGGACTTTGGAACCACGATGGTCTGCGCGGTTGTTTCATACATTCTTAGGTTGACTGAGACGGCTTTGGAGATGGGTGTGGACCCGGCGAAGGATACTCTGGTTAGGAAGGGTGTTTTCGGGTCGGAGATGTGGACTTCTGAGATGAAGAAATGGGTCGCCGAGAAGTGGAACATGGATGTGTACGATATCTACGGGTTCACCGAGTTGTGTGGACCCGGTGTCGCGAACGACTGCTTTGTCCACGATGGGCTGCATCTCTGGGAGGACCATTTCCTCGTAGAAGTCATCGACCCCAAGACCGGTGAACCAGTTGGCCCCGAGGAAAAAGGCGAACTCGTGTTCACTACTTTGACGAAAGAGGCTGCGCCGCTGCTGCGATACCGTTGCAGAGATATCTCATATGTTTACGATGCTCGTTCATGTGATTGTGGAAGAACACATCTCAGGCTTGGATACATAAGAGGCAGGGTTGATGACATGATAAAGGTGTCAGGTGTAGCTGTATGGCCCAGCGCCGTCGAGGCAGTGCTGCTTAAACATCGTGAACTGGGCCCCGAGTATCAGATAATTGTCTGGAGGGAGAAGGGCCTCGACAAGATGAAAGTCGTCGCCGAGCTGGCCCATGAACTGAAAAGCGATGAAGCTGAGGCCCTGCGCAGCAGGTTAGAGAGCGAACTACGTGAGACACTGCTGACAGGCGTGCAGGTGGAGCTCGCCGAGCCTCTCTCACTACCTCGTCAAGAGGTGGGCAAGGCCAAACGCGTCATCGATAAACGGGCTGAATAAAATGGTCAGAATAATCTCGCGAAACGAGCTCGAAAACTGGCTTGACATGAAAACCTCTGTGAAAATTGTTGAGGATTTTTTCAGGGATTATGGTGATGAAAAGTATGTTGCTCCGCCGCGGATGGTGACTGCGGTTGAGGAGCGTGACGCTGTATACCTCAACATGCCGGCCGCGAGCCTCCACGTAGGAGGATACGCGGTGAAGCTGATAAATGAGTATAGGAAAAACCCTGTTCTACACGGCATAGAGGCGGCTCATGGTGTTGTACTGTTCTTCGACATAGAAACCGGCTTGCTTAACGGTGTTGTGGACGCTGTGGCCCTTACTTCGCTGAGAACAGGGGCTATTGGTGGAGTGGGTGCAAAATATCTCGCACCCGACGACAGCAGGTCCGCGGCGTTGATTGGAAGCGGTAGAACAGCTTGGACACAGTTAACCGCACTCCACACCGTACGAAACATCGAGCGCCTCAAAATCTACAGCCCAACAAAAACCAACAGAGAAAAGCTTGCAGAAAAAGCCTCGAAAACACTGGGCATAGATGCTAAAGCCGTCGACAGCCCGCGTGAAGCTGTGGAAAACGCTGACGTTGTGTTAGCGGCCACTAACTCGGCTGAACCTGTTTTCTCTGGCGAGTGGCTTGCGGAAAATGTGCATGTCACAAGCATAGGTGCTCTTCCTACGCGTAGAGAGCTTGACCTTGAGACTTTCCGACGCGCAGACTTGATAGCAGCAGACCTCAAGAAATCCGTGCTCAGAGAGGCGGGTGACATCATGGCGGCTGTGGAGAAGGGTGTCGTGGACCCGTACAAGGTTCTTGAGCTGCACGAGGTTGTTAAACAAAATTTGAAAAGGCCACGCAACGTTCATGTATCTTTGCTCAAATCCGTTGGGTTTGCGGCTCTCGACCTCTACTTCACCTCACGTGTCCTGAGTATGGCTGAGAAGACGGGTGTGGGCCGGGTTGTGGAGCTTTAGTAGGATCGAGGCAGGCCGAGGCCCTTTTCCGCTATGAATGCGAGGGCCAGCTCCTGCGTAATCGGCCCTGACCTGAGCAAATAGATGTCTCTAAGCACACGCTCCAGCCCCGATTCCTTAAGGTAGCCGTATCCGCCGAGAACCTGAACAGCCTGCCCAACCGCCTTAAACACCACCTCGGAGGCGAAGTACTTGGCCAAGCAAGCCGCCACGCTCGCATCCTCGCCTCTGTCAAATTTCGCCGCCGCATCGAGTGTGAGAAGCCTCGCCGCCTCTGTTTCAGTGTAGAGCGATGCGAGTGGGAACTGTATGCCCTGATAAGCTCCTATCGGTTTTCCGAAGACTTTCCGCTCGGAGGCATATGAGGTGGCTGTTTTGATGGCGAAGAGCGCTGAGCCAACGGCGACAGCTGCGTAAACTATGCGGTCTGGGTTAAGGGCGTGTGCAAGAGCTTTCCATCCATTATCCACCTCTCCCACAACATTCTCTTCATCAACCTCCACGTTCTCAAGCCTCATCACACCCGTCCGGAAATAGTTGGTACCCATCTTCGGAAGCTCCGAGAAGCTGAGGCCACCAGCCTTCATGTCGAGAACAAAAAGCGTAAGCCCAAGGCTCTTTTTGGCAGCATGCTCCAGCGGCGTGGTCCTCGCGGCGAGAAGCATATGAGTAGCTCTGTCAAAGTTGTTGACATACATCTTCTCCCCGTTTATCACATATTTCCCACCTTGTTTGACCGCTGTTGTCTTTATCGAGAGCACATCCGAGCCCGACTCCTTCTCGGTTATCGAGAGACCCATGATGTATTCACCCGAGGCGAGGCGTGGAAGGAGTCTTTGACGCTGTTTCTCGGTTCCTGACTTGTTTATCACGAGCGAGGACATGTTGTTGCTGAGAAGCGGGTAAAGAGCCGTTCCGCAGCCGTGCATGGTGAGATAAATCACGGCTTCGACGAGTTCGCCAACAGTTTTTCCCAATCCACCGTAGGTTGCTGGGATAAGGAAACCGGGCAATCGACGTCTTCCACACTCTCGCCAAAACTCCTCGGGAAACAGGCCTGAGTTGCTCATCTTCTCCCAGTAGCTCAGCGGAAAAAGGGATGGCAGGTCTAGAACCTCTTTCACATAGCAGAGTACCAACGCCCTTGTTTTAGGGTTGTCGGAGATGGAAATCTCTAAAACCCAGATTATTCAAAAACATCGGGAAAAATGACAAAAAGGTTACCGCTGCTTTTCTTCGCCCATCTAGCCAACGACACTCTCTACACAAGCTTGCCTCCTCTGCTTCCGCTACTGGCGGCGCAGCAGAAAACATCCGCAGCCACACTAGCCCTGATACCCACCGTCTACTTGATGACGGCGTCATTCCTCCAAATAGCGGTGGGGTTCTTCTTTGACAGGAGGCCTAAAACCGTCTTGATGCCTCTCGGACTTTTTCTGGGAGGAGTCGCGGTCTCAGCCATCGGGTTCGTCGAAAGCTTTCCCCTGATATTGTTGCTCGGGTTTCTCGGCGGAGTCGGTTCAGCCTTGTTCCATCCACCGGCAACATCCATGGCCTCAGTTTCTGAAAAAAGGGCTTCGTCAGTCTCCTTCTTCATGTCGGGTGGAGACATCGGGTTGGCGGTCGGCTCCTTCCTCGCTACAACAGCTTACGTCGTCATGGGGGCCCAGGGCACCGGGCTGCTCATCATCCTGCCCGTTTTGGCAGCCGCCATGCTCTTGGTTGGGGTGAGGCAACCTCTTGAGGCGCGTGTTCAAAACTCTGTGAGACCTGATGTAAGGAAGCTCGGCCTCGCGTTGGCCGCAGCTGTTCTCCGCGCAGTGGCCGCGCTATCATTCGTCACTTTTCTTCCCCTCTATCTCACGAAGCGTGGTCTAAGTTTCTCGATGGCTGGAACCGTGTTAACAGTCATGATACTAGCGGGTGCTGGCGGCATGTTGTCCGCGGGATATGTTGCCGAGAAAATTGGTAAGAAAAGAGCGGTTACACTTTTTCTGTTGCTGACAGGTCTCTGGATACCCGTCGCTGTACTCACTCCTGAGGAGCTAGCATATTTCTCATACGGTGTCCTCGGCTTCCTCATATTCGCGGTCCACCCCATACTGGTGGCATACTCCCATGACCTTTTACCCCAAAACTTGGGAGCAGCCTCGGCCCTGATGTATGGGCTGACCTTCGGATTAGGCCACTTGATTGTCCCCTTCGTCGGCGCCGCCGTCGATGCCTACGGCTACCAGAGTGTTCTCCTCAGCCTCGCGTTCATGCCTTTCACCGCCGCCCTCCTATTTCAGTGGACACCAGCCGCCGCAAAGACCCGCACCATATATTAGTAGCCGAACACAATTAGCTTCATGGAGAGTGACTTCGTCAACATTCTCCAAAAACTGTTAAACGGTCTCAGGACGGGGGCCCATGTAAAGGTTGTCCCAGTAGAGGGCAAGAGGATACTTAGGATTTCTTGGCTGAATGTTGTCCATGAGCCTGAGGTTTTCCGGGCGATTGCTAGGCTTGTGAAAATACATGCTGCGAAGATGGGGTATGATGCGGATGCTGTGGCCTCTGTCGAGACTTCGGGAGCCAAATATGGCTTGGCTTTGGCCAACGAGCTTGGTAAACCCTATTTCTCGATACATAAGGCGAAGAAGCTAATTTTTCAGCAGCCGGTTACGGCGGAGGGTTTCTCAGTCACGGAAAGCAAGCCCGTGACGCTTCACTTGGACAAGGCGGTTGCATCCCAGTTTCGCAACGTGTTCCTCATAGACGATGTGAGACGAACCTCCACCACCATAAACACTGCCGCCGACCTTCTAAATGAATGCGGAGCCCAAGTCACCGCCTGCTACGTCATAATAGACTTGGCGTTTGCGGGACATCCCAGGCCTGTTAAGGTTCCACGGGATAGATATCATCCGCTTTTCGTGATAAGCTCCGTTGACGATGATGGCAGATGTGTTGTGGAAGAGGGCCTTGTTCCAGAGTTTCTGTAACGTCTGAGCCGCATCACAGCGGTTGACAGCAGAACCAGCAGCAACAAAGCGGCAAATGCTCCCAGCACAGGCGTGAGAATGTTCGGCTCCTCCAGGATGAGTTTTATTCGTGTTGGAGCGGTCACGCGGAGTGTTGTGCTGCTATGCTCTACACCGGCCTCGTCGATATAGCCTCTCAAACCAATTTTCACCTCTCTGGCTTGGAGTAGTGAGTTGATGTCCAGTGTCTCGCCTTCCCTTGCCCAGACCGTGTCAATCATAGTGCCGTTGGGATATAGAACATCGACCCTATGGTATGCGTCGAGAATGAAACGCGCTTTCTCCTGTTTAGCGTTTACGATGATGTGGCTGGGTGTAGTTGTGTAGCGGGTGTATGGTGTCGAGGGGGACTGGAGGGAGATGTTGGCTTGTCTGTTTTTCAAGAGCACTATGCTGGCCGCGTCTGTTGTCGAGATGGTGGCTACTGCTGTGTTGTCGAGTAGAAGAGTCGGCCGAGCTTCTGCAACCGGGCCATCCACCTCGACTTGGAGAACATAGGGTATGTCGGCGTTTAGCTTCCCATGTCCCCATGTATTCGACACCGCGTCGCCTGTGTAGCTATCCTGTCTCGCAGTGTTCCTGATGATTTCGAAAACTTCTTCTGGTGATAAGGTTGGTGCGAGTTGGAGGATAAGTGCAGCCACGCCAGCTGCGTGTGGTGCGGCCATGCTGGTGCCTCTGCTCACGGCTGTTTCTTCGCTGGGGCTGAATGCTTGACGTGGCGCGTCTCTTGAACGGGCTGCGAACACTACGCCGCCTGGTGCCGTGATGTCGGGTTTGGTTCTGCCGTCGGTGGTGGGGCCGCGTCCGCTGTAGAACTCTATGTCTCCGACTGTGCCTCCCACGCTCCAAGTCTCACCTCCCGCTGTCCAGGTTTTTCTTGTGTTGTAGGCCCCGACCGTCAACACCTTCCTGGCTGTGCCCGGAATTGTTACCGTGTAGGATGATGTGATGCTGTAGCCGTCTGAGGGGAGGAAGGCTTCCGACTCTTGGCTGCATGTGTCTGACTCGAGCCATGCATGCATTTTCCCGTCGTATACTTGTCGTGGTGTTATAGAAAGCCTCCAAACACCTGACTCGAGAGGATTGGCTTTGATGCTGATGGCGATTTCCTGAAGAACCCCTGTTCTCTGTGTGCTTGTTTCAAGCGTGGTTTCTCTGAAGGTTTTGGAGCCGTTTAGCGGCAGCTCCACCCTGTTCAGCGACGGTGTTGTAAGAGCTAGCTCCATAACATTTCCGGAGTGGGTTACGAGGGAGAGGGCGGCTTCTGTTGTCTGCTCAGGAATAGTCATCCGTAGTGTGAGCTGAATGCCTTGCGTGAGTGTTGTTTCGATGTGTCTTGAGTCGTTGGCCGAGTTTCCCGCTGCGACGACGAAGACGACTCCATTCTCCTCGGCCCATTTGTCTAGCGCTTTTTCAAGAGGTGTGCTGCCGTCATGTGCACCGATGTCTGTTCCGAGACTCAGGACGACGACAAGCCTTCTACCCAGTTGCTTTGCCTTATCAACCGTGTAGGCTACGCCGTCCAGAAGACCTTTTTCGCTGAAGAACCACCGCGTCCCACTGCATGCAGGGCCTCCGGTCTTCACCACAACCAGTTCCGAGCCAGCCGCAACACCTCTCAGCACCCAGTCGCCGTAGACTCCTCCAGCCGCAATCGAGGCCACCACCGTTCCATGGCCCACTGTGTCGCGCTGTGGACAAGTGCCTGATAAAATCTCTTGTCTATCGCATTCGTAGCCGTATCCGAAGCCTTGCGGCGGCTTCCCCTCGACCGTCTGGTCCCAGATAGCAACAATCCTTGTGCCATTACCTGTTCTGAAGGCTGGATGCCGGTAATCCACCCCCGTGTCCACAACCGCTATCAAGACACCGCGGCCATCAACAGCAGCCGCATTCACACCCGAGACATTCAAAAGCCTATCAACACCTATGTCAACCAAGCTGACATCAAGAAGCGGATAATATCTCCGCGGCATGTAGTGGTCGAAACCCAGCTCTGCAAGCATTTCACTAACAACTGGCGAGGCCCCGCTACTTTCAGCCGGCGGACGCTGCAAAAACTGCTCAGCAACAACGCCGTGGGATGAGAAAACGGAGGAAATAGTAAGCAGTGCGATAATTAGAAGGGTTGCAGCTCGTCCGACGAGCACGTTCAAGAGTTTATTTGAGATGATTTATAGGTGGTGTATGTACAAGGATATAAGGGCGCTGCCGCCCGTTCCATGTATGAAGTTTTTGACTGATGATGAAGTGGCTTTTTTGGTTGACCCTGTGAAGGTTGTTGAGGCGGTGGAGCGTGCCTACATCCTCTACAGCACGGGCCGCGTTGTGATGCCTGTGCGCTCACGCGTCGAAAACAGGGAGCAGGGAGGAGACTTATTGATGATGCCGTGCCTCGTACCCGATATGGGGATTTTCAGCCTCAAGCTGGTCACAGTCTATCCCCGGAACCTTGAAAAAGGTCTCCCAACTATAAACGCCACAGTCATAGCCTTGGACGCCTCGACGGGGATGCCCCGGCTCGTCGCAGAGGCCAGAGCCCTCACAGGTCTGCGCACAGCGGCCGCAACAGCGGTCTCCATCAAACATCTCGCACGACGCGACTTCACCAGAGTCGGCATAATCGGCACAGGTTATCAGGCGCGGTGGCAGCTGCGAGTTGTCGCGGCAAACCATCCCCACACCGTTTTCAAGGCCTATGACATCGACTCGAGGCGCTTAAACGAGTTTGTGACGGAGATGGGCCGCCTGGGCCATGACGTTAAGCCGTCGCCGACTGCGGAGGAGCTTGTGAGATGGAGCGACGTCGTGATAACTGTCACGACCTCGAAGCAGCCGGTGGTGCTTAAGAGCTGGGTGAAAGAGGGAACGCATATATCAGCCATAGGAGGCTACACACCCGAGATGGTTGAAATCGAGCCAGTGCTCGTCGCAGGGTCGAAGCTCGTGGTTGACTCGCGTGAAGCGGTGCGGGAGGAGGCTGGCGACATCCTTAAGCCTATTATGCTTGGACTGATGAGGTTTGAGGACATCTACGCCGAGATAGGGGAAATAGCCGCTGGCCTCAAGCCGGGGAGAATAGATGAGCGTGAGATAACGGTTTTCAAGAGCGTGGGCCTCGCCGTCCAAGACGCCGCCACAGCCAAGCTCCTCATCGACTACCTTATGACGAGATAGATACCCAATATTACCGCGGCTGCGCCGAGATAGGTCACCGGACCAGCGACCTCAGCAAGCAAAACGGCGGCTAGGAGAGCCGCAACAATCGGCTCCAACAAAGCAAGTGAAGACGCTTGATATGGATGCAGTCCTCTCAAGCTGGAGAACTGTAGCCCATGGCCGAGAACGGTGGGGAAAAGCGCGAGAGCAAGGAGGAAAAGAGTCTGCGCGGTGTTGAGTGGATAGAGGCCCCGGCCCAGAAGGTAAGCGGCTGCCAAGGCTGGTAGAGATGTGAAGAGTAGAAGCGGGCCGAAGACGGCGAAGATGTTCACCTCCTGCCTAACCCTTTTACCGACCACGAGATAGAGGGCCCAGAAAAAAGCCCCCAACACAGCGTAGACGTTGCCAAGCAAGCCACCAGAGACTCCTGACGATTCCCCCAACGCCATGGTAGCGGAGCCTGCCACAGCGAGAACCAGCCCAATCACGTTGACGTTGGTGGGCTTGGTCCAGCCGAGGCCCCAGCCAATAGCAAGAGCCATAGCGGGCGTCGTGTTAACGAGAGTGGTTGCGTTGACGACCGAGGTGTTCTGGACACCTAGCACGAAAAAGATGAAGTGAAAGCTGAGAAGAAAGCCGAGCAGCGGTATCTCTCTCGGAAATTTTCGAAAAGTGTTGACAACATCACTCCGGAAGAAAAAAGCAGCCAAGACCGAGAGAAGAAGCCCCGCCACCAATACGCGGAAAACAACAATAGTGAAAGCGTCAACACCCGCCAGAAACCTGACGAAGATAGATGCGGTGCCGAAGAAAAAACCCGCACCAACACCCTGCAAAACATAGAACAGCTTCGGCATACATCGGTTGATAAAAAGTAGGAAAAAAAGATAGAGTGTTTAGCCGATTGTGTAGACTACGTTCACCGACACGGTGAGAGTGGTTGTACCCGCCAGTATCGGAGGGCCTGATGATGCTTCGGCGGCTGCGCGAGCAGGGTAGGCGGGCTGCACATCCATTACCGACACGGATTTGACGCCTGTTTTCCTCAGGTTAAGCGGGCGGAGAACAGACTCGGCCTTAGCCTCGGCGTCGCCGATAGCCGCCGAGAGTAGCTGCCTATACACCGTGCTATACTGCTCAGGCGAAACCGTGAAATACAGCCCGGATACTTGGTCGGCTCCAGCGTTTACGGCGGTGTCTATCAAGGTTCCTGCGTCAGCGACACGTTTTGTCCTCACCTCTATGCTGTATGTGGCCACGTATCCAATTAGACGTGGAGGCTCTTTATCGGGATAGGTGTATTCAGGTGATATGTTGACGCTGGTCGTCTTTATGTTTTCCGAGCTTATGCCGAGGCCGAGAACCGCCGAAACCACCCTGTTAGCTTTTTCTGAAAGCTTCGCCAACGCCTCGGAAGGTGTGGGAGCCTTCTCCTGCACCACGAAGGTTATAGCCAAGGTATCTGGAACTATCGTGGCTTGAGCTGTGCCTGTTACGGATAACGTCGAAGAAACCTGGCTCTCGTCAGCCATGTTGGTCAACATACTTGGCGTCGAGCCGCTGAGCAAAGTCACCGCAGCCAGCGCAACCGCTAAAACCGCAGCCGTCACCGAAACACTAACCAACGCATACGCGCTTTTCTCCATTTTTCCTCGTTCTAAACATCCTGCTGCGGAATAATAAGTCCAGAAACACGAACACCCCCGACAATCTTTGAAACAGTTTAAAATCCAGCCCATAAAACCCAACTCAAGTTGAAGCTGCAAAAAAGGATAGAAGACCCGCGTTTTCTACGCGGAGAAGGATTATTCATAGATGACCTTGCTTTTCCCAAGATGGTTCATCTCGTTTTTGTCCGAAGTCCATACGGACACGCAAACATAAAATCGATAAACAGCGGCGAGTCGCTTAGAAGGGCTGTAGCGGCTATAGATGGTAAAACAGTGGCTACGGAGACCAAGCCGCTGTATACCCTGATTAGGGATGTGCCGTATTATGGCATCGCCGTTGGAAAGGTGAGGTTTTTCGGCGAACCCGTGGCTATGGTTGCTGCCGAGACTCTTGGAGACGCTCTTGACGCTGCTGATGAGGTTTCTGTCGACTATGAGCCGCTGCCTCCTGTTGTCGACCCTGAGGAGGCTGTGAACTCCTCCAACCTTGTGCATGAAAACCTCGGCTCGAACGTTGCTCTAAGCCGTCGATTCGTTTTTGGAGAAGTTGAGAAAGTGTTCGCCGAAGCCGACACTGTTGTGAAAGAGAAGTTCTATTTCGACAGATATGCCTCGGCCCCCATAGAGACTTGCGGAGTTGTAGCGGTCCCGGGCAAGGACGGCTCGCTAACCGTTTACGACAACCAGCAGACTCCTCAGCTCTTCAGAAAATCCATCGCCCAATCACTTGGAATTCGGCCAGAGAAGCTACGGTTTATCGAACACGACATAGGTGGAGGGTTCGGAGTAAAAATAATGCTCTACCCATATGTTTTCCTAACCTGCTTCGCCGCCCTCAAGCTCAGAAGACCAGTCAAATGGGTGGAAACACGTCAGGAACACTTGACAGCGATGGCGCATAACTCCAATAGAGTGACAGTCGCGGAGATGGCTTTGAGAAAAGATGGACGGGTGACGGGTTACCGGACGAGCTTCATAGAAGATGTGGGCGCATATGCTCGACTTCCCGACCCAGGGGGAACGGTGCGTTCCCTCATGACCTACCTAGGATGCTACGACATACAAAATGTCGCCATCGAGTTCAAAGTTGTCCTAACAAACAAATGTCCCACAGGCCCGGTGAGGGGCTATGGATGCCAACAAGCCTACTTCGTCCTGGAACGCATGATGGACATCGCGGCTCGAGAGCTAGGGTTGACACCAGTTGAGATACGTCTTAAAAACATGGTGGAAAAAGAGAATCAGCCCTACCGCACTGTTTTCGGAAGCTTGTACGACGGCGGCGACTATAAAGCCACACTCCTCAAGGCTTGGAGCCTATCACAAGCCGAGAAATATCTCGTTAAGGATGATGTTGGTGTTGGAGTCGCATGCGTTGTTGAGCCTGCGGTCACCAACCTCGCTCGAAACAAGCTGCTGTTTCCGGAGCTCGAGTCATCAGGCTCAGGGGAGGGTGCGGTGGTAAGGCTTGAGGAGTCGGGCATGATAACTCTTTATGCCGCCTCTATTCCTCAGGGACAGGGCCACGCAACAGTGCTGACAGAAATTGTTTCCGAGCTGCTGGGTGTTAAGCCTGAGCAGGTCCGTGTGGTATTCGGCGACACTGACTTTGTGTACCCAAGCCCATACGGTGGCACTTGGGCAAGCAGGTTCAGCGTCATGACAGTGGCCGCCGTCAAAAAATCATGCGAAACACTAAAACAGAGAATACTTGAGATAGCGGCCGAAATCCTCGAGACATCTACAGAAGACCTCGAGATACGGGATGGAAAAATCTCGGTAAAAGGTTCAGATGTCTCCATATCGTTGGAGAAACTCGCCGCAATAGCTTACCGCAACTCTCTGACAACTAACGGCAGACACACCAGCCTTCAGGCAGAATATTTCTACGAGTTTCCGACATTCAACACCGGTGAACCCGGTAAAATCAACATGTCAGCGACATATGGAAACTCGGCCCACGTTGCAGTGGTGAAGGTCGACAGAGAGACGGGAGAGGTGAAAATTCTGAGATATGTCGCTGTCCACGACTGTGGAAAAATATTGAACAAGAAAATTGTCGACGGCCAGATAATGGGAGGGGTTATGCAGGGAATCGGAGCAACTCTCTACGAGAAGATTGTTTATGATGAAAACGGCCAGCTTTTGACCTCCCACTTTAGCGACTATCTGCTTCCCACCGCGAGGGAGACACCCGAGATAATTATAGACCATTTAGAGACGCCGTCTATGTTCTCGGAGCTCGGCTCGAAGGGCATGGGAGAAGGCCCACTGATACCGGTGGCAGCCGCCATAGTTAACGCCCTGGAAGACGCGATCAAAACAAGGCTAACCAGCTCTCACCTATCTCCAAGCCAGCTCTGGACAGCAATCCATAGAAAAAGACTTTAAACCATGCAAAAAACTGAAGGATACATGCCTTCATACATCATCAAAAACGCCGGAAAAATACTGACAGGAGACATCAACAAACCGGTGGCTGAGGGCAATAGCATTTACATTAAGGATGGTGTGATTGAGGAGGTGGGTTGGAACATTTCACGGCAGGCGGACGGCGTCTTCGACATCAACAACATGACAGTTATGCCGGGGCTTTTTGATTCACATGTCCACCCAGTCTTCGGAGACTTCACACCGCGGCAGAACACACTCGGCTTCATAGAATCCTCGGTCCACGGCGGGGTGGCAACATTTATTTCAGCGGGCGAGGTGCATCTACCTGGAAGACCGAGAGGCGATAAGGAAGCATCAAAGGCTCTCGCAATCATCGCACACAAATCATTCAAAAACATTCACCCACTGGGCGCCAAGATACACGCCGGTGCTCTTCTACTCGAAAAGGGGATGACCGATGCAGATTTTGAAGAAGTTGTCAGAGCCGGGGTATGGCTTGTAGGCGAGGTGGGTCTCGGTAGTGTGCAAGACCCCGATGAGGCCGCTGCCATGGTTCGTACGGCACAGAAACATGGTATGAAGGTGGTCATCCATACAGGTGGAGCATCTATTCCCGGAAGCACAATAAACAACGCGGAAGTAGTTCTTAAAGTCAGGCCCGATGTCGTGTCACATATAAACGGCGGCCCAACGTCTCCATCCCTACAGGACATAAGAAAAATAATTGAAAACCTCAACTCCGCCATCGAGGTTGTCCAATGCGGGAACTTCCGCTCGATGCTGGAGACCGTCAGGATTCTCAAGCATAGAAACGAGCTTCACAGGCTCATAATAGGAAACGACGCACCATCGGGAACAGGCGTCATCCCCCTCGGAATAATCAGAACCATATCCTTTATAGCCTCTAACACAGATGTCGAGGCTGAAAAGATTGTATGCGCCGCATCAGGCAACACGGGAAGAGTCTTTGGGCTGAGAGAAGGAATTATTGAAACAGGTCGGCCAGCAGACCTCGTGGTTATCGACGCGCCATACGGCTCCGTGGCAAAGGATGCGGTAGAAGCTTTTTCAATAGGAGATATTCCGGGTATAGCTATGGTAATGATTGACGGTGTTCCACGCGTGGGACGCAGCAGAATGACTCCGCCGCCAACCCGCTCAATCAAGACAGAAGGCTCGGCAAAGTTACCGGAGGCTGGTCACTGATGAAGCTCGGCTTACGGCTACCCACATACGCGAGGCCCGGTGAATTCTCCTCCTATGAAACCCTGAAAAATTATGTAGCGAAAGCTGAGGACCTAGGCGTTGAGGGTTTCTTCGTAATTGATCATCTTCTAACATCTAGGCCAGCTTACTCAACAAGCTGGCACGACCCCTTGATAGCTCTCTCCTTCATCGCCGCTGCAACCAGAAAAGCCATCATAGGGCCCATGATACTTGTGCTACCGTTCAGAAACCCGTATCTTCTCGCGAAACAGCTTGCTTCTCTGGATGTTTACTCTGGGGGTCGTTTTGTTCTCGGAGCAGGTGTTGGGTGGAACCCTGACGAGTTCAGGCTTTTGAATACGCCGCTGGAGAAACGGGGCGCGATAATGGATGAATATCTTGTTCTTCTTAAGAAGCTGTGGACAGATGACAAGATAACTTTCGAGGGAAAATTCTTCAACGTGAGAGACTTGGTTCTGGAGCCGAAGCCTCTCCAAAAGCCTCATCCTCCTATTTGGATTGGGGGAGGCAGCCAGCCTCATGAAATACTTTACGGCGCCGCGGCCAAAGGAATAGACAGGGTGCTGTATCGTGTTGCAAAATTCGCCGATGGCTGGATACCCCATTCAAGCTCTACACCGGAGATGGCGAGACAGGACTGGGAGAAGGTCAAGAAATACGCCACAGAGCTGGGACGCGACCCATACAAAATCCAAAAAGTATACTCCAACTTCATCTACATAAAGAGTCCGGGCAGCAGCGACGAAGAGGCTGTCAAACGTTTCTCACTCTACTCGGGCATGAACCTAGACTATTGGAGAACCTTCTACCTATACGGCACCGTAGAAGAGTTGGCTGAAAAAATAAAGAACCGGATAAAGTCTCTCGAAGGCGTTGACTGGATTGTCCTCAACCCGGTGACCTATGAGGAGAGTCAGCTGCGTAAAATCACTGATGAGCTTTTGCCGCTTATAGATAATGTATAGACTTAAATGTCGGAGTTTTAGGTGATGCGGCTGTGAAAAGGTCCGTATTGGTCGCTATTGTTGCGGTGGTTGTTGTCGCTGCTGTCGCTGCCTCTGCGGGCTTTCTCTTTCTATCTCAGCAAAGACTTGGAGCGTCAGAGGTTAAAATCGGTGCACTGGTTCCTTTGACGGGGCCTTTTGCCGTTTACGGCTCCTACACCCTTGACGGCATGCGGTTCGCTGTCGACGAGCTAAATGCCCGAGGAGGTGTTCTCGGTGCCCGTGTTGTCCTCGTCGAGGCTGACGAGAAGAACGACGCTAAAGAGGCTGTGGCCATCTTCAAGAGAATGGCCGAGGTCGACAGGGTGACGGCGGTTGTCGGAACAATTTCGAGCGGGATTGGCGCTGTTCTTTCAGCCGAGGCCGAGCAGGCTAAGGTGCCGCTGTTCCTCGTGGCGGCCGGCTCCCACACGATTTTGACCAAGGAGTCGCGATACACTTTCCGAACCTGTCTCCCACCCGCACCCACCAATGGCGAGCTCTTGGCGAACTTTGTACGCGACAAGGGCTACAAACGTGTCGGAGTCGTGATAGCCAGCTACGAATGGGGATTCGCCATCAGAGATGTCTTGGACCAAAGGCTGAAGCAGCTACAGGGTGTACAGTACCAGATTGAGGAGGCGCCTCTGGGTGAAACAGACTTTACAACAGTTCTACGCAAGCTCCAGCCTCTGCAACCAGAGGTGATGATACTCACCGGACATCCACCAGGCTTCCCAACAATCACAAAACAGGCCATCGAGCTCGGTTTCCAGTCCGCGTACTACATCGCCTCGGTGCAGCCTCCCGAGCTGATGTTGAGAGGTGTAGGAGACATCGGCCTCGGCAAACTAGTGACAACCACATGTGTCAACTCCGAGGCACCCGAGTACAAGCAGCTCGCCGAAAAGTTCTATCAAAAATATGGAAAATTCTTCGACCACAACGCTGTCACGGGCTACGTAACGGTCATGATGATAGCTGACGCAGTTGAGAAGACCAGGTCAGTTGACCCTGTTACCGTAGCCAACCACATACGGACAAGCGAATACAACTCGCCGATATTTGCTTGGCCTCTCTCCTACACCGAATGGGGTGAGATAAAGAAGCCTGCGATGAGACTGGCTGTAATCAAGCAAGGTAACCCGGGAAGCATCAACCCCGGCGCCAACTGGGTAATCGAAACACTCTACATATCCCCGCCTGTGCAGCCGTACGTGCCCGAGAAATAACCATCTTTTTATTTTTCTACATAGGAGTGGTTAACGGGTTGGCCACGCTAATTAGATGTGTTGATGTTACAAAGTATTTTGGAGGATTACCGGCCCTGAAAAACATCAATCTAGAGATTGAGGCTAATGAGATAAGGGCCATCATCGGCCCTAACGGTGCGGGAAAAACCACCCTCTTCAACGTTGTCAACGGTGTGTACAAGCCCTCGGCGGGGAAAATATTCTTTGACGGAAAAGATATCACGGGAAAGCCTCCTCATGAGATATTCAAACTTGGCATGAGCAGGACTTTGCAGATTCCCAGGCCTTTCAAGGATTTGACGGTTTGGGAAAACGTCTTGGCCGGCGGGTTATTCAACGAGAGAGTTGACAGGACGGAGCTGGAGAAACATGTTTCAACTCTTTTAGACAGGCTTGGTCTTGCTGAGAAGTCGGAGATGAAAGCGGGTTTGCTGAACCTTCAGGAGAGGAAAAAGGTTGAACTAGCTCGGGCCCTCGCCTCGAAGCCTAGGGTGCTTATGGTTGATGAGTACATGAGCGGGCTTAACACAGCGGAGGTCGAGGAGGCGGTAGATCTCTTTAGAGACCTGCGGAGAGAATATGGGCTGACTATTGTCTGGGTGGAGCATGTGATAAGCGCGGTCGCCTCTCTCGCAGATAAGGTGACTGTGCTTAATCAGGGGGCGAAACTGGCTGAGGGAAGACCTGAAGAAGTCGTAATGGACCAGGAAGTTGTGGAGGCGTATCTGGGTGAGAGAGGGGTTGCCGAGCCTTCTTCAGCTTGAGGGCTTGGACTCGGGATACGGCGACATACAGGTTCTCTGGAATGTTTCGCTGACTGTGGAGAAGGGCGAGGTGGTGGCGGTGCTTGGCCCCAACGGAGCAGGCAAAACCACTCTGCTAAAAACAATCGCGGGAATCATAAAACCCAAGAAAGGAAAAGTTCTGCTTGAAGGGAAAAGGATTGACGGCCAGCCTCCGGAGAAAATTGTCGAAGAAGGTGTGGCTCTTGCCTTAGCTGAGAAAGAGCTTTTCCCGCTGATGACTGTTCACGAAAACCTCTTACTCGGCGCCTTCAACAAACGGGCCCGCCAAAAATTAGACGAAAACCTTGAAATGGTTTACAGCATCTTCCCTAAGCTGAAGGAGCGGGCGTCTCAGAAGGCTGGCACCATGAGCGGAGGCGAGCAGCAGATGCTTGCCATAGGAAGAGCACTGATGACGGACTCGAAGCTACTTCTATTGGACGAACCATCAACAGGGCTGGCACCACTCCTCGTGAAAACCATCTTCCAAGCATTGAGAAAACTCATGGAGACTAAGAGAGAGCTCTCCATACTACTTGTAGAGCAGCGGACCGTGCAGGCTGCTCAGCTCAGCGACAGAGGCTATGTGTTATCAAACGGGCGCATCGTGTATGAAGGCGACATCAAGGAAGCCGTATACTCTAGGACTTTTCTGAGAAAATACATGGGGATGTAGATGGCTGCATCAATAATACTATACCTTCTAGACGGTGTTGTGTTCGGCCTTGTTCTATCCCTTATTGCAGCCGGTCTGACGCTGATATACGGCTTGGCGGGCGTGCTCAATCTGGCGCATGGAGAACTTCTTGTAGTCACAACAGTAACTGCAGCTGTTCTTTCCGGGTTGCTTGGCTTGCCGCTGCCGCTTGCGCTCATCGTGGGTATCGCGGCTACACTTGCTGTTGCGGTTGTTCTTGACCGTGTAGTCTTGAGTCCCATTTACAAGCTTGAGGGCGAGGAAAGAGTGTTGCTCGGTCTCTACATAACCCTGGCTTTCTCGATTTTCCTGCACAGCGGAATAATCACCACCTTTCCACTTGCTTATTTGACTGTGAATCTGCCAACTCCAAACATAGAGGTTCTCGGCTTATCGTTTAGAACAGCACAATTGTTAGCGGGCGTTTTATCGGCCGTCATACTTCTCGGCATCTATCTATTCCTAAAGAAAACGTGGAGCGGCCGGGCTATTCGCTCACTTACACAGAACGAGACAGGGGCGTTGCTGGTTGGTGTAAGCGTGAAAAAATATAGGATGCTTGTTTTCATGGTGGGCGGCGTTTTAGTTGGCTTGGCGGGTATCGTAAGAAGCATTATAGCCACAGTTGCTCCCGAGAGCGGTCTCGAATTCACTATACTCGGTTTGCTAGTGACTGTGGTGGGTGGAATAAGAAGTGTGTCGGGAACTATAGCCGCTGGACTCGTGATAGGTGTTGTTTACACGTTTCTTGTCGTCGTCGTGGGAACCTATCTCGCATATGTCGCCCTGCTTATACTCATCATGGTGCTGCTGCTCACAAGGCCCTATGGAATACTTGGTGAGAGATGGTGACCGATAAACACGTAAAAACGAGGCTGTATGTGCTGGCCGCTTTAATACTCATCTACATAGCACTACCCCTTCCCTTCATCAACACACCCTATGCGGTTTTCATACTTGCGCAGATGACTTTCTTCACGATATTCGCCTACAGCTTCAACTTCCTCTTCGGATTCACTCGACAGCTCTTCCTCTGCATAGGCGCCTTCACCGGAATAGGAGCCTACATCACAGGAATTATCCTGAGAGACGGTATAGCTGGGCCAGTAGGGGCTGTCGCATTATCAACGGTTGTCGTCGCATTCATCGGCTTGGCTGTCAGCATCCTCTCCGTGAGACGCAAACTCGTCGCAATTTTTACCGGAATTTTCACCCTCGCCATCACACTTGTGTTCAGCAACCTTGTCACAGGCCTAGTCGACTTGACAGGCGGAGAGACAGGTTTCAGGATAAGAGGAGTTAGCCTCTTGTTTTTAGACAATTTACCATACTACATGAGATACTACTACATCGCCTTAACCACGCTACTCATAGTCACAGTGATTGCGTTCTATCTAATCTATTACACGAGAACAGGCTACGCGTATAGATGTATCATAGACGATGAGCTGAGTGCAGAGCTGGTCGGGATTAACGTGCAGCGGGTTAAGACCTTGACATCTTTGCTTGCATCAGCGTTGCTAGGGTTCTCAGGGGCCTTGTACGGCCTATTCTCACAGCTAATTTCGCCATCATACTACGCATTCGGCTCAATCGACCTGCCTGTGCAGATAATAGTGATTCTCGGAGGCAGAACTTCACTCCTCGGCCCATACATAGGCTCAGCCATCATAGCGGTCGTCAACGAATCTTTGAGATTTCTGGGACCGCTTACTCAGCTCCTCTACGGCTTGATTTTGATGCTTCTTCTTGCTTTCTTCCGAAATGGAATAGTTGACTTTGTGAAGAGAAAAGTTGCACCATGGTTCTACTAGCGAAGGCCATCCTCACCCTTTACCTCCTCTTTACGCAAACCCCCTATCCGCGGCAATGGCCTGCCCGAGTCGGTTACAGCGGCGATTACAACTATTTCATCGGGTAAAGGCGCGTCAGGAACACGAACCTCCACGGCGTCGTAGTGGCTTCTTACGAAGGCGGCTCTCTTATAATGCAGAGGGACGTCGATGGCCGTGCCCGGTGCCCCAAGCTTAGCCGATGAAGGAATTATGGCCTTGCACACATCCTGTCCACCGCATTCCTCGCGCAGACCACGGCCAAACTTTGGATGAAGAATAGCGTGGCCATGCTCAAGCTCACCACCTAGACCGATTATAGCTGCTTTGCCGTAACTCTCCACATCGGCCGGCGCGATACCCAGCGCCTCGCGAGCCTTCCTCGCCAAAAACCCGCCTAAGAAATCTCCCGCATCAATAAGCAGCTGCAAATCATCCACGTATCTGCCAGCGTAAGGATTCTTTATCACCGCTGCTGCGGCGCTTTTTCTCACAGGCTTTTGCAGCCCTTTCCCCATCTCCATGAAAACCTCGTCAACGTAGACAGCTACTTTACGTATTGCTACGCCGGGTGCAGCCTCAGGCATCACCACCACCTCGTTGTCACAATCTTGTGCTCTGTAAAGAATCTTATGGTGTCGACGCGGCTATGCGCTGTTCCGAAAAAGGACTGCTTTCTTCCACCGAGTGGAAAATATGCCATGGGCTGTGGAACTCCTATGTTTACTCCCACGTTTCCCACGTTTACGTCGAGTACAAATCGGCGGGCAGTGTTGGGGTTTGACGTGAAAATTGATGCGGCGTTGCCGTAGGGCGTGTTTTTGTTTATCAGCTCAATTGCTGCATCAAGGCTCTCAGCGTGGAGAATTGACACGACGGGGCCGAATATTTCCTCCTTGGCGAGCGGGGCGGTTGGAGATATGTCGGTGAAAATTGTTGGGCCCACGAAGTAACCGTTCAAAGGCTTAACAGGCTTGTTCTTTCTTCCGTCGACAAGAAGCTTCCCATACTCTTCACCGAGTTCGATAAATTTCATGACCTTCTCAAGCCCAGCTCTTGATGCCATCGGCCCCATTTCAGTCTCCTTATCCATTCCATATCCAAGTTTGAGCGCCGACCTTTCCCGCACCAAGTCAACCACCCTCTCAGCACCCTTGACAACGACAAGGTTTGAGGCAGCCAGACACCGTTGACCCGACATTCCGAAGAAAGATGACACAGCTGCATCAGCTGTTTTCACAAAGTCTGCATCAGGCATCACAATAAGATGGTTTTTGGCCCCTGCGTTTATGGACGCCCGCTTCCCCTCTTTCGCAGCCAGCTCATATAGAAACTTCCCCGTCTTCGTGGAACCGATGAAACCCACTCCCTGAACATCAGGATGCCTGACCAACTTCTCCGCAACTCTACCGTCTCCATGGACAACTGACATTACACCGGCGGGAACACCGGCCTCCTTCACAATCCGCGCCACCTCGTTAGCGACAACAGGCGTTACCTCACTCGGCTTAAGAACAACAGTGGCCCCAAGAGCTATAGCATAGGGCACGTAGGAGGACCACGCGTGCAGCGGGATGTTGAAAGGCGTAATCACAGCGAAACAGCCAAGCGGCTCCCTGATAAGCTCCTGGTCTATCTCTGGAGAGATGTTGACCATTTTCTCGCCCTTAGCCAAAGTGTAGGCAAGCGATGCCGCTGCCTCGACGTTTTCTAGACTACGTTTAACCTCTCCCACAGCCTCGGCATAGGTTCTTCCATGGTTGTCCACAAGTATCTTAGCAAGCAGCTCAGTATCCCTTATCATCAACTCGCGAATCTTCAACAGATAGGATACCCTCTCCGTGGGCGCTGTCTTCCGAAACTTTTCAAAAGCAGCAACCCCTGCTTCAACGGCTGCAGCAACCTCTTCCTCGGTGCTTACAGGAACATAGGCGATGTCTGTGTCAAAGGCGGGGTTTTTGACTGGAATTTTCTCCGATGACTTGGATTCGGCAAACTGGCCGGCTATGAAGTTGGGTAATACGCTCATGGCTTCTCCTCATACTGGAACATTTTAAACATGAGTCTATTCGCCTGAGATAAGGACCAGCGCGGTGAGAGCGAAAGCTACGCCGATAATCTGCCTCAGTGTGAGGGCCTCGTTGAAAAATAGGTAGGAAAGAATCAGTGTTACGAGGGGATACAGCGATGTGGCGACAACAACTATGGAGGACGGATTCAAGTCTAAAGCGAGGTAAAAGGCAACTGCTCCGAGAAAGCCCAGGGCCCCCGCGAGAAGCGCAGCAAACCAAGCTTGGCTGGCAGGAATAACTTGGGCCCTTGAGCTAATTATGAACATCAAGGAAACTATCATGTGGCCTATTGCTGCGACCGCTGCACTGTCCCGCCAACCAAGCGCCGAAGCACCCACACGAGCCACAACACCCCAGACCCCCCAGATAAACAGCGTCAACAAAACCACCGCAACCCATCTAAGCTCCATGGAGGTAAATGGCGAAGCACCTGTTCATAGCTTTTTCAGTGAAGGAAGCTCAGCTCGACAGAAAAAGTTAATGTCAAGAGAAATGCATGCCAACTATACCATTTTCTCAGACTTGCATCTACCGCACAACGATTTTCGCACGCATCCCCAACTCATAATGGCTGACCGGTGCCGGGTAAGACACTGTGCATAAAACCTCGAACACACCTCTTTCCCTGAAAAAAAGCTCGACCGACGCAGAGTCGCCGGGATAAAGAACGGGCGCCAAATCCTTTTTCTCCTGACTCAAGTAAGCGTTGTGTGGATAGGTGCCGTTGTTGACGAAAACAATCAAAACCTTCACGTTCCGCCCTACTGTGATTTCATCTGGGGAAAAGTAGTATTCATACATGTAAACAGTAGTAGTTTTTTCACCAGCCTCAGACTGCTCAACCATAAAGAAGATGGTGAATAAAGCTGTAGCAGTGACCGCGGCAGCAGCCACCAGCATCAAAATTCGAGCGAACCCCATTCAATGGGCCTCCGAACCAGTTTGATTTGAGTGTTCCGTTATTTTTGGAAATGCTTAATAGCTTTGGTTATTTACATGGGCAAGATGCGGGCTCTAGCTCTGGTTTTGTCGGTAATCATGCTGTTAACAATGTTCAGTTCAGCAAACTCTCAGACAACCGGCGGAGAATGGCTTTCAGCCGGAGCAGGCCCGCATAACATGAAATACAGCTACGCATCGAGTCTCTCAAGCGACAACGTAGGTGAGCTTTTTCAGGAGTGGTTTCTCCCCGTCCCGCCCTCAAGGGTTGGAGGCATTCATGGAGTGACTCATCCTATACTGGTCAAGTATGGAGTCGGCTATGCTGTGACAAACGGCTATCTTGTCTATTCCTTCGACCTGAGAGGTGGTAAGATTTTCTGGACGATAGAGCTGCAGCCGCCGCCTGCTTTAAACCCAAGCGTCTCGTCTGAACGGCTTGGTCACATATATCAGGTCCTACTCGTCAAGGCAGGGAGCGACGAGCTGCTGGTTGTTGGAACAAGTTGGCAGAGAATCTACTTACTGGACTCTTTCACTGGAAGACTTGTCCACGCCGTAGACCTCTTGACGCCAAATGAGGCTGTTGACGGCAACATAGGAAAATACGGAGGCATACCTGTCAACATAGCCTACGACAGTAGGCGAAACATCTTAATCACAGGCTCCACTTCCCCCGATACTGAGAACTCTGGCAGAGGGTTTATCGACGGATATGCAGTGAGCCAGGAGGGTGTGAGAAGGGTTTGGCGCATTTTCCTGATGCCGCCGCAGACACATAACACGCCAGAGTGGACGTTAAACTTTGTGAAAAACACAAGATACGCATGGGCTATGGATGGTGACGATGTGGTGAACCTAAAAGCTTTCGATGAAAACCTGCTTCTAAACGACTGGATGGCGGCGGCTGGCTCGCCTCCCAAAGCAGGAGTCATGGCTAGCTGGATGAACGGATGGGCCTTAGATGAGGACGCTGGAGTTGTTTACGTGGGTGTATCGCATCCGATGCCTTCCCTCGACGCTGAGGGCAGAAGAGGACCCAACATACCCTCCTCCTCCGTTTTAGCGCTCAAAGTTGAGACGGGCGAGGTTCTGTGGCTATTTCAAGCCATTCCGCATGATGTTTGGGGCTACGGATGCAACGGCGGTGTCTCCCTCGTGGGGAACACCGTGCTGGCGCTGTGCGGCAACGGGGTTCTCTACGCCCTTGACAAAGACACAGGCCAAATGCTCTGGATGTTCGAACCACCTGTCAATACAGGAGGCAACCTGTCCCAGTTAAGCATTCACGACACAAACCAGATGAACACGCCATACATGGGATACGGTGTTCAGGTTGGAAAAACAGTCACCGTCTCCCCGCCTCCTAAAGCCTTGCTCAGCTATGCCGTAAACCCTAACAGCCGAAGCGTCTACTACGCATTTCCCCTCTACAGCGAAAGCATCGAGGTAAAGCCGCCGCTAAGGTCTAAAAACGTCTTCAGCCAATCTCAGCAGTCAAACCTAATGCTTTACTCGGTTGACCTCTCAACAGGCCGTCTTCTCTGGGAGAAGAAGCTGGAGGGTGTGGGCAGCTCATTTATCTCAGCCGCCTCGGATATCGTACTTGTTCAAACTTCTTCTTCAGGACTCTACATATTTTCAGAAAAAGACGGCGAAATCAAATACAGCAAACCTGCAATAGGCACCACACTCTCTCATGCAACGGTAGGCGTCGACGTGGAGGGTGGGCCGCGTATAATAATAGCCATGAGCTCAGTCACCGACCCCGGTTACATTGCATCATTCAGACTTTTACCCAAGAATATGGAACAAAACGGAACGGTTTCAGTCATCACTGAACATACAACCATCACGAGAACAGTCACGATGCAGCTTAACATAGCAGATTTCTCCGGTGGAGGCTGGGTGCTGTATGTTATTGTTGTTGTCTTAGCGGCCTCGGCTTTAACAAGCCTGTTCTTTGTGTTAAGAAGGTCTAGAGAATCTCGGAGCGTATGAATATGTTGATGCATAGAATCAGCAGCAAGCCAACCCACATTAGCTGAACGCTAAGGATAAACAATGGTGCTCCCTCGCCTATCAGCTGCCGCAAAATCAATCCAATGCTTCCGAGCTCCGTGAACCCGACGTTGCGTGTTCCGTAGATGCCCAGCAACCTAGCTGCTTCTATTGGGTTTAGCGCTGTCAAAAACAATACGATGGGAGCTGCGCCAGCTATACTCACCAGTATGCTTAGGGAGCCTATGTCGCTGAGGACGGTGAACATAAACCAGAAAAATATGCCTATCATCATGGCTGTTATTTTCCTTTTTGAGACAATTGATATCAGGAGGCCTAGCAGAAGCATTATGGTGTTCAGGAGCATCGCCGAACCTAGTAGCGGAAGAATAGCGCCCATCTGGTTTATTCTAATCCCATAGGAGAGAAAAGCCGCTATTAGATAGCCGCCCACTACCACAAGGGTCGTGGAGAGAAACAAGCCAGCCAACTTGCTCATCAGATAACTCAGCCTCGAAACCGGGTTCGACAGCATGTACTCCAGTAAACCGCTTTCTTTCTCATCAACTATTGAGGTCGCAGCTAGTGGAAGCGATAGAAGAGGTAGAAATGGGAAGGAGAGAGCCATCAGCCCCGTTAGATAGGCTTCTAGATAATCTGGAGGCAGGTACCTCGCCGATATCAAGACGATCATGGGCACGTTTATCGCCAGCATGAAGAAAACCAAAGTATAAACTATTACCCATCTCGCCCGCAACCCCTCCAGAAACGTGTGCACCGTTAGAGCAAGAGTGGCTGAAGCCAAACTATCCATCACCTCTTTATTAACTCGTAGTAGTGTCTCTCAAGGCTAACGGCTTCGGACACTATGTCAGCTAGCTGGTAACCGCTATCCAACACTATGGATATTACCCTAGCCTTGTCACGTGACTCGCACTCCACTATCAGCCATTCATCCATTCTTTGCACAGCGTAAACATCGCCTTGTTGCATGAGCTTTTCTTCAAGCGCCCTGCTTACGGCCTCTTTATCGTTCAGCTTGATGTAAAGCTTGTTTCTGACCCTCAGCCTGCTCAGCACCTCATTAATTTCTCCGAAAGCTGCCACATGGCCTTTGTTAAGTACAAGCACACGGTCAATAACATTACCCATTCCGACGATATGGGATGAAATGAGGATTGTTTTTCCCTCTCGCTTAATCTCATCTAGCTGGTTCAAGAGCGAAATCTGCCCCTCGACGTCTATGTTGCTTAGGGGCTCGTCGAGAAGAAGAACATCAGGCATTGCCAACAGAGTGAACCCTAGCATCAGCCTCTGCTTCATCCCCTGTGAAAGACTTCCAACGGGGTCTTTTCTCCTCTCCCAAAACCCAAGCATTTCCAGAACTTCGCGGCATCTCTGCTCGTCTCTAATCCCTTTAATACGAGCCATCAGCTTCATTTCGTCGATTATTCTAAGCTTGTCGTGGAGTGCTGTTTTCTGGGGAACGTATCCCATCTTAGACCGAGCTACAGCGCCGTTTGTACCTACATCGACACCGTCGACGGTGATTTTCCCGTCGAAGTCGAGAAGGCCGAGACAGCATTTTAGCAGAGTGGTTTTGCCCGCTCCATTAGGGCCTAAAATAGCCAACGCCTCACCCTTCCTAGCGTTGAAGCTAACATCAGCAAGCGCCTCATGTTTACCGTATCTCTTCGACACGTTTTCGGCGACTAAAATCTCTGACACTGGATGTTTATTACCGAACAGGCGATTTATAAAATTTTATTAGTGTATGTAGAATAGTTGAAGAATCACTTATTTATCACTGTCGAAAGATGATTCCAAGATCATGTTGCGGAAGATGACGCAGGCCAGTCTCTTGTTTTTTCTGGTTCTCGCATCACTAAACGCCGTCGGCGTAGGTCAGGAGAGATACGAATGGAGTCTCCCTGCATACGACTTCAAGAACACTAACTATAGCCCACAAACAGCCATAAACAAGGAGAACGTTGACAGGCTTGCCCTCGCATGGCTTTATCAGGTGCCTGAAAATCCTTTCAGAATACCGTCGTTAGCTCCTCTACAGGGTATAGAAACAACGCCTCTGGTCGTCAACGGCATAGTGTATTTCGCCACTCCCTACAACAGAGTAGTTGCGTTAAGGTCTGACACAGGAAACTTGGTGTGGCAGTATCAAGTTAACATGACCACCTTTACCAGCAAACCCTACTGGGCTTACGTGGCTAACCAGAAATCCATCTCATACCACGGCGGCGCCATCTACATGATGGCTTCCGACTGTTCTGTTCATGTTTTGGACGCATCTAACGGGCGCCCCCTACGCATCGTACAGGGAGAAACCATATGCAACGTGCCGGGGAACACGGGTTTCTACTGGGGTGAGCAGGCGCCCATAGTCTACAGAAACCTCGTCATAGTTAGGGCTTCGACGGCTGCTTTCGGTGGACGAGGGTTTATCGCGGCATACGACATCAACAACTTCAACCTTGTGTGGCGTTGGTTTTCTGTGCCTCCTGCGGGAGGAGACCCAGAATGGGGCCTCAAATACGTGGTTGAGACAGGCGACGGTGTAAGGACAGGGGTTCCCCGGGGAAACATCAGGCCCTATCCAAACGACCGGGGCTCGAACAGTTTGATAGGCGGCGGCGCATTATGGGGTTTGATAGCCGTGGACGAATCCAGCGGAGTTCTCTACGCGACCGTGGGCCAGCCTTCACCTGTGTATGACGCAGCCGAGAGGCCGGGGCCAAACCTTTACACAATGAGTATTGTTGCTTTAAACGCCTCGACAGGTGACTTGCTATGGTTCTACCAAACGATACCCCATGCTTTGGTTGCTGTTGAGCCGGGCTGGAGTGTGATACTCGCCGACGTGGAGATAGCCGGTGCTCCAAGAAAAGTTGTCATGGCGGCGGCGAAATCAGACTACATCTATGTTCTCGACGCCAGAACCGGTCAACCCATCTACCCGCCCATCAAAATAGGAGGAGAAGAGCTAAACATCTATAACGTGAACGCAGGGGAAAACGCCGACATGACACTATCCACAGAGGTACTGGTCGGAAAAACATACTGCCCCGGAGCGCAGGGCGGGGTGGAGTCTCCCCCGGCCTTCGCCAACGGAATACTGTACGTAGCTACGCAGAGGGCATGTCACAGAATCTCTAAAGGCCCTGTCTTCTACAAAAACGAGGTTATCGAAGGCTTCATAAGCCAAATCGACCCATCGATTCAGCAGAACTCGACCTTGTACGCAGTAGACATAAGAACGGGTAGAATCCTTTGGAAGTTTGAGATGCCCAACAGATATCAGGCGGCAAGCGTAGTAGTAAGCGGCGGAGTTGTTTACGCAGTAGACCGTGCAGGTGTCCTCTACATGGTTGACGCCGAGACAGGCAGGCTTCTCAGAAGGATTAGCCTCGGAGGCCTCGGTGCAGCGGGGGTCAGCATCTCCACGGACATTCAGGGTGAGCCGATTCTGCTTGTGCCAACGGGAGGCGGGGAGCTCGGGGGCACCTATACGCCGGGTGTCGTGGCGGCCTTCAAACTTTCCCAGACAGTCCAAGGCCAAGGAACCGGTCTGAGCCTCGGTGAAGCGTTTGTTTTGGTGGCTGTGGGGGCCGCTGTCATAGTAGGTATAGTAATGCTAACCAGAAGAGGGAGGAGACATACTGGAGAAAAAGGCTCAACTCAGAAGATGGCTGGCGGCGGCAGCAATTAACGCAGGCACTCTGCCTCCGCCTCTCGACACTGGGCTGGTCGCCATTATTCTCCCAACCATCAGCAGCGACCTGAGAGCGCACATAACCGTGGCAGGCTGGGTTCCCATAACCTATCTGATAGTGATAACGGCTTTGATGCCGCTGCTGGGCCAGTACTCTGACAGCAAGAGCCGGAAAAACATGTTTATCGTAGGCTTGCTCATCTTCGCCTCCGCAGCCTATCTCTCTAGCACAGCTTTCACAATCTACGAGCTTCTCGTTTACAGAGCTCTTCAGGGAATCGGTGCAGCGCTGGTCTTAGCCAATAGCCGTGCCTTGATAGTTGATGTCTTCGAGGAGAAGGGGGGAGGCCTCGCCATGGGTGTGCACGTTGCAGTAATCTATTCGGCGCTTTTGATGGGACCGCTGCTGGGAGGGGTTATTCTGACCTTGACGAGCCTTATTGGCTGGCGGGACGTGTTCCTGCTCAACGTCCCTGTGTGCTTGGTTTCAGCAGCCCTCGTTTACATAACCTATCCAAGGGAAAAGGCCCTGCATAAAAAGTCTGCAGAGAAAATCGACTGGCTCAGTGGAATTCTTTTGCTAATCGGTGTGTTCAATCTTCTGGGCGGAGTCACGCTTTGGCCAATCCACAAAGGAATTATCGAGGTTTTGGTGGAGGAGGTACGGATTTTCGGCCTCTACTTAAGGCCATTTTTCTACATAAGCTTCCCAGCTTGGCTTATGGTTGCGTTAGGTCTTCTCAGCGTAATGCTCTATGTTTTCAGGGAGAGAAGAAAAAGCGATTCCCAAGTCATACCTTTAAAACTTTTGTCGACAAACACGCGGCTGAGGTCTGCATCTCTAGCGATACTGTTGCTGTACTCGGCCCATCATGGTGTATGGGTCGTGGTCAGCTTTTACTTGACAGCGTTAATGGGTTTGGACCCTGTGACCGCCGGCTTCGTTCTCGGGGTTCTTCCTCTGACTGTTCTCGCGGTGTCACCCATAGGCGGGCTTCTTTCAGATAAATATGGGTATTCGGCGGTGTCCACGCTTGGTTTGTTCATATGCTCCTTAGCCCTTTTCGCCTTATCTCTTGTTTCTCAGCAAAGCAGCATCATCTACGTGGCGATATCGTTAACAATCCTAGGTATTGGAATCGGGCTTTTCGCGGCACCTAACACAAACTCGGCGCTGGCATCTGTTGAACCAGAGACAAGGGCGCAAGTTAACGGCTTGATGGGTTTCATGCGTCATCTGGGCCAAACTTTGAGCATCGCGTTGTCGACAATAATACTCGACTACAGCATAGGTTACGAAAAATTCCTAGAGGGCGGAGTGATCGAGATAAACTCTTTCATCAGAGGCGTTAGTTTCAACTTCCTGTTGGGCGGAGTAATAGCGGCCATAGCAGCGGTGATCGTTCTCTGGCATGAGGTATTGGCGCGAAACAGGGGCTAGCGTGGAGGTTTTCTAGTTCGTCTAATGTAGAGATATGCCACAACCAAAACAACTATAGCGAATCCAGCTAAACCCGTCTCTAAAAGCGGCAGCGGCTGCGAAACTTTAATCGCGCCGGCAAAGACCGTTTCGGGACTCGGCTTCGTGGGTATAACTGGGACACCAAGCTGGTCTTCAACATATTCTTCAACGTCGAGGACCACATACACCGATACACTAGTTTCACCCTGAAGCCTTGAGTAGTCCGGCTTAAGCGTCAAAACGTAAGGGCCCCATCGATGTCCCGGGTAGATGTAGTCCACCTTATAGGGCTCCATTCTGTTGCTTATGCTTGTTCTGGATATCATCTGTCCATTTTCTGAGACTAGAGTAAACGTTAGAGTGAGGTATCCGGTGTAGTGTTTCAGCGGCGGAAGCTCATCCAGATACAGAGTAAAACCTATCTTCATCTCCTCATTCATCAGAAGCTCGTCAGGCATTTCGAGAATAAGGCGATACCTGCTTGTTCCAAATCCGTCAACCAAGTTAAACCTCAGTTCCATCGAGGCATAGATAGGAGAAGGAAACAGCAAAAGAACAATGAAGCCAACACTAGTAACTAAGAGAGTCGAGAGACTCGATTTCATTCTTCATTTCCCTCAAAGTTTGACGCGGGTCGGCGCCCGACCATCCGCTTCTCAGGTATCGCCCCATTATGAAAAAGACCTGGTTTGCCCGAGGTAGTGGAGGTATGGAAGCAACCTGCTTCATCTCCAAAATTTCTTTGACTACTTTGACGGATGAAAACTTTGGATTCTCCAGAGTTGACTGGACATTTCTATCCATTAAAACGCTTCTGCGTATAGGCACGACTCTGGCTTTCTCGTCCAGCATCAATATAATCCTTGTACCCACCTCTGTGGCCCATTGAAGCCATAGCCACATAGCAACTGGGTTCTTACCGTTTTTTACGAGACCTACGCCATCGCCCACAAACTGGTGAAAAGAGCCAGCCGGCCCAGCTGGGTTAGGCTTATACCCGACCTTGTTGACAACAACGGACCTCACAGGGTCATCCATCATCCATGCATAATCCTGCCAAAGAATTGCCTGAACAATCCTGCCTCGTCTCATAGCAGTTGCGACGGCATCCCAGTCGTAGGATATTGACGCCGGGTCGGCATAAGGTCTGATAGAAGAATACATTTTCAACGCCTCCACAACGGCGTCAGAATCCATTACAGGAATTATCTTGCCATCGCTTACTTCAAAAAGCCTGCCACCGAAGCTATGGACAAGGTTGTTGAACTCCGTAACTATTCCGACGTCACTTCCGACCTGCTGAGCTGTCGCGAAAAATCCTTCGGAGGGGTTGTTCAAAGCTTTTAGGTCTTCGAGATACTCCTCCCATGTCGCTGGAGGCTCGTGTCCGTTTTTTTCGTAGATGTCTCTTCTGTAGAAGTTTATCATGGTCGGCGTGCTGAAGGGCAGCATGACCACATTCCCTTTTTCCCCACCACTATCCAGCTTAGGCGGATAGACTCCGACAAGGTTCAAGGACTCAGGCAAGAAATCATCCAGCCTAAATTTCTCATATGTGTATTCGCGGTATTTTTCCATGAAGTCTTGAACAGGTGTGAAGTAGTTTATGAATAGATTAACATCAAAAGATTCAACCGCCACGGCGTCGTATATTGACGCTCCCACCGTGAGTGACGAAAGTGTCTTTGAAACATGAACAGGGTAAGGTGACACGTCTAGCCTTGAGGCCAGCCCAGAGGCTAGGAAAAACTCACCATCTATTCTCTGCACAGCTAAGGCAGCCGACTCGGCCATCAACGCCACTGCCGGCTCTTTACCGGTCTCTATGTTCTTTGAAACCTCAGCCAACCACTCCATGAACTCGACATACTGGTCCGGAGGGTTCACCCTGCCTGCTCCTGCCAACACCGCTCTAATGTCACGTGTTTGGCTAGGTGTCTGTGACTGAGTTGAAAATAATCCATAGGACGCCAAGACTCCGGCTGCGGCCGCCCCCGCTAATAGGGATAGAGTTTTCCGCCGTGTAATCATCTTCTGGACATCGTCCACCCGTCCAGAACTGTGAAAACTCCTAGAATGGCTGATAATAGTCCGATGAATATGAGGATTCCTATAGGTATAACGGTCCAGCTGATTAAAGCTGTTATCACTGCGACGCCAACCCCCTCAAGACGAGCGGTTCCGCCAACGTAGCCTGCGCCGTATCCCATCAAAAAACCGACGCCGTATGCGGCGACGTTGTGGAGAATCAAATGTGTTACGACAAGTTTTCTCCTCAAGAGTTTTATGTTCAACAACGTGGCTGAGAGGTAATGGATCGTGGACCAGGCAAGGCTTCCAAATACACCAAACCCTACGAACACCCCGTAGGCTATGAACATCCATGTCCCCGGCCATTCGGTGAGCTTGAGAGGCAGGGCTAACCTCGCAACCAGTACAGGCGTGGTGATTAAGACTGCTGCACATATGTTGACGAATGTTGTGAACAGAAAATAACGTGCTGCAGTGTGTGGATGGAGAGATTTCTTCTCAGCCAGAATCATCGTCTCTTGCTCACTGCTAGCACAAGGTTGGCTAAACCGAGAAGGTTTCCGAGAAGGGCGAGGAAAACAGCCGCTCCCGATGGAATTACAGCCCACCCAATTAGGGCTGTGACGACGACCGCTGACCCTCCTTCGGCGACAAATCTCCCCCCCACAAGTCCCACGTACCCTGCGAGAGACACCGTTGCCAAAAGACCTACTTCGTACAGAATGAGAGAACTTTTTGTAAGAAGTGACGGCGTCCTTTCAACCCCGAAAAGAGATTTTAGTAAATAGTATGCGAGAGACCACAGGAACGCGCCGCAAACTCCTATTATCAGAAACGTGAAGTATGCGACCCAAGACCATGCACCGGGCCACACGTCGCCGTTGTGTGTCAGGACTGAACCCGGTCCTGCGGCTAGCCTTAGGTCTGGTATGAGTATTAGGGATGTGACGGCTATGGTTATGAAACCGTTAGCTATACCTAGTAGGAAAAAAAGCTTAGAGGTTTTCAGGGTGTCCATCTTGCTTACCTCTTCCGTCGAGAAGCGGTCAAAGCCACGACTGCAACAGCTGCAACGGCTGCGTAAACCGTTAAAGCGAAGTAATCGCTCAAAAACCATGCAAGGTCTTTGAAGTTTTTGCTGGGCTCGAGGACTATGGGCCTTCCGGCTTTGACGTCAGCCCACTGTGGAAACGTCGTGGCTCCACCAGTCTTCTCGTAGTTAAACTCAAGATAATCCCAGTTCTCCTCGATTATCACCGGCCTGTTGCCTTCTACTGTGACCTTCAACGTTATCTTGACTTTGCCTGTGAAGGACCCCAGTATGTCGGAGTTGCCGCTTATCTCCTGCTCGCTCTCGATAATTCCCATGTTGTTCTCAACCCGTTCCTTGTAACTTGCTTCTTTGAACTCGATTGTTTTAGCTGTTCCAAGTGCTGCTATGTAAAGAATCCTAATGTTTCCCTCGCCTCTGTATGTACCGCCTAGCCCCGCGGCTTTTCCACCCCAGACTGCCACCGAGGCCGACGTGTACTTGCTGGACACTGCGCTTACATCCCTTTTGGAGATGTCCTGTATGTAGGTGTTGAAGAAGCTGCGGAGGTTAACTTGGAAAGTGGGTGTAGTTGTGGTTTGGGTTGGGGTTGTTTGAGTGGTTGTGATTGTTGTCGGGGGTGAGGTTGTTTGAATGGTTGTCGTGGTTTGGGGTGTTGTCGGTGATAGAGTAGTTGTTGTCTGAGTGGTGACTGTTGGAGATTTAGTGGTTGTTGTAACGGGTGGCTGACTTGGCTGTGAGGCAAGAAACGTGATTCCCAAACCGACAGCCACCAAAGCGACAACTATGGGAATACCGAACTTGACAAGCCGACTAGAAGACATGACATCTGACCAACCAGCCTAATTATTAACTTTATTATCTAACAAGCTTTGTAGGCTAAAAAATAAATGCATGCCCAAGAGCTTGGAGAAAGATGCCCTATAGACATGGTGATTGGGTTGTTTTGGTCACCGGGGCTTCAAGCGGGATAGGTAGGGCGACGGCGCTGGAGTTTGCCCGTCTCGGCTCGACAGTAGTGGGTGTGGCCAGGCGGCTGGATGAGCTGCTAAAGGTCGCCGAAGAAGCAGCTTCCTTCGGTGGAAGGTTTAAGCCGCTGCGGTGCGATGTTTCTGACAAAGAGCAAGTCTACAACACTGTCAAAGAGACTGTTGAGAATTATGGACGCGTAGATGTTTTGGTTAACAACGCCGGCTTTGGGCTTTACGGTGAGTTTAAGGACTTCGGGCTAGAGGAGGTTGAGTACCAGGTCAGCGTAAACTTGATGGGTGTTATCTACTTTGTCAAAGCAGTGCTGCCCCACATGCTTGGTCAAAGGTTCGGCAGGATAGTAAATGTCTCTTCCCTCGCAGGCTTCATCACCGTGCCTAAAATGAATCTATATTGCGCCGTCAAATCAGCTGTAACAGTTCTTTCACGAGCCCTTGACATGCAGT
Source organism: Candidatus Caldarchaeum subterraneum (assembly GCA_000270325.1). Lineage (GTDB taxonomy): Archaea > Thermoproteota > Nitrososphaeria_A > Caldarchaeales > Caldarchaeaceae > Caldarchaeum > Caldarchaeum subterraneum_A. The sequence continues at coordinate 218,371 of BA000048.1, read as the reverse complement.
TGAAGAAACACAACATAAGAGTTTCAGCTGTCTGCCCCGGCTCTGTCGACACAGCTTTCTTCCAAAACCCAAGCTTCTACTCCAGAGGAGGTCGTCCATTGGGCCCTCTCATAAAAGCTGAGAAAGTAGCCAAGACAATCGTTTCAGCGGCGGAGAAAGGCGGAGGAGTCCGGGTGGTCCCATCATACTACTGGGCAGCTGTATATCTTCTGAACACCCTGCCGTTCATGTATCGATTGGTTGAGAAGGTGGCGCCCTGACCCAGAGACAAAAGAGATGCTTATTTTAAAAAAGTTTAAATGCAACAAATAGAGTAAAAACTTTATGAATCTTGGAAAAAATTTGCGGCTTTCCATCGCTGCGGCATTCATGGTTTTGCTGTTTTCGCCGCTGGTTCTTGCACAGCAGCAGTCGGTGGACTGGGCTAGGTACAACAGCGTACCCGGTAACTGGAACTACAGCCCACAGACACAGCTAAACAAAGAAAACATAAAATTCCTTGAGATCAAGTGGGCTTTTCCCGTACCTCCCGCATCTGTGGGCGACCCGTTCTTCTCAGGTTCAGAGGGAGTAATACATACTCCGCTGGTCTACAAAGGAGTAGTGTACTTCGTGACTAACTGGCACCGTGTGTATGCCCTAGACCTCGCCACTGGTAAAACGTTGTGGACACAGACACTGCAGCCGCCCAAAGAATTTGTAGATGAACTAACGGCTGGAAAGCCTCCTATTTGGGAGCCTTTCTTTAGGGGGCATTTCCATCAGATACACATCTTCGAGATTGATGGAAGACCATACCTCTTTCTAATAACCAACTACTACTACCTCGTTGCCATAGACCCGTTCACAGGCGATATACGGCTACGGTGGCCTGTGTTTACAGCTGATTACTTGAGCCAGGTCCCAGGTAATAGAGGAGTCTACGACATATCTACGCCAAGCTTCGTCATTGACACGAAACGTAAGATATTGGTAACAGGGGTATCGACTCCAGAAGACCAGGGCGCCGGCCGCGGGTTCTTTGTGGGTGTTGATTTGAAGCCTTGGCTTGAGGGCCGTGGCAATCCCCAGATAATTTGGCGCGCGTTCCATATTCCGCCGCAGGATGGCAGTGACCCCGAGTGGACTTTGAAGATGGTTGACCAGATGAGGGGTGCATGGATATGGGATGGTGAGAAGCTCGTCAACATCAAGACTCTTCCAGCCGAACAGAAGCGGCAGCTTCTTTACGACGACTGGGGGTATGCAAGGTTTGTGCAGCGGTATCCCAGTGAGAAGGTTAGCTACGCAGGCAACGGAGCCGGCTGGGGAGGAGCATACGCCGTCGACGAAGACAAGGGTGTTGCATTCGTGGCGACGAACCAAGCTAGCCCCGACTGGAACGCAACCTTCAGACCAGGCCCCAACCTCTGGAGCGCGTCTATCCTAGCCCTTAACATCGAGACCGGCCAGCCCATCTGGGGTGTCCAGACGACGACACACGACCTTTATGACTGGGACTGTTCTTGGAGCGTTGTCTACCTTAAGGATGTGCAGATAGGTGGGCAGAGACGCGACGCAGTAATCAAAGGATGTAAGAATGGTGTCGTCTACGCCTTAAACGCGGAAGACGGTTCATTATTATGGGCCTTCAACTCATGGGACCCGGCCAAGAACGGCGGAGACCCACGATACGGAATCAAGCCATCAAAATATTCCAAGTTCCTTAACCCACTCAACCCACAGGACATGAACTGGAGATGGCAAGGAGAATGGACTGACGACGCTAATTACTTGAGGGCTCGTGGAAAGTTTTATCAAAATCCACCTGCAACAGGAGGGATTGAGAGCGACCCCGCCTACGACCCAGTTAGAAACAGGCTGTTCGTAGCCGTCTACAATTCGCCCAGCGCATTCTCATTAGCAAACGTGGGACCTGGTACCGGTTGGCCCAATGGATGGGGTGTAGCTTTTGAAACACTGCCAACTCAGCCAACCAACACCACACTCTATGCCATAGATGTCGCAACCGGACGCGTAGTCTGGAACGTCTTCATACCCGATGTGCCCTACAGAGGAGGTATCACTACAACCAACGGCTTAGTATTCACGACTTTCAACGATGGAACAATCAGGGTTTTTGACGCGGACACGGGCGCTGAACTGAGACGCATAATGATAGCTGGGCCTGTGATGACACAACCAGCGATAGCGACAACAGCCGACGGAAAAGTAAGAATAATCTTCCCCGTCTCCAACCCATTGCCAGGATTCTGGGCCCCCACAGCATTATCGGGCTTCGTTACCTCGCTCGGACTCCCCGATGTCGTTGCTGAACGCACCGTCCAACAAACTGTTGTCCAGACTTTGAGTACCGAGGTGACAAGAACCCAGACCCAGGAGGTGACACGTGTTCAGACCCAGGTGCAGACATTGGTTACAACCAGGGTGACGGAGGTGACTGTCGAAGTTGTTCCGACCTGGGTCTACGTGCTGGCCGGCGCAGCGGTGGTAGCGGTAGCGGGTGCGGCGGTGACAGCCGCCAGAACCAGAAGAAGATAAACACCCCCATCTCTATTTTTTCAGCCTCGTTATGTTTATGATTCCCATCAGTGTGCTTGCTATAGCCAGCATTATGAAGAGGCCTGCAGGTATTTCCACCACCTCCATGATGGCTCCAACCGCTTGAACAGGCCTGCCCTCGTAAACGAGCCGAGCGCCCAAATAGCCTCCGATGAAGAGAGACGAGGCCACCCCATATGATGAGACAAGATGCGTAGATAGCTGGAGATACGTCAAGGCCTTGTCGTAACCCTGAGCCGATTCATCCAACAGCCTGTAGGCCGCCGCCCATCCCAAGGCCCCCAACACTCCATAAACCAGAAAGCTGAAGTACCCCAAAACCATGTAAACCGCTCCCCACTGTGTTAACAGGATGGGGAAAGCAAGCCCAGGGACGAGCACGGGGGCTGTGAAGAAACACGCGGCGACAGCGTTCATCAAGCATATCCGCATAAATAATTTGGAAGAGTTTACGCGGTCAGTTTCAGGCATGGATGATGGTTATCCAGCAAATATTTAACAACACCCCGCCTTCATTAAGTTTGGCGGCATTGAGGAGGAGACAGGTTTTGGGGGTGGCGGCCTCGGTTGCCGCGGCTGGAGCATTCTATCTCATATATTCTTTTTCGGGCCCGGTTCGGGAACAGAGGCCCACATCAGGGGCAACTGAAACAACAACCATGACACCATATCACACCACTCAGAATACAGCGACAGATACTAGCTTAACTACGCCAGCCACCACCGTCGTGCAGCAACCACATCATACTACTCAGGTTACAGCGAAGGAAACAAGCACAACCACCGCAGCCACCACTGGTATTCAGCCACGCTGGCTCGTTGAAGAACCTCTGCCCATGGCGCTAACCGAGGTGGCCATGGTTTCGGACGGTAAGTCTCTCTTTCTGGCGGGAGGGTTGACCGCCGAAGGAAACGCTTCTTCACACTTCTTCTCCTACAACGTTGAGCTTAAGAAGTGGCGGGAGCTGGCCCCTATGCCTGCGCCGCTTCACCACGTGGGGCTAGTTTACCTAAACAACAGGGTCTACCTATTGGGAGGCTACGACAACAGGTGGAACGCACAGAGAAAAGCATACGCATACAGGGTCAACAGAGATGTCTGGGAGGAGCTCAGCCCACTGCCTGTTGCCAGAGCCGCCTTAACCGCCCAAGCCGTGAAAGATGTGTTGTATGCTGTGGGAGGAGCAAGGGGCAACATGCCCCTAAACATTAACGAAGCCTACGACCCTACATCCAACGAGTGGAAACCCATGGCTCCGATGTCTATAGCCCGTGAGCATCTGACCTCCGGCGCAGTTGAGGGAAAAATGTATGCAATAGGTGGTAGAGTTGTCTCGGCTAACACGATGACCAACCTAAATGTTGTTGAGGAATACGATGTAGAAAAAAATGTATGGCGGTTTAGGAAACCCATGCCGACGGCTAGGAGCGGATTGGCAGCCGCGGTGGTAGGGGGATTGATTTATGTCTGCGGCGGCGAAAGCCAGGTGAAGACCTTCGGAGAGGTGGAGGCTTACGACCCTGTTTCAGACACGTGGCTGAAAGTGGCTGAGATGGTGACTCCTAGGCATGGGCTGGGGGTTGCCGCTGCGGGTGACAAAATATTCACCGTCGCAGGAGGGCCGAGGCCGGGGCTTTACGTCAGCGACGTAAACGAGGCACTGGCTCTGGGATGATTACCTTTTCCGATTATCATCAAAGGCTTATGCTCGGGCTTGGTCTTCTTCTGCTGATAACAGGTTATTTGGGGTTTATTTTTCTGAGCGACCTGTCCAGACAGTTTTTCCGACAGGATGTAGGGCCGTGGCTCAGCCTATCCGTGATGCTGATGACCGCCGGGGTGTCGACTTTGGTTGTATGGGTAGCCGTCCGGGTTGCCCAACCACGTTCAAGAAAAAGTAAACAGCCTAACTAACCTCCGTCTAATGAGCAGGATTAACAGGCTTGCCGGGATTAAGGCCACCGTACCAGCCGCCGCCTGAGCCTCAAACTCCACAGTTCTGAATGTCCCAATCTGCTCACCAACACCGCTCCAGACACCCACGCTCACAGTCCTCGCATAAGGCCCAGTTAAAACGCTGGCGAGAAGAAACTCGTTCCAGGTCAGTACAAACATAAACACAACCGACACAAGAATACTTGGGATGAGAACCGGGACAACAACCTTGACAACCGCTGTCAAAGGACGACATCCCATAACCATAGCCGAGTCCACAATGTCTCTAGGCATCTCAGCCAACAGAGACCTCATAATCAAGTAAGCTATCGGCGAGTTGAGGATGAGGTATGATAGAATCATGCCAGGATACGTGTCCCACATCCCTAGACTGCTCAAAGTAAGCAGCAGGGGAATTATGAGCAGAAACGGTGGCACACTTCTCATCACCAGCATGACGTAGTCGTATTTACCCGACATCTGCTTGAAGTAAAAAGTCAGCCCATAGGCTGCGAACAACCCGACAAGCAGCGCCAGGGCTGTGCTGCCAACGCCTATGACTAGGCTGTTGATTATAAGCCGCTGAAAGCTCTGCGTCGTGAACATGTCCACATAGTAAACCAACGAGGGAGTAAAACCGCCCGAGTAATAGGGAACGCCGCCTATGAGCCTTATGCCCGGAGCCAGCAGAGGCGAAATATCTGCGTCAAACCCCTCCAGAACGATGACGATTATCGGATAGTAATAGAAAAGTGCAAGAATGGTTAGCGTCAGATAAGTCAAAAGCCTCATATTGTCTTCCTCCAGAACAGGTTTAGCTGTCTCCAGATGAGCAGCGAGGAGAGCAGGCTGACAAGCATGAGAACGGATGAAACCGTCGATATGTAGGGTATCGGTATGGTTCCGTCTGGTCGAGGTGTTAACAAAAGCTTGAACAGCATAAGGCTCAACGTATCAGTTGGAGCGCCTAGCTGAGACTCTCTCACCCAGAAACTCCACGCAAAAGGAATTTCAAACGACCTGAAGAAATCAACTACCTTCAGGGCGACAAGCATGGCGACTACACGGGAGCGGAGGATTGCGGGAAGATAAACCAAGTTGAATATCTGAAGACGTGAGGCCCCTGTCAGCTCAGCCGCCTCCATACAGTCCCTCGGTATATTATCTAGGACCACAACTACAGCCAGCATGAACAGCGGCGACCAAACCCACGCCTCTGAGAGAACCATCACAGGGAAATAGACTAGGGGGTCTGTGACGTCTATGAAACCAAGGCCGAAGACATGGTGAAGCACGGTGTTGAGGTCGTCCCACACGGCGGGCGGAGACCAAACGATGCCTGCCAAAATAGGTGAAACCGCCAGCGGAACCGCTAGAAAGCCCTCCACAACCCTCCTCCCACCACCCACCCCTCTAACCACAAACGCTGCTAAAACACCTAGCAGCAACGCTGAAAAAACAGACATCAACGAATAAACGACTGAAACCAGAAGGGATTGGTAAAAGAATCTGTCTGTTAAAATTTGAACGTAGTGTTTCGGGCCTGCGAAAACCCATCCCCCGGGCCCCATGTCATGCAGACTTACGTATAGGGACATCGCGAGAGGATAGGCGATGGTAATCGCCGCTAGAGCTATAGCGGGTGCAAAAAGCAGAACAGCAGAGGTTCTCACAGTCTCCTACCCTCTTCGTCGAACAACATCAACTTATCAACATCAACAGCTAGACGTATCTGGGCGGATTTGTTGTGGATAGTGTCGGCGCCTGTTTTGACAACGATTTCACGGCCTTTCACGTCGACGGTGTAAACAATCCTGTCGCCTAAAACCTCTCTTCCAACAACAACACCTGACAAAGCGGCGTGGTTTTCATCAACCCGGAAGGCTTCAGCCCTAGCGGCCACCAAGACCTTTCCACCAGCCGGCATCTTTGTGATGTTCGCTCGGAAAACAACCCCTATGTCCTCGATTTTCACCAAAGCACCGTTGCCAACAGGTTCCACAGTCCCAGTAAACATGTTTAGGGGAGTGTCGCCCACAAACTTTGCGACAAATAGGTTCTCCGGTTTCTCGTAAACTCTCTGAGGCTCGTCGACACATTGTAGAACCCCCTCATGGAGAAGTGCAACCCTGTCCGCTAAGGAAAAGGCTTCAACCTGGTCATGTGTCACGTAAACCGTTGTGATGCCTGTTGAACGCTGGATGGTTCTAATCTCTCTTCTAAGCTCTTGTCTGAACGCGGGTTCGAGTCCTGTTAGAGGCTCATCCATCAGGAAGATTTTAGGCTGGTATATGAGAGCCCGGGCCAAGGCTACACGCTGTTTCTCTCCCCCGCTCAAAGATGATATATTCCTGTTGAGAATGTCCTCTATACGTAGGGTAGACGCTATCTCTCTCACTGTTTTCTTTACATCCTCCTCCCCCCGCTTCCTAACCCTCAGGGGGAACGCTATGTTTTCGAAGACAGTGAGATGAGGGTAAAGAGCCAAGCTCTGGAAAATCATCGAGACTTCTCTGTCATGCGCCGGTGTATCTGTCACATTTATGTTGTTGAAGTAAACTTTTCCTTGGTCTGGTTTCTCAAGCCCAGCTATTATTCTCAGGATTGTGGTTTTACCGCTTCCTGACGGGCCCAGTATCGTGAAGAACTCTCCCTTCCTAATCTCTAGAGTGATATTTTTCAGCACAGGTTTGCCGCCGAATGTTTTGCTAATGTTTTCAAGCCGTACATCCATCAAACCAGTTAACACCTATTCAACAACTATCACGCCTATCTCACCTAGGTTAGCGTGAGGCTCTTCATCTGGCTCCGTTTCTAAACAGAGAAAGTAGTATGTTCCGGGTTCTGTCAACCTAAGCCTAAAAACCGATGTACCGCCCGGCTCAGACTCGAACCGGACACCCATGAGAGCCATCTCTGCCTTAAGCCTGTCAAGCTCCGCGTCTGATGCACCGGCCTCAAGTTTTTTCTCCACAACCCCAATTGCCTCATCCTTGTCACGGACTAGGAGAAACTCATGGTCATGTGTTCCCCTGTTTTCGAACAATATTCTAACCTCCTCACCGGCTTTCATCCTTATTGTAGGCTCGCCGCCATCGACCCTATACCCGAATTCATACACGGTGACCGTCAAAGACCTAACCTCCGGACGCTGACTGAGCATGGTGAAGAACCCGGCTACGGCGGCCACAAAAACGACCGCGAAAATTACTATAAATTTTCTCTTCACAACATGGCACGTTTTTAACTATCATTTTAACATAATCCAAAAACCCGGCTAGATTAATAAATTTTATAAAGTCGTAGGGAAGGGGGCTGGTGTGAATTTTGCAAAGGCCGCTGCATTGTTTGTCGGCGTCTTCTTGGTTTCTCTGCTTGTCGACAACATGGCCATGGACTTGAGAATGTATCTGCTGACTAGAGGTGGAGGTGTTTACGAGTCGCTGGCTGCTTACTATTTTGTCCACTATGTGGTTTTTCAGTTAACCATCATATTTCTGGTTTACGGACTTCTGCAGGGGTCCCAACTCGGAAGAGGCGAAGAAGTCTTTCTCGTCTTCGCCATTACGGCGGGTAAACTTCTCGGAAGACTGGTTGTCGAACAGGCGCCTACACTCCCTCAGGCCATCTTCTCGATTGTTATCTCAACCCAGCTAAGTATGGGAGCGTTTTTGCTTGGATACAGGCTCCCAATGCAGCTGAGACATTCAACTAAAACCAGAAATGAGGACTGGTCCCTCGAGACGTATGCAGGGCTTAGTGTATTGTTCTGGTTTGCTGTCATGCCCGGCGTAGATGCCTTAGGAAACAATGTTTACTCCAACCTACTCCGTACAGCAATGGCGTTATCACTTCTCCTGATAACCTTTATGTTCTTTAAAGGCTGGACGAATTATGTTCACAGGTTTGCTTTGCTCACGGGCTTTTGCGTAGTCGCCCTTGTCCTAGCCAGTGTTTTTGCCGATGTTTTGTGGCGGGCTGGAACCCTGCTAGTTCTCCCGCTTCCAGAAAACATCTACTACTTGGTCGCTCAAGCTTTTCAAGGGTTTTTCCTCGCTTTGGCGGCATCCTCGGGAATATGGTTAAATCTAATTCTCAAGAACCCCTCTCAGGTTGCAGCCACAAGAGCTGAGCAAAAAAAATTAAGAAACATATCGCCGACAGATATTTTTCAAACCATCCTTTCATGAAGCTTTTCTACAACGGAAAACTAACACCCCAGCAGGTCAGAGGCTGGATTATCAACCGCTACTACTATCAACGACAAATCCCCGTGAAAGACTCCATCATACTGTCAAACATCACAGAACCCGTGTCGAGAAAGATGTGGCTGCAGCGCATGATGAAAAGAGAGGGCTTGGGCGCCTATAGAGGAGATGTAGAGGGGTGGGCGAAGTTTGCGGAGGCAGCTGGGATAGCGAGCACTACCTTGGAGAAAATGGACATATTGCCGGGAGTGAGGATGGCTGTTGACGCATACATCAACTTTGTTAGAACCGTTAGTTGGTTTGAGGGTGCGGCGGCATCGCTCTCGGAACTCTTCGCATTAGACGAGCTTCCCAAGAGAATAACTGCTTTGAGAAACCATTACAACTGGATTGACCAGCGAGGTGTAGAGTTCTTTCTTGAAAGGCTCTCCTACCTTAAGGAAGATGTAGACCTGGTTCTTGAACTTGTCGCCCCACATATAAGAGGCAGAGAGATGCTGAAAAAATGCCTGCAAGCAGCGGCCTTCAACTGCGATGTCCACTGGTCCATGCTTGACGCCATTTACATGGGTTACGTTGTTTCCAAAAAAGCTACAGCTCCTTGACACCAGTTCTCTTGATAATGTATGAATATGTCTTCCCGTTAGGCGGAAACTTGTGAACAACAAACCTACCTCCCAGATAAGCATTCACAAGTCGCCGCAACACTGAATGAATGAATTCGTCAACCCTCGAGTCATACACGTCCGAGCCCAGGAATGCCCGGAAATGAATCAGCCCATTTTCATTCATCATCGCCAAATTTGCGGAAGCAAACTCTTTAAACAATAGCAGAGCTTTTCCAAACATCTTGAACCCTGAGCCCCTACTGTCATTTGGGTGAACATTTTTTATTATCACATCTTCGGCAAACCGCTCACCATATATTCTGAAAAGACCGCCAGCATCCATTCCCGGGTTTGAACACAGCCTCATTAAGTGGTAAAAGAACAAAGGGAGCTCAATACTGGGATTCTTTGCGGTTCGACTTTTTTTACTCATATTGCGGACGTTTCTAACATAATAGTGTTCCAGCCAAGCCGATACCTTTTCCACCTCGTATGGGTCAGCGACAGCGAGGACTGCACCCTGTTTCAACATGTATGCCTTCGAGGAAACTCTTCTGCCTGTTTTCACAACATCTTTAACCCTAATTAGGCCTTCAGACTGCAGATGTTTCACATGGTAGTGAACCAACTGTCTCGGGATACCCAGTCTAAAAGCGAGCTGGGAGATGGTCAAAGGCCCAGCTGCAAGCATTCTTATGATGTTCTCTCTGGTATTCAAGTGTCAAAAAAATTATGACAAAAGAAATATAAACAATACCATCCTACAACGGTTTATGGCCGGTGCAGCGGCTGGGAAAACACCCCTCTTAATTGCTGTTGTCGCGGTTCTAATCTCCTTGTTGGCGGCGGGTTACACAGCTTCTAGTCTTCAAATGATTCAGTCGGACGCCTCGTCGGCAGCAGTTAGACAAATTCAGCCCAAAATCGATTACCTTCAAAGCCGTCTTGATTCCCTCGAGAAGCTCATCATACTTTATGCCAAGGCCGCGGGTATCGAATCTCCTCAGCAAGCTGAGAAAATTATCGCCGAAAGGGAGGAGACACAGGCAAAGATTGAAGCGGCGAGAAGGGAGAGCGGAAAGCTTGTGGTCTACGGCAGTGTAGACTACGCCGACATCAAATCAACATTGGACGCTTTTCAGGCAAAATATCCATTTATTCAGGTGGTCTACGAGTCTATGAGGCCCCCGGAGGTGTATACAAGGGTTACTAGCGAGATATCCGCCAACAAGCCTACAGCGGATTTGGTGGTCATTTCTCACACAACTGGAATAAGGTTGGCGCAGGAAAAACACTACCTGCCCTATGTCTCGCCATCAGCAGCTTCATACCCAGAGATGCTAAAGGACAGGAACGGAGAATGGACAGCATTCGTCCTCCTCCCTATAGCCTTCGCATACAACACCGACAAAGTTAAACAACCCCCCTCAACGCTGGACCAGCTCACAGACCCACAGTGGCAAGGTAAAGTGATAATGCATGACATAACTCTCGGGACAGTGGGAACACAGTATCTTGTTACGCTGAAAAACATAATCGGTGAAACAGCGTGGAATCGTTTCATAGAAAGGCTGGCTACAAACGTTAAGCCGGTTCTCGACATCTCGACAGCGACTGTGGCTGAGAAAGTTGCCAGCGGAGAATACTACATTGGCCTTATCGCAAACCTTCACGACATCGTTAGGCTGAAGATGCAGGGAGCCCCTGTTGACTACTTCCTCCCATCCGAAGTACCGTTACTCACAACATTCGCCCACGTAGCCATAATAAACACAACGAAAAACCCCAACTCAGCGAAGCTCCTAGTCGACTATCTACTGTCCCAAGAAGGTCAAACAATAATAGGCAACACACCTGTCAGGTTTCCCGCTCGACCACAAACACCCGCAAAGTTTACCATCCAAAACTTTTTTCCACCTACTCTGAAAATCGTTAACTATCCAGACGAGGAGGCCATAGCAAAGGCCAGGGACTGGGCTACAAGGTTTAAGGACATGGGATTCGGCGCAAAGTAGAACAAAATGCGGCTAAAGCAGTATACCCCAAGACTCCTAACCTACATAATCTTCACCATAGGAGGTTTTCTGGTTCTCCAACCGGCTGCCTTTCTCTTTTTTGGCACTGTTTGGAGTTCAGCACCCGGAAAACCTGGCCACTTGACTTTTTCCAACTATATTGAGTTGTTCAATGACAAGTATCTTGGAACAGTTTTGTTAAACACTTTTGTGTTCGCCGCGGGGTCCGCTCTGCTGGCCACCGTTGTCGGCTCAACTCTTGCATTCTTAGCCTCCCGTACAGATGTGTTCTTCAAAAAAACCGTCGTTTACGCCTCCTTAATCACTTTCGCCATCCCCTCCTCCGTAGAAAGCATTGGCTGGACCTATTTGCTCAGCCCGAGGACAGGCTTAGTCAACATGGCTTACATGCGTTTAACCGGGTTTGAGGAGCCGTTGGTAAACCTTTACACGTTGCAGGGGATGACGTTGGTTATGGGGATAAACCTCACCCCCGTAGCACTTATGATTACAGCTCCGACATTCACCTTGTTCGATAGGTCGCTTGAAGAGATTGGGAGAATATCCGGCGGAGGGTTGTTCCAAGTTTATAAACGTATAGTGCTTCCTCTCAGCGCCCCATCCATCGCGTCAGCATTCCTTTACTGCTTCATAGTAGCCCTCGAAGCCTTTGATACACCTGCCATAATAGGCATACCGTCGGGCGTCTACGTGATAACCACAACAATATACTCACAGTTGGTGAGCGAGGTTCCTCCAAGATACGGTTCGGCAACAGCCTACGCTACAACTTTGTTAACCATATCCATTCTGCTGATTATTGTCTACAACTGGTTTTCAAAAAAAGCCGATAGATACGAGACGCTGACCGGGAAAACAGGTATAGTCGCCGAGTTAAGCCTTGGAAAATACAGGCCCCTAGGAACGTTGATCTTGATTGGATATCTCTTGATACATCCCATACCCTTGATAGCCACTTTAGCAGCAGCATCCTTCCAAAAATACTGGAACCCGGAGTATCTATTCACGAACATCACTTTGGACAACTACATAAAATTCTTCAACTATCCAACAACAAGCCAAGCATTTGTAAACAGTTTAGTGGTTTCATTTTCCTCAACTGCGTTAGCTGTTGGAATAGGGTTTCTTGGAACATACTTTAGTGTTAGAAGACCAATACGCGGGGGAAGAGCCCTCACCACATTATTATCTATTCCACTTGCCTTTCCCCCTATTGTGCTTGCCGTGGGTATCTTCTGGTCAGTCATCTACATCGACATAGGTTTATACGGAACTATCTGGGCCCTTGTTTACGCTTACAGCCTAAGATACATCCCGCTGGTTATAAGATTCCTGTCTGGCTCGCTTCTGCAGATTCACAGAGACTTAGAGGATTCGGCTATAGTTCACGGCGGAGGAGTTTTTACAACAATCACGCGAATAACTATACCGCTGTTGCGAACAGCTGTTTCATCAGCAGCTCTCTATGTTTTCATCAGAACGATAACAGACCTAGGTGTCGCTGTCCTGCTGGTCACACACAACTCCACAGTTCTATCAACAACCCTTTTCGCCCTATGGAACACGGGCGAGAAATTAACCGTCGTTGCTGGAGGACTTATCTACACAACAACACTTATGTGCCTTCTGTTCATAGCTCACAGATTCGGCTTCAGAATCATCCGGGAAAAAACAATTTAAATCCGCAGACTCCTCACAACATTGTTGTCAGGCACCGTGGAAACAAGCCCTCTCTCCAACATCCAGCGCGAAACTTGATACAAGCGACTGTATGAATATGGTTCCCAGGTACTCCATCTATCTACAAGGGAGTCTTTGTCTAAGCTGTCCAGCCATCTGCTGTCCAATCCGCCCTCGTCAACCACTTGCCTAAGATAATCCATGTACAAATCACTGTACGCCGAGGGGTCTGAGTTAATTTTTTCAACTGCTTTGTTAATAGATTTGATAAGCCTTACAACCGTTTCGTCGCCGAGACGGTCGGAGACGATGAGAAGAGTGGGGTTGTCCCGTTTAGTGGTTAAAACAGGCTTGAGTCCAAGTTTTACAGCTATCTTCGTCCAAGGCCCGAGAAGACTTGCCGCGCTTACACGTCCATCCATCAAAGCCTTCAGCCTAGCATGAGGCTCCGACACGCTGATCAGCCTTATCTCCTCACTCTTCACATAAGGCTCTAAATCCATGCGGGCGGCGTAAAAAGAGCCTGTTCCCGCTTCAACCGCTATCGACTTACCAGCCAAATCCCTTGGCGACGAGATTCCTGAATCCTGTCTAACAAATATTGTGAAAGAAGAGTTGAGCGTACCGGGTGCGGGCTTGGACTGCGCGACAATTTTCCCCGCCGTGTTCTTTAAAACCCTGACAACACCCACCCATTCGCCGCAGTGGTAAAAATCTGTTTTACCTGTTCTCAAAGCATCCACGTAGAGGTCTGACTTTTCCACCCCTCCACCCCTCAACTCCACCAACTCGCATCTCAGACCGTTCTCACCAAAAAACCCATGCTCTAAAGCAACGAGCTCGGGAAAGAACCAGTGAAAAGCGAACTTGTTGAAACCAAGTAGGATTCTTTCTCCCGTCAACAGGATGGAAAACACACTGGGCATTAATATCTTTTCCAAAAAGGATGATCACCGTCAACCACATAATCTCCCTCGCCGCATCAAACGCCGTAAAAATGTTTTAACATGTTGTCACCTACTGGGTTAAGGTTATTGCATCAGGCTCGATGTAGAGGTGCACTTTTTTACCGACGCTAAGTTCCTCGATGTTTGCAACTCCGCAGAACCGATGAGTGCTGACAACCATCTCCACTCCGTTGCCGACGTCCACTCTCAGGTCAATATACTGCCCCCGGAACTCGATGAATGAAACATGGCCGGTCAATGTGTTTAACCCATTTTCCCGCCCGCTGCTTCGAATGGCTATTTCGTTGGACCTTATAACGGCTATGCATTCTGTTCCAATGTATTCGGGAACACGGCACTGTAGCATAATGTCGCCGAGTTTTCTTAAGGATATCAAGCCCATGCCAGAATTGTCCCCTCTCTCAACAACTCTGGCCTCAATCAGGTTTGCTCGTCCTATGAATTCTGCGACGAAGCTGTTGATAGGTCTTTCATATATTTCCAGGGGTTTGCCCATTTGCATTATCTTTCCGTTATTCATGACAGCGACTTTGTCAGCGATGACGAAGGCTTCTTCCTGGTCATGTGTTACATAGAGCGTGGTTAAGCCGATTTTTTTGAGAAGCCTCTTCAGCTCCACCCTCATCTTCTCCCGTAGTTTAGCGTCCAAGTTGCTTAACGGCTCGTCCAACAAAATTAGGCTCGGCTCATACACTATGGCTCTAGCAAGTGCCACCCGCTGCTGCTGTCCGCCGCTCAACTGGCTCGGATACCTGTTCTCAAATCCTGCGAGGCCAACCAGTTCAAGGGCATGACTAACCCTGTTTTTTATCTCTGTTTTTTGATATTTTCTAATTTTCAGCGGATAGGCGACGTTGTCGAAAACGGTCATATGCGGCCACAGAGCGTAGCTTTGGAAAACCATTCCAACACCTCTTTTCTCTGGCGGTAGGAAAGTATCCTTCGAAAACACAACCCGGTCTCCTATCCGTATCTCTCCCATATCGGCTTTCTCGAGGCCTGCGACACATCGGAGGGTTGTTGTTTTGCCGCAGCCGCTGGGTCCTAGAAGAGCCAGGCATTCACCCTTCTCGACATTAAACGTGACCCCGTCAACTGCAATCACTCGCCCAAATTTTTTAACTAGATTTAGAACATCCAGCAAAGTTTCCGAAAATCTCATTAGGACAGTTAGATATTAATATTGCTAATGTCTAAAAGTAGTGTCAGAATAAGGAGCTATATTTAAATCCAGTTTTTGGTGTTGTTCTGATCTCTGTCTGTTTATGGTGTAATAAAAAAGCCTTAATGTAAATGTTCTCGCCGTAGCTTGGACATGTTCCACGGCAGCCGCATGATGGTCTCTAAGGTCCTCAGCACAAACCAATAAGCAGGTCAATCTTACACGACTAGAGCCTTCAGGACAGACCCCCTCCTAGACGCATACAAAGCTATCATCTCTCCAGCATAGGCGACCACAAATACGATATATAATCACCATACTCAGCAATAACTCTCCTGAAATTCCTTGAAAGCCTAGATAATATACGGACTCTATTCCTATCACTAGAAGAGAATACCTCTCAGAGACATCCCTAAAATCAGCGAGATGGAGAATATGAATCTCAAATGGAGAACAATTATGAAACCTGAAGAAGGAAGATATTCTCTCGACGAGGCAATCGAAGGTATCCATGACAGAAAAATGATGATGGGAAATATTTATAAATACGTGTAAATAAACTAAGGTGAAATTTGAAAGCCAAAACGTCCTTGGTTCTGTTCGCCACGATTGCGGCGGGAGCCTTGATTCTGGCTGTCGCCCAGCTCCAACCAAGCTTAGCGTTGTCGGCAAACGGTGGACAAAAGCAACCGGCCAGCCTCGAGACAATTTTCTCTACGCTAAACGGAAAAACACCCAATGAAGTCTACGAAGAGATAGACAGGCTCACAGACTCGGAGTATCAAACTCTCCTAAACTCGATTAAGCCAAGGTTTTCAGCGGCACCACCTTTCAGATGCACACCTGACATGGGGACACGGCTCTGTGAGCTGCTTTCGAGAAGCAGCGCCAACGGTGTAGTCGAGCCATGGGAGTTCTGTTTCAACGAACCAATAGACGCAGGATGCCCGGCTGCAACCTTCTGCGACGCCTATTCTGGCCGATGCCAGAGTTCGCAGGGTCCATGCTTCCTCGACCAAGCTAGACAAAACTTCGAGAGAGGCGGCTAGGGCCAGAGAATGGATGGGAGACGGATACTTCTTCTAGCTTTGGCAGGTGCTGTACTATTTGGTTCAGCCTCCTTAACACTTGACCAAAGCCCTTTCAAACTGAGACCTCTCAAAACATTCTACGTTGTTGCCTATTATTGGGGCTATGTTTTTTACGACGAAAACTTCAACGAAATCCCATATATGGTTGTCAACAGAGGGGATGAAGTGGTTATCAACCTTATACCAGCCTACGTAATAATCAGAGACCCTGTTTTATCGTCTAGGGAGGGAAGATACGTTGAGTATGAAAACAGGACCCATAGAAAGGGTATAGGAGAGCTACCGCCCGGGGACCCGAGAATATCGCAGGAGATTGTCAAAGCACATCTTGAAGGCTACTCAGACCATGGACTCTTTATAGAAGGATACAATATGGGAACATATACATGCTCAAAATGCTTCGGTGGAGAACACAAGGTTCGTGATTTCCAGCAGGTTTTGCAGGATGCGGCAGAAGCCATCGGGTCGTTAAGATTTGTTGCAGACAAACCTGGAAGCTACACGATATACTGCCAAATATACTGTGGATATGGTCATCCCTTTCAAAGGATGGAAAACGCATTCATAGTAAAATGAGTGGGTGTTGTTCATTTTCTTCTGACTTTGGATGCCGATGCCTCTGCTAGGGCGACCACCGCCACGTCTGCCCAAAGGTATACATCAGTTGGCAAAAAACTCCTTAACAAACCTGGATAACAAGGTTTAGAAATACATAGCCAACAACAACGACGAACTTCAGTTGTTCTCAAGAATGCTGCTTTTTCTTGGCCTGGTTCATTTTTCATGTGTTGTTGCGTGTGGTTTAAAAGCATGGATGAGAGGAGCTGTTAACCGAGCATGGAGCGAGCGGCCATCGTCGTGGCGATCATTGTGTTTGTTTCTGCTGCTGCATCGTTTTTCCTAATCGCTACAACGCAACAGCCGAAAGGAATTACAACGGGAACAGCGGCTACTTTACGGGAGTCTCCTCATGAGTTTGTGTCAGAGCATTTGGAGGCGTTCGGCAGAAGGGATGTAGCGATGCTTCTCAACAACTATGAAGGTGACGCGGAATTAGTTTGGTCTGGCGAAAGCGGGGGATTGGCGGGACGCTACAGAGGTGTTAACACCATAAGAGCGTTTCTAACCACAGTGCTAACTAATTCAGACAAAGTGGTTCTGAGACAGGCTGGGATGAACAGTAGTTTGATGGGAGACGGGACTTCGAGGGTCGAATACGAGCTTGAGATAGAGGGACATAATTCCATAATCGGCCGATTCGTGGGCCGGGCTTATGCTGTCTATGTTTTGAAGCAGACTTCAGAAGGCTGGCGTATTAAGCTCGAGAACTGGGACTTTAGAGAATTCGAGGCTGAGGGCCAAGGAGCGACGGTTTTCCCCCAGTGGTCTGCACTCTACAGCAGAAGAGCTGATATTGTTCATGACTCTGTGAAAGACTTTTTCTGGAACCTCAGCCTCTTAGCACCATATGTTTTCGCAGCCTTGATACTGGGGTTAGCTTTGTCCATCTTTTTCTCAGCCGGAGTTTTAAGAAAACCAAGGTAACTGCTGCAGCGATGAAGATCAATGTTATAGCCCAAGGTTCTGTCCTCTCTTCGCCAAGACTTAGAGCGACTAAAAATTGTTTAGAGCCTGTTTCACCGAATTGGCCTTGTTTTTCGACTAGCTGAAGTATAACGTATCGGCCTTCGCCGTCTCTTCCGACGACGGCGCCGGTTCTCAAGGTTCCGTCTAAGCTGATGCTATGTATAGGTTTCCCAGTCTCGGCGTCAAGGAAAATCATCCCCCTGTTTACTGTTGATGCTATGACCATTCCACCTGTGGCCGTAAGCCAGCCCCTGTAAGCCGAGTCTACGAAGAAACTCCACTTCACCTCACCATTAGACAGGTCGACGGCATATATCGTAGTGTTGATGGGTGTTGGAGCGATGTTGTATACCGAGCCTTTAACAACCTCCCCATACTGTTCCACTGGCGTGGGAACATGGACAGTGCAAAGGTTCATAACCGCGACAAACACTTTTCCATAGGCTAGAGCGATATCGGATTCTATTCCGCCAAATGCTCCAGGACATTGTAGGAAGCTCTGGTCAGAGGGGTCGTTATGCCACCTCTTCATGATGCTCGGTTGAATTGTTTTCACCAGTGATTGTGGGTTGAATCTCCAAAGTAAATCACCGTTAGAAGCGTTTAGCGCCACCAATTCCCCGTTTTTGCAGCCCTTGATGACCATGTTAAGAGTTTTTGCTAGAACTGTGTTCCATGCACAGTCATGGTCATAGAAATCATGGGACACCACTTGATAAAACCAAAGCATATCACCGGTGGTGATGTTGATGGCTATGACCGAGCTGGAGTAGAGGTTTGGACCAGGCCTGTATGTTGCATTCCAGTCAGGCTTCGGGTTGGATGTCGACACATACGCTACACCACTTTCAGAGTCTACCGAGATGTGTCCAAAAGATAGACCCGCTCCAGCTCTTGTCCTACCGTCTCGAAGACCCAAGTCGCCCCAGTCCCCTAACATCGGCTCAACGTTACCTTTGGCTCGCCCCTCGAAGAACCTGCCACCGCGTTCGACAACGTATCTGAAGTCCCACAGTTGGTCGCCCCCGGCGGGGGGTGTGATAAACAAGCGCCATAACATCGTTCCATTGAGCGAGAAGCCAGCTACAAACCCTCTTCCGGACGCCGTTCCACCCGCGGCGCTCGGGCCCCAGACAATTATATTACGTTCAACGTCCATTACTGGCGCAGCCTCCACAGAGTAATCTCCGGCATTTCCCGGCACGTTATCACATATGGAGTCGATTGAGGCTTTTTCGGTCCCTGTTGATGCGTCAACCAGCTTTATCGAGCAGTCTGGTGAAGGGTAGAGTATGAAGCCGTTGTAATAGTTTATGCCATGGATGTGTGGAGGTGTTAAAGGAATTTTTTGTAGCCTAGGCCTGTATTCCCAGAGGATTCTCCCGTTTGATGCTTCCACTGCCAATATTGACGGTGTGTTTGTAGCGAGGTAAACCACTCCGTCAATAACTAGGGGCGGTCCTATGACACCGTAGCCCAGCCCATCCATAAACCTAGGAATCTCAATACTCCAGACTACATCTAAACGGTTTACATTATCTTTGGTAATTTTTTGCTGAGGACTGTAGTTTGTCCCATATGGGTCATGATTCATGTTGGGCCAGTCTCCATCACCAACATGTGCGTTGTAATAGCTTAACACCAAGGCCATCAAGACAGCTGCGGCCATTTTCAAAAACAGGACCATGAACAGCGGATACAATAATGCTCTGGCATTAATAATTTCTCCGCACATTGCTAGGTTTGAAACCCGTAAACATTTCCTCACTGCGATTTCCTACAAAACTTAGTTTATCCAACATCCACCTCTAAGTCTCTACACACAATCACCAACGACCCATAAATCCACAACCTCATCAAGCGCATTTTTGGAAAAAGCTACAACTCTAAATTCTAGCATACGAAAACATGGGCGTGAACGTGCGAATAGTTTACTGTGTGCCATGCGGCCATCTACCGACTGCTCTAGAGCTGGCCAAAAACCTTCTCAGCCGATACGGTCAAAGGCTCAACAAGAAATTCTCGGTCACCCTTGACACAAGCGACGGCGGAACCTTCGAAGTCTACATAGATGGAGAAAGAATCTTCTCACGCCACGAGGCGCGAAGATTCCCAACACTAGATGAGATAGCTGAACAGGTTGATAAGAGGCTAAATGGTTGAACATCCGCCTGACAGTCTTCGCCATATCATGGTCTGTCGCAGCCATAGCAGCCCTCACAATCGGACAGCTCTATGAATGGCCCGACAACGTCCACATACGCTACGGCATACCATTAACATATGCAGTCCACACGGTCGTCACGATAGTGGGTGCGACCGACCACTGGACAGTGGACACAACCATATTAGCAATCGACTTGGCGATATGGATGGCCGGTCTCGTGGCCGGAGTAGCCCTGCTATCGAGGCAGAAAACGAGAGATGGACATACCTAGGATGACGGCATGTCATTTTACTATTTTGAGACGCGCTAGTGCTGGCAACCTCTCAGGTAATAATGTTATTCCTTCGTGGCGTAGAAGCCAAGCCTTAACGTTCTCATCGCCCCCGTAGAGTCCGATTGAGCCGTCGGATTTCACTACTCGGTGGCAAGGTATAATTATCGGGACAGGGTTGCGGGCGACCGCGTTTCCAACAGCCCTGTACGCTTTTGGACTGCCCACAGAAACAGCCACATCTCTATAGCTCCGCACCTCCCCGAAAGGGATGGAGGCGACAACGTTCAACACCTTCCCCGCGAAACCGGCAACACGGAGGTCAATCGGTACATTAAAGACCCGCCTCACACCCTCGAAATACTCCCCAAGCTGTCTCTTGACCAAATCATTAACCTCTGCAGCCCCGTCCCCAACAACGACTCCCTCCCTAACGAGGACCCTGACAAATGCATTCATACCCACACCCCACACCACCCTAAAAACACCACGCCTCGTAGAAGCGAAACAAACCAAACCAATAGGCGACATCAAACAATCCACCGAAACAACCTCTCTCACAAAAACCACAACACAAGACCAACCAATAATCTTTAACCCAGCTCCATTTTTCCAAACACATGCGTCGAAAACATGACTAACTTTTCCAGGTCCATTAAAAAAATGAACCATAAGCATGCACAAAATAATTGAATTCGCGAGATTGTGGCTGGGCCGCTTGTTAGATGTTGCGGTTGAAACATTCTTATTAAACATCGTATACAAAATATTGGGGTAATCTCATGTCTTCACCCCCTTTGACCGAGTTAATTTCTCTGAAAGGTAGAAAAGCATTGGTTACTGGGGCTGCTTCGGGGATAGGGAGGTCGGTCTCGGAGAGGTTTGCAGAGGCTGGCGCCAGCCTGGTTCTCGTGGACATCAACGAGCCCTCCCTAACGAGCGTCGCCTCAGCCATCAAAGATAGATATGGGGTTGAAGTTGAGGCGAAAAAAGCAGACCTGTCCAGGAAGAGGGAGATAGACGAACTATGGGCCGGCCTGAAGGAGCGGGCTCCGGACATTCTGGTTAATAACGCGGGCATATACGAGTTCCGCGACTTCTTAGAAGTTGATGAGGATTTTCTTGAGAGAACTCTCGATGTGAACTTGAAGTCCGTGTTCTACATGTGCCAGCACATGGTTAGAACGCGTGGTGATAGGGGTGGTGTGATAGTAAACGTCAGCTCTATCGAGGCCGTCATCCATCTAGTCAAAGGCCTGACCCACTACGGCGTCAGCAAAATCGGCCTCGTCGGACTGACCAGGGCTCTGGCACGTGAATATGGAGGAAAGGGCTTCAGGGTCAACGCCGTTATGCCCGGTGGAATTCATACACCCGGGACAGATAAGGTCAGGAACGAAGCCCTCAAAAGACTCCAGCTCGGATTCTTCATCACAGGTATGAATTTCATATCACGCATACCTTTGAAAAGGTTGGGAGAACCAGACGAAGTGGCGAGGGTCATACTTTTCCTAGCCTCAGATCTATCAAGCTACGTGAATGGTTCAGTATTAGTCGTAGACGGCGGATATCTAACAGACTGAGAACCTCTCGACCCTGGGCCAGAGTACCAGTCTGGGAAAACCCAAATTTCATACACGGGAGTTAGGAGGGTTCAAAACAGCACCCGACCAAAAATCGTATAGTTTTTCGTTTTCCAGCTTGGTTGAGGTGGCGTGAAGAACACATGGCGAAAATCAAGTTTGCCCCGGGGCGGACTTGAACCGCCGACATCCCGGTCTTCAGCCGGGCGTTGGAGGAAACTTTTGTTTCTCTCTCCCAGTCTGAGCTACCGGGGCGCGGTAACCGTTTTTCATGGCTTGATTTAAGGTGTTTGCCGGTTTGGGGGTTTTTATGTAGGTTGTTTGGTTTAGGATGGGGTTGGTGGCTAGGCAGCCTTCTGCGGCGGGGAGATGGGTTAAGGGCTATGTTTCGGGGTTGGTGGCTAGGGCTGTTTCTGATGGTGTTGTTTACTTTTTTACCTTGTCTACGCTTGAGGGCGAGGATGTGGTTTTTAGGATGCGGCAGCCTCCAGAATGGATGTATACGGGAACTCCTGTGGAGGGGTTTCTGGTGAAGGCTGACGATTTCTTTCAAATTCAGGACCTGTCGCAAGCCGCTGAGCTTGCTCAGCCACGTGTCGTCGAAGTCGACCGATGCGACGTTGACTATGTAGGTGCGGGGCCCGTGAAGAAGCCTGTCGTCACAGGTTCTGCCGGAAGGATGGTGATTTCCGCGCCAGCCATTACCATGGGTGTGGCGAGAAAAGCGGAGAAGATAGGATACTCGCGATGTGTGTTGCATGTGGCTGACTTGGCGACGGGGGCGAGAATAGTCGCTGTTCAAACACCACAAGAATACAGAATAGACACGTCGATGAAGAAAATGATATCTATGCTAAGGCGCGGCGAGTAACAGATGACAAGCACATCAGACAAAGACACCATGGATGGCGAGAAGCTGATTATAGTGGCCGAGAAGGCCAGCGTAGCCCGTGCAATAAAGGCCGTGGTCTCCGCCGCCAAGGCCAACGCCGTCGTCTCATCTGTTAGGGGCCATATGATGGAGGCTGATCTGCCAGATGGCTACGAATGGGGTGCGAAACATCCATTCGAAATAATCAAGCTGAGGAAGGTTGTTGACAAAATCTCGGACAATCGCGTGTTTGAGCAGCTTGTGAAAGTTTTCAGCGGAGGAGGAGTGCTGGTGATAGCGACGGACAACGACTCCGAGGGTGAGCTCATCGGATATGAAATTTTACAGGTTTACCGCCGCGTCACCGGCGGCGAACCCGTTGTCTACAGGATGCGTTTTAACTCAGTTGACCGCCGTGAGCTTTTCGCCAGCCTTAGAAACCTTGAGAAAGGACTTAACATGCGCTGGGTTGAGAAGGCCCGTTTCCGCCAAATCTTCGACCTCGTCACGGGCGCCGCCTTCACACGGTTGCTGACCTTGTCGACGCGCCGACTTGCACCTGTTAGGGTGATTAGCTGGGGCTCATGCCAAACACCCACCCTAAACTTCGTCGTCGAAAGAGAGAAGGAAATACAGCAATTCAAACCGCAGAAATACTGGGTTATAGAAGCCACTCTGAGGAAGGCTAGCGGAGAAGAATTCAAGGCCGCGACACAGCAGATATGGAACAGGGACGAGGCTGAGCAGGTTTTCGAGAAAGCTCGGAAAGCCGGTGAAGCTGTTGTTACATCCTATACCAAGTCCGAGAAAACTCTGCCGAGGCCGCTGCCGATGAGGACCGATGACGTGCTTAGAGATTTGACGAGGATAACGGGGGTTTCGGCTAACAGGCTGCTGTCCATGATGGAGGAGCTTTACGCCGAGGGATACATCAGCTATCCGCGAACCGATACAAACAGGTATAGACGGGGCTTCGACTTCCAAACACCTCTCAAAGCGGTAACAGCAGCGGATGCCCTGCGTGATGCAAAACCCGATAAAGCCGAGCCTGACCCACGTAACGGGTCAAGAGACGATGGAGCGCACCCACCTATCTATCCCGTGGCCACCTTCCGCGGCTCGGGCGTTTTGATGCAGATATGGGAATACATAGCATGTCGCTTCTATGCCAACGCCTTCTTCGACGACGCTGTTCAATCAACCGCCAAAGCCGAAATAGGCATCGACGGGATAGCCTTTTCAGCCGAGGGCTCGTCGGTCACTAAACAAGGTTACCTGCAGGTCTTTTCATATTTCCGGCCTCGCGATAAGCCGCTTCCGGAGCTCATGGTCGGTGAAAAGCTTCAGATAATCGACGTGACGATACGGGAAGATGAGACGAAGCCTCCGCCACGCCTGACCGAGGCCGACCTCTTGAGGCTGATGGAGAAAAACGGCATAGGCACCGACGCGACACGCGCATCCTTCCCCCAGCTGATAACTGAGCGCAACTACGCCGTGAGGGCTGGCCGGTTTTTCAAACCGACGCCGCTGGGAATGGCTCTGATAGAGTCTTTAGCCGAGGCCGACACACGGCTTATAACGCCGGAAACGAGGCGGCTTGTAGAAGACTATATGGCGAAAATCGAGAGAGGAGAGACAAGCTTTCAAGAAAGCCTTGAGCAAAGCCTCAGCCTATATGAGGAGCTTCTCAGGAGATGCAGCGATAAAATAGACGAGATTAGCAGACGCCTCGCCCAGCATGTCAAACCCTTCGCCAGAAAGAGGCAGAGGAAAAAGAAGGGAGAACCAAGTTTGATGAACTCAAATAAGCTTAATAAATAAATAATGTTGAGACGTGCAGGGAAATGACTGTGCTCTTTGCTGCGTTGCTGAACCCGTCGACAGGTGGAGACAACATTTTATCGCTGTTACTGTCGCTTGTTTGGTTCGCTTTTTTGATGATTTTCTTCCTCTATCCATCGTTTGGGCAGCGTATGCAGCTCTCCTACATGCTGCGGGATCTTGAGAAGAAGCTGAACAAGCTCAAGCTGATCAAGGACGAAATTAACCAGATAACGGTCGAGACAATTAAACGAGTTGGTAAGCCTGAGAAAGACCCAGCACCGGACATAAACAGGCTGAGCGAGTTCTTCATAATCCAGCCCGAGTCCATGGACCCCTACGGCTTGGTCTACAAACTGGAACATATCCTCGAGACGGGTGAGTCAGTTTATGAGCAGGAGGTTGCCAAGCTGGCTCCACATGCGACAGAGCATCAGGTCAAGTCGTTGACAAACCTTGTAGAAGTTCTCAGGGGAATCAACACAATTTACCGCGTCGTCCGCCACTACTACCTCCTAGGTAAGAAGACAGCAAACATCTACATGGTTTTACAGATTCAGATGGTTCTTCCACAGATTATTGAGATAGCGGAATCTTATAGGCAGGCGGCTGTGGCCTTTAGCAAGGGGCAGCCAATAGGTGACGGTGTTGGGCCTCTTGTTGCTGCAAAGCTTGTGAATGGGATGGAGAAGGAGAGGTATGAGATTGCTAAGGACACGGTTGTTCAGGAGATTGAGCTTGAGAACAGGAAGGTCTATGTTGTCAGAGCTATTGGGCCTGGTGGGACGGTGGGAAGACCAGGGGAAGGGGTTAAACAGCTTGTGGAGCGGCTGCCTGAAAACCCGAAGCTCATCATAACCATCGATGCGGCGCTCAAGCTAGAGGGTGAGGAGACGGGTAAAATTGCTGAGGGAGTGGGTGTAGCGATTGGAGGACCCGGAGTGGACAAGTACAAGATAGAGGAGTTGGCGAAGAGCCGCGGCATCCCTCTATATGCTTTCGTAATCTTCCAATCCATCACCGAGGCCATAACGCCTATGCGTGAATCCATCGCCAAAGCAGCTGACCAGGTGCTTGAGAAGGTTAAGCAATTGATTCTCGAAAAGGTCAAGAGCGGCGAGTCGGTGGTTGTCGCAGGCATAGGTAACACAATCGGGGTGGGTTTGGGATGAGTGAGCCATCGATTTTGATGGGTGGACGCTCCAGAGAGAAGATGCCTGAACCTCTTACGTTTCTTAAATGTCTTAATTGCGGCGTCGAAAACTCTAGGCCTTTCAGGGAAAACGATTATGTTTTGAAGATTGTTGAGGATGAGAAATGTCCCAAATGCGGCGGCACTAGAAGCAGGATAATCAACATCTATGTTCCTGAGAAAAAGGAGTCTAAGTGATTATGGTGCAGCCGTCTTTCTCCACCAGAACAGTGTGCTCCGCCTGCGCCACAGGTTTATTCAGTCTTTCAACCAACACTGGATAAGCTTTGACCCTACCTGTTTTGACCAGACGCTGATGGATAGACAAGGCGTCGGGGCCCAAGTCGGTTAGCCATCTCGGGCTATAGGGGAGGCCGTTAAACCTCTCTGACAAAGTTTTCAAAAGGTTCGACTCGGGGGACGAAACCTGGCCTGCGAAAGTTTTCCACAGACGGAATATTGTCGCGGTTCTATGTTCTATCACTTCTCCGAAACCATCTGCAACTGTTGCGAAAGGCTCGATGGCGTATACATGTCCTTCCTGAAGCTTCGCTCCCTCGCCTGATGCGATGTTTGGGATGGATACTCCTGCATGCAGGTTGTATCGCTGAATCTCATGCCCTGTCAGGTTGCGTATCGGCTTAACCCCATAACGTGTCAACACATTTTGCACCACCGAGCCTATCGCCGAGACCTTCACTCCCGCTGCAACGGTTTTTACAGCTGCTTTCAGAGCCTCCTCGACGGCTGTTTTCAGCATCTCGCCAACTGCTGTGTCTGTGACAGTTACGGCTGTGTCGGCGATGTATCCATCCACCATGACTCCGAAATCAATTTTGGCTATGAAGTTGCGGTGTAGAGTCGAGGTGTCTCCTGGGATGGGAGAGTAATGGGCCGCTACACTGTCTACGGAAACGTTGCAGGGGAAAGCGGGCTGACACCCGTTGTCCAGAATCATCTTCTCCACCTGCTCGGCGATTTGAAGCAGGCTAGCCCCCGGAGAAACTAATGAGGGGATAGCCATCCTTATCCTTCTCGCCACCTCGCCTGCTCTGAACAACGGCTCGGGAGCCGACAACCCCGATAACCTGTGTAGAAGCCGCGTTATTTACCATACCCTCTGCAGTGGCCGCTATTTACGCTGCGACATCCGCATTTTCTCCATGAGCTCCGATATTTTGGCTCCCAGTTCGGCGGCGAGCTCGTTTCTTTTCTCAGGCTGGGCGGCTAACAAGACCAGCTCCAGCACCACATCCGCCTGCCCACTGCTCTTTACGGACACGAGCGGGGGGAAACGCTGGTCAAGCTTGCTCCTGTATTTGTTGCAGAGTTTGAGGACCTCGGCCTCCGCGTCTGGCACATTGACTTCTTGGGGAACATGAACCGATATTGTGATACGTCGCGAGGCATAGGGCGACAGGTTAAGAGATATCTCCTTCAGGAGAACAGAGTTGGGGACAACAGCTAATGTCCCCTCCTCCGATAGCAGCAGAGACGCCACAGGGTTTATCTCCACTACCTTACCCCTAAAGCTGGAAACCTGCATCTCGTCACCTACGTTGAAAGGTATGAAGCTGCCGATGAGATATCTTGATGAGATGTTGCTAAGAATGTCGCGTGCTGCGATTATGGCAGCCACTCCCGCTAAACCCATGAGAAGAAGCAGGATGTCGAGGTTGAGGCCGAGCTGGTTAACTATGAACAGCAGCCCAACCAGCCAGATGAATATTGACGCCCCTCTGGATATCTGCTCGTTTATTAGAGGAGGTGCTTTAAACAGCAGCCGTCTTATGACGGAGGAAATTAGCCGCGCCGCAAAAGCTGTTACGAGAAGCATAATGGCTACCATGGTGAGCTGGGTCACTATGGCTGTGAGCTCAGGTAACTCGAGAGATATCATCCCACCACCTCCTCGATAATTCTTTTCTCCTCCTCAAGGCTCCTTTCAAGAGAACAGAGCTTCGCCGTTTCACGTCCGTTTTTTCCCATCTCCTCTGTCAAAGAAGGATTCTCCAGCAAAGTTCTCATCCTATCCGCCAAACCCGACACGTCATCGGGTCCAACAAGGTAACCGTTTACACCGTCTACAATCAGCTCAGCTATTCCGGCCGCCTTGCTCACAACCACGGGCTTGCCGAAGAGCCAGCTCTCAACCACCACCAGCCCAAAGCCCTCAGCCACCGACGGCAACACCGTAAAATCCGACAACGTATAGACACACTCCAGCTCTTTCTGGCTAACATGGCCCGTGAATATCACATGCTTCTCAAGCCCAAGGTTTTTCACAAGAGTTTGAAGATAAGTTCTCCAGGCCTCACCCTTTGAGAGTCCAAGCCCCTTTTTCGAGCTGGAGAAGCTGCCGTTACCCACTATGAGTAGCTTGACGTTATGTGTTTTTACAACCTTGGCCAAAGCCTTTAACGCTCGGTCATGGCCTTTGAGCGGGTCCAGCCGGGCTACTATCGAGATGACTCCATCATCTTCGCCTAGCCCGTGTTTGTCGGCGAATTGCTGCAAATCGCTCTTCGTCGGTGTACCGTATTGGGAGGTGTCTATGTAGGGATAGACGTAGAAGGCTCTGCCAACATAGCCTCTTTTAAGAAGCGTCTCCATGTAGCTTTTCGAGCTGACGACCACGGCGTCGTATGCGTTTAGATATCTGCCGAGAAACCCTGACCACTCAGGCGGTATTGCTTCCTCGTTGAACGGTATGTGCCATCTGAAAAGCTTCGGCTTCAAGGTACCCATCATCTCACCCATGGGTAGTTGCTGAAAATCGTGAATATAGAACAGGTCGAAGTCTAGCTCTCTGTCGAGGGCTAAGGCTGTCTCGCTGCAGACCCTGTTATACAAATTGTAGTAAGCATATTCATCTGTCCACGCCAGCTCGAGAAGAGATAATGGCCGCTCATCCTGGACTCCGTGAAGCAGTTTCCACATCTCCTCCTTGGCCGCGCCGTAGCCTCTCAGAGCCTCAGCCCCAAGCTTAACAAAATAAAGTCTAACAGGTCCCAGAATAGCTTGACGCGGCCCATTAGTGTTGAGAGACAGCCAGTGACCCTCATCCAACACATCATTCTCAACCAGACGCATAATAAGCGGATATACCATACGCGTCACTCCCCCCGGAGAAAAGATAAAGTCAACACCCTCCACCAACCTCGAAACATCAACAAACTCTTGCCCAGCCCAACCATCGCCCAAAAACCGCACAAGAGGCGTCTGAGAACAAACAAGCATCCTCATGCGACACCAGAAACACATCATGTGTTTTAAAAGTTATCCAGTCAAAGTTTTTCGAGCGGTCTAAGCTTACTCCCTGTCGGACTCAAATTCATCTAATCTTCTATTCTTGGTGCTTGGTATAGTGTTATCTCCGTATCCCTAACCCTACTTACTATAATGATAGGATAAGGACTATTCTTCTCAGGATTTTTACTAAATAATAACCTAATCACCTTTTACCCAGCCTATCAACACCCTTTAAAAACCTGATAAGATTGTAGAGGCCGAAATACTGTTTATCCACTTCTCTCCATCAAGATACCTTCAAAGACTTATCTCGACCTAATTGTTTGATCCTCATCATCATGATAAACCCCAATCTCTCTTACGAGAGGCTGATTGATGATTCTGTGGTGTCCATCGTTGGCCCGGCGGTGGACGGCAAGGGCGAGGGCGCCAAAGAAGGGGGAAGGTATACTCTGAGAGAGCTGAGGATGGAGGCCTTCGATTTGGTTCAGCAGCTTCATGAGGAGGGGCTGTCGTATACACAGATAATCGATGAAGTGGAGAGGAGGCTTGGAGTCAAGATAGGGAAAAGCAATTGTAGCTACTGGGTACGTAGAATTCACTCGCCATACAACGGTATATACATCGGCTCCATTGAGCTTCTACAACCAACAGAAGACCTCGCATATCTCATAGGAACTGAAGCTGGTGATGCCTATGCTACGAAAACAGATGAGGGAACAAGAGGAGAAAAGTATATTATAGGTCTTAAGGTTAAGGACAAGGAGTTTGCCGATGAATATGCTACGAGGATAGCGAGGGTTCTTGGCAGAGACGCGCCGGAACCGAAGCCAAACAAGGATGGTAGATGGGTTGTCCGGATAAGGTCTAAGGTTCTCTACCAGTTGTTTAAGAAGCCTATTGACATCGACAGGATTAGGCCCTTTGTTGAATACTCCGAACGATGTGTTGCTATGTTTCTGAGAGGGTTCTTTGACAGCGAGGGGTGCGTTGATAAACGTGGAGCCATGACCGTGTACAATACTGACTATCAACTGCTATTATACGTCATGTACCTCCTGAAGAAACTCGGCATAGAGACTACTTCAGACACTCCGAAGATAAAAACGCGAGGAGGTACATCCTTCAAAGACCCGAAAAAAGGAAAGACATACCATCACAACAAAGACTACTATTACCTACGGATACGAATGCCTTCCAACGAGACCTTCTACAACTGGGTAGGATTCACGATAGAGCGGAAGAAAAGACGACTCGAAGAATACCTAAGGAGACGAGGAAGACTCCCACCAGCCAACCAACCCCCAATCTTCTCCCCTATGCACATTGTAAAAGCTTTGCCCGCTAATGCGGCCGGCGGGATTTGAACCCGCGACTACCAGCGTGGAAGGCTGGTGTCCTACCAGGCTAGACCACGGCCGCTACGTGGTGTGATGTGTTTCGGCGGGATAAAACCTTAACCTGGCGTCGACGCTTATTTTTCCGGGCTTGACAACAGTGGCGTAGAGGCCGAACCTGCCTTCACTGTTTGCTCTCAGTGTTCTAAGCAGGTCAAGGTTTCTGCTCAAGTTCTTCTGTTGATGTGTTATGACTATACATCGTCGTGTTGGCTTCACTATTTTCAGGAGCGCTTCACCGGTGTCGAGATAGCCTCCTACAAGGCTCTCATCATTCTGTTCCGCTGAGAAAACGATGTTCGGCCTGAAGCGGGCAGCTTCGTCTATGCTGAGTCCCATTTTCTCGAGGGTTCTTAGGTTGATTAGATGGATGGGCATCGAGTCGTGAAAACGTGTTTCACGTGTCTCACCTGTTTTCTCGAAAACAACTCCCTTTTCAAAATCTATTTCAAGTCCTCTAAAGCGCAGTGAAGTGCCTGTGTTACGGCGAAGTCTCACAGGTCGTCGGAGAAAGTTGGTCAACTTCTCATCATAGTTGTCGCGAACCACTTCATCTGGAAAAATCAGTCCAAGCTCGCCATCCACCAGAGTCGCTCCTATTTGGAGGAGACGCGGTTCTCCCTTGGCTGAGAGAGCGTATCCCGTGACGGGGTCCACAACCGCAAACAACCGGTCACCATCAAACCCTTCAAAAGAAACATCAACATCCGCAACCTCTTCACCCAGCAGAGACTTGACAGGATAACGGAACAGCCTCACAACACGAAACTCCGCCAACCAACACCCACACCGAGAATAAGCATATAAATATTCTCCACCTTTTTCAAGTATATGGACAGCCGGGGTAACTCAGCCTGGCCAGAGTGCGGGGCTCATAATCCCGTTGCCGTGGGTTCGAATCCCACCCCCGGCATTAGAAAAAGTAGCTGGGATGATGAGACGTTGAAGAGAGGTTCGTTGAGGCTACGTATCAAGGTGTTTGATGGTCCTTGAAAAAACCGACAACGCTGTGAGTTTTTGCATTAACACAGAGATGTCGAGGACTCTGGTGATGATGTGGCGGAGTTGATTGGTTCGTCGAACTGCCTCGGAGAGCCGAAAATGGACCGGCGGGGATTTGAACCCCGGACCTTCCGCGTGCGAGGCGGACGATCTTCCAGACTGATCTACCGGCCCGTGTTGGTGTTTTGTTGTTTTGAGGCTATAAAGTTTATGACGCGTTTGAGGCCTTGCTCGAGGCTGACCTGCGGTGTGTAGCCCAGTTTTGTCGCTATCTTTTTGATTGAGGGGATGCTTTTCATCGGGGTTGCTTCGGCGGGTGTGCGAGGTGGAAGGCTCTCGAGTTTTGATGAAGAGTTTGTGAGTTGTTTGATTTTCTCGGCCAATTCTCTGACTGATAACGCGTTCCCTGTTCCGACGTTGAAGGCTTCGCCTACAGCTTCGTCCTTTATCAGCCCGAGCTCGACCGCGTGGCAGAGGTTGTCGACATGATAGGGGTCGGTTACATCCGCTCCCCCGTTAAACAGAGGTATCGGCTCCGAGGCCAGACAAGCTTTCACAAAACGTGGCACCATCTTCTCACCCGGCTCATACTCGCCAAAGGCTTTCCAAGGCCTCAGAACAGTTAAGGGCACGCCATGGTTTCGATGATAGCTCCATGCAACATTCTCGAGAGCCACTTTAGAGTAGTCATACGGTGTCCGTGGATTGGGCGGAGTATCCTCTGTGACAGGTAGCTTTACTGGAGCACCATAATAGTTGGCCGACGAAAACACAACAACTCTCCTCACACCCATTCTTCTCGCGGCCTCCAAAACGTTGAGCGAGCCATAGACATTGACTTTGAAGCATCTATGCGGGTCTCGCATGCTTAATGGAATGTCCGCGACGGCTGCGAGATGCACCACCGCCTCGAAGCGATTTTGTTCAAAGGTCTTCAACACAGAGTCAAAATCTGTGACATCCATTCGTATGTCTGCGCCCGAGGATATGTCCGCTCCCACGACCACGAAGCCACGTCCACCAAGATACTCTCTAAGATGCCTGCCGACAAACCCCTCCGAACCAGTTATCAGCACCTTCATCAGAGACTTGCCGCAAAGGGCTTTATTTAAACGAGGCATGTTTAATACAATCCTTGGAGTCTGCTTATTTGACGGAATGTCCTCGTTTTCCTCCATGGGCAGGTCTCTGAAAGAGGTTTTCAGGAAATTTCTCGCATCACCCTCGGCTGACAAGTCTTCGGTCGAGGAATTGGTGCGGGGTATCCAGCGTTCTTTGTTGATGGCTGATGTGAAGGTTGAGCTTGTTCAGAAAATCTCGGAACGTATACGGGCGAGGGCTTTTGAGGAGAAGCTTCCACCGGGCGTCAGCAGGAAAGACAGCGTGGCGAAGATTGTTTACGAGGAGTTGATAAACCTGCTGGGAGGAAAGCCTGCCCAGTTCAGCACAGGCGGTAAGAAACCATATGTGGTTATGCTTCTAGGCATACAGGGAACGGGTAAAACAACCACCGCCGCGAAGCTGGCCAACTATCTCAAGGTTGGGGGTTACAAGGTCGGAGTGGTCTGCGCAGACACATACAGGCCAGCCGCCTATCAACAGCTGAAGCATCTTCTCGAGCCGAGGCAAATACCTGTCTACGGCGAACCAGAAAACAACAACCCCGTTGAGATAGCTCGAAAAGGTCTTGAACACTTTAAGCAAATGGGTGTTGATGTGGTGATTATTGACACTGCGGGGAGACATAGGCAACAGGAGTCGCTGATGGATGAAATGAAGATGCTTGAGAAAGAGTTGAAGCCCGATGAAAACATCCTAGTTATTGATGGAACAATCGGGCAGCAGGCCGGTGCGCATGCAGCGGCTTTTCACAAGGCTACACCTGTTGGCTCGATTATCATCACCAAGCTTGACACGTCTGGGCGAGGTGGTGGAGCGTTGGCGGCTGTGGCGGAGACGGGTGCGCCCATCAAGTTTGTCGGCGTAGGAGAATCGGTTGAAGATTTCCAGCCCTTTAACCCTTCATCATACATCGCGTCGCTTCTCGGTATGCCGGATATTGAGAGCATCGTGGAGAGAGTTAAGCTCGCCGAACTAACCGCTGACGAGAAGCAGTTCGAAGCTATTCTGAAAGGCAAGTTCACTCTCGAGGACATGGTTGAGCAGGTGAACAGCCTCACCAAGCTCGGGCCGCTGAAGAAGCTGCTGGCGAAACTACCTTTCCCCGGCATCGACGCCTTACCAGACGACCAGCTCGAGAAGGCGCAGGACCGGATAAGGAAGTGGAACGCGATAATCAAGTCGATGACCGCTGAGGAGAAAAACGACCCCAGCATCCTCGACGGCTCAAGAATACGCCGCATAGCCTACGGCGCGGGTGTGCTTGAGAGAGACGTGCGTGAACTTCTCCGCAGCTACCAAGCATCCAAAAAGATGATGAAAAGCAGACAGCTTAGACAGCTTCTAAAATCCTCCAGAGGACTTGGATAAGTTGTCGACGATATTGGACGATGTTCTTCTGCTGCTGAGAAGCGAGGCCCTCTGCGACTACTGCCTCGGTCGACAATTCGCACGCATACATCATGAGGTAAGCAACAGGGAGAAAGGCCGGATACTCAAAATCGCCCTGCTCCTCGACGCGGTTAAGAGGAGAGACATGGATACGCTGTTTGTTCTGGCTTCCAACGGGGGATTGGATGAAGCGGTCAAGTATGTCTCCGAGGCTGGGCGGAGTGTTGAGAAGCGTGTCTGCGGCCTTTGCCATGGGGTGTTGGATGAGACGGTGTTTAGGAAGGCGGCGGAAAAAGCTGCGGAGTTGCTGCACGATATCGAGTTTGAGACCTTTCTCGTGGGAGCAAAGGCTAGTGGAGATGTCGTCAACACAGAGGATAGGCTACGTGCTTTGGCGGGGTTGACTGAGGGCGAGAACATCAGAAATGAGATAAAGCGGGAAATAAGCAGGGTTTTCGCAAACATCACCGGGAAAAAACTCGACCACAGCTCACCAGACGTCGTCATAACCGTGGACCTGTTCAGGGACAAGGTCGAAGCATTTCCCAACCCAGTCTTCATCAGCGGGCGCTATCTTAAGCACAGCAGGGAACTGCCTCAGTCACCTTGGCACTGTAAAAAATGCTGGGGACGCGGATGCCAAGAGTGCGGATACACAGGGCGTCTTTATCCGACCAGCGTTGCTGAACTCGTCGGAGAACCTGCCAAAACACTGTATCAAGCCGCTGACTACAAGTTTCACGCGGCGGGACGTGAAGATGTTGACGCGCTGGTAGAGGGAGAGGGCCGGCCCTTCATACTGGAGTTGAAACGGCCACGGCGAAGAAACATCCCACTAGACCAAGTGCAGCAGCACATCAACACCAACACCCAAGGCCTAGTCACAGTCTATCTAGAAGCCTACACTACACGGCGGCAAGTCAGGCAGATAAAGCTAGCAGCCTCAACCGCTGCAAAAACCTATCTGCTCAAAGCAGTTTACGACGCCGACCTCAACCCAGACAAGGTCAAGGAATTGGAGACACGTTTTAGAAACACGGTTGTCGAGCAGCTGACCCCGTTGAGGGTGCTGCGACGCCGCGCCGAGAAGCTTCGCAGAAAAACAGTCTACTCGGTGGAGGCTGAGCTCGTCGACAGCAGAACCGCGTTATTCAGGATAAACTGCCAAGGAGGATTGTATGTCAAAGAGCTTGTCACAGGTGACGGCGGCCGCACCAAACCAAGCTTCGCCGACGTATTGGGACTTGTCCCCATAGCCATGGAGCTAACAGTGTTAAAGGTCGAGGCGTAAACGCTTTTATGATGGTGTATAACAGCTTTTATGGACGTAGGTCATGCCGCAGTCTAAAGGTTTTCGTAGGAAATCGAGGGGATATCTTAAAAAGCCCCGTGGGTCGAGAAGTGGTCCTAGGCCCGACATATATCTTAGAGAATATAAGCCCGGTGACCGTGTCCTTTTAGCCATTGAGCCCAGTGTCCAGAAGGGCTCACCTCATAGAAGGTATCACGGCAAGATTGGGGTTATCGTGGAGAAACGGGGCAGAGGCTATGTCGTCAAGGTCGGGGATGAGGAAAAGACGCTGTCTATTCTTCCAGACCATATCCGCGGGGTAGTGAACTAGAGAATGGCTCGTAAAATATTGTCCAAAACCGAAGTACCTATGGCTACCGTGGTAAAGCTCATGGAGCAGAGGGCTGAAGACCTGAATAGTCTCCAAACACGGGTTTACACCTATGCCAAAAAATATGCGAAGCTGTCCCCGGACCAGGCTGAGCTACTTGTCCAGAAGCTTATGACAGACGTGGGGTTGACACGTGAGGAGGCTGTCCAGGTAGCAGATACCTGTCCACGAAACGTTGAGGAACTGCGTGCTATCCTAAGCGGATACAAGCGTCTTGTCTCTTTTCTTCTCTTCTCCGAGGAAAAAATGCGGACAGTTGTTAAGCTCGTGGAAGACGCTGTAGCGGGCCGCCTTCAATAAAGCGGGAAAAAACATGCAGCGTCAAAAACGATACGAGGATTATGGATATGTTTTAGACGTTTTCCCCGCCCAGCAGAGAGCAGGGTTCCAAAAATTTCATCACGACAAAAACGAGTACATCGTCCAGCTGCTCGGAGAAGATTTCTTCACACTTCTCGAGGTGGCTGTCAACGAAAAATTCAAGCCAAAACCTGGCACAAAGCTCTACATAGGAAGAGATGTGCCAAGGGAAATACTCCGCATAGTGAGGAGGATAGATTATACGGATTTGACGGAGACGTCTATAGCCAATCTCGAACCCGCTGTCTACAAAATTGTTGAAGAACATCCGCAGAGGTTTCTGGATTTTATCAACAACAGCGGGATGTTGACGCCGAGGATGCATGCCTTGGAGCTTGTCCCCGGAATAGGGAAGAAGATGCTACAAAAATTTTTGACCGAGAGGGATAACGCAAGCTTCACAAGCTTCGAAGATGTGAAAAACAGGACAGGTCTGCCAAACCCCGTTGAAGCCATAGTCAAGAGAATTGTTCAAGAAATAAAAAACAAGGATGAGAAGTATAGGTTGTTTGTGAGGGAGCCGTCTCCGCGTGAATAGCTATTTCCCAGTGAACCGTGGCTCCCGTTTCTCGTAAAATCTCGCCCTTATTCCTTCTTTGAGGTCCTGGGTGTAGAACATCAGTATCGATTCCTTGAGCTGGTACTCCATACCCTCGTCTATTGGCATTTCTCCGCCGAGGTTTACGCATGCCTTTGTCGCTCCGACTGCCAGCGGCGCGTTCTTGTTTATCTTACGGGCCAGCGCCATCGCCTCCTCCATCAGCTTCTCATGGGGCACAACCTTGTTCACGAAGCCAAGCCTGTAGCCCTCCTCCGCCGAAACCCATTCACCCGTGAACAGAAAATACTTGGCCCAGTATTTACTGAGGAAACGAGGCAACCTCACCGTTATTCCGGCTCCGGGGCTGACTCCTATAGTTACCTCAGGAAGTCCAAACTTCGCGTTCTGGCTGGCGATAACAAGGTCCACCGCTTGGATGACCTCTATGTTGCAGAACCCGTTAACCGCGGCTATTATCGGTTTCCTCATCTTTTCCATGAACCTCCAGACATCGAGGTTGAACCTGTTAAACTTCTCTATCTCGCTTATTTTGCCGGCCTCAACGTTGGCGAGAAACTCTTTCGCATCCCCTCCTGAGCAAAACGCCTTATCACCTGCACCGGTCACGATAATCGACCAAACCTCTGGGTCATCGGCGGCCTTGTGCAAAGCATCATTAAACTCGGTCAACATGGCTACACTCATAGCGTTCCGCGCCTCGGGCCTATTGAAAGTTATGACAGCCACCTTGTCTTCCGGAAATTTCTGGTAGATGATGTGTTTATACTCGGTCATAGCGGGGTAGAATAGGTGTAGGGCCTTTTAACTTTGATTTTAAATTCCTCAGAGACATCAACTCGTAGATGAAACCGGCCGCACCCCTTGATGATGTGTCTGTGCTTGAAATAGGAACGGCCATCGCCGGCCCTCTCTGTGGCGCGATTCTCGCGGAAATGGGTGCTAAAGTGATTAAAGTGGAGCACCCCTCACGTGGAGACGATGCGAGACATTTCGGAAGAATCGTAAAAGGTGAAAGCCTTTACTTCTTCAACTACAACAGAAACAAGCTCAGCCTCGCCGTCGACATCAAGAAAAAAGAAGGACTCGCAATTGTCAAAGAACTGATAAGAAGGGTGGATGTTTTGATAGAGAATTATAGACCCGGCACATTATCTAAACTTGGTCTCGCCTATGAGCAGGTGAAACGTCTAAACAAGCGAATCATTTATTGCTCCATTTCGGGTTTTGGTTCACATGGGGTTTACCGAGATTTCAAAGGCTATGATGTTGTCGTCCAGGCGATGAGCGGCTTGATGTGGATGAACCGTGAACAAGACGCGGAACCTATGCGTCTTCCAGCACCTCTTACAGACATTCTCGCCGCCTACAGCGCCGCCACAGCGGTCTGCGCCGCTCTTCATCTCAGGAAGCGTCTCAAGAAAGCTGTGAAAATTGAAGCCTCCTTGCTGCAGATGGGCTTAGCAGCGGTTTCGCAGTGGCTCGTCGACACATGGGTCACCAAGGAGGAGGTCAAGCCCTTTGGCAACAAGTATCCAGCGCTCGCACCCTACGAACCTTTCCGAACTAAGGATGGCTGGATAGTTGTGGCTGTTGGAAACGATGAACAGTGGCTTAGCCTCTGCAAAGCAACGGGACGCTTGGACTTGATGCAGGACGAGAGGTTTAGAACCAATCAAGACAGGATAAATCCTAATAACAGAAGTTACCTGGCATCCGAGCTCCAGAAGACGCTTGTGGAAAGAACCTCGAAAGAATGGGTCACATTATTTCAAAAAATGGGAATTCCCGCGGGCCCAGTCTACTCGCTGACAGATGTTCTAAACGATGAAAACCTTTCATCCCTAGGATTGTTCTCGCCGACGCGTCACCCAACCATAGGCGAGGTCTTGGCAGTAAGGCTTACAGCGTTTTTCCAAGGGTTTACAGCGTATCAAAGGCCTTCGCCACGCCTCGGTGAGCACACGGAAAACATACTCAAGGAACTGGGGTACTCCAGTAGAAAAATCCACGAACTCGCGAATAAGGGAGTTGTGAAAACAACTTAAATCATCGCTATGCATTTCCCTATCATGACTTCTCCTGAAGATTTTGTGAAAATAGTTTCCTCGGCTAAGGTGTACGACCTCGGCCAACCCTACTTCAACGGCATGCCCGTCCACCCCGAAGACCCACCATACTCCATGGTCATTTACAGATATCATGAATATACGAAGAAATTGTTTGAAAAAGTTGCTCCAGGGTTTTCCGACTCGATGGAGCTGGTGATAACCAGCATGCATTCCGGCACACACATAGACGCCAAATGCCACATGGCCCGGAACGGTCTGCTTTACAACGGCGTAAAAGCAGCTGAAATCGTTAAACACAGCGGGTACACAAAGTATGGGACAGAGGAAATCCCGATTTACGTCAAGAGAGCCGTCCTGCTAGACATCCCCGCGTCAAAAAACCTTGACATACTTCCGCCACGGTACGGAATAACCGCACAGGATTTGGAGCAGGCCCTTAAGCTTCAGAAAACAGAGATAAAGGAGGGGGACGCGGTTCTCATACGAACAGGATACTCGCGCTACTTTACAACGGACAAGGAGAAGTATCTACACGACTTTGCGGGAATAACCGAGGAATCGGCCAAATGGCTCATAGACCGCAAAATCTCTCTTCTCGGAATCGACAACCTCGCCATGGCGGTGCCAAAGCCCTTCACCGTTCACCTGATGTTTCTCGTCGACGCCGGAACGCATGTGATGAAAAGCCTATACCTAGAGGATATGGCGAGAGACAAGGCGTATGTCTCAGTGCTGGTGGTTACTCCCTTGAAAATCGTCGGGGGCACAGGCTCTCTCGTGAGACCTATCGCGCTTGTTTACGAGGGAAAAGCTTAAGACCCGACAACCACTTCAGGGTAACAAGTTGTCGGACAGGCCTATCAAGACTTTTTTCCGATGGGTTCTCTTAGGCACACGCGGAGGACCCACACGCTTGCTCATCCTTCTCAAGCTCAGAGACGGCCCAGCCAACGCCAACCAGCTTGCTAAAGCTCTGCACCTAAACTACAAAACCATACTACATCATCTCGAGTTTCTCATAGAGAACAACTTAGTTGAAGCAGATGAGGGGAGGTATGACGTCAAATACAGACTCTCTCAGGTGGTTTCGGAGAACATGGACATACTTGATTCGGTGGTTGACGAGGTTTTGGGCAGCTCAAAGGCGCGTGTGTCATGGGCCCGCTCTGGCTGATAAACATCCTGATATCGTTGATGATTGTAACCGGGCTGCTCTACTCCCTACGCAACTATCTACTAACCAGAAAATATGCGAGAACAAAGTTCACGAACGCCTTGGTTGCGTTGACCTCCGTTTTTCTGATACAACACCTCTACGCGGCGTATGTTTTCTACATGATGTCCGTCTCATACAGCGAGGAAATGCACATAGCCACGCCGCTGCTTATGCTTAACGTGATAGGGTTCGCAGGGTTCACCATCTTCATCTACCTCTCACGGACATGATAAATCAGGGTCTCCAGCCACTTAGCAGAAGCAGGGTGTAGGATACAGCCAGCACGTCTGCGGCCGCGGCCGGCTTCATTCCCGCTCTCTTAACGTGTTTAATGAACTGTGTGTATCTGCGGCCGCCCTCCTCGGTGCCTACTCCTCCTGCATCGAGAACCTGCTTAGCCATTCGGGAGAGAATTTTCGCAGCATGTCTGCCTTGTCTGCGTGATACGTGGCTGTCGGGGAGATGCTGTAAAATGTTTAGGAAAGTGTTTATCCCCGCTGTGTTCCAGTCCTCTTGCTCTATTCTTTTTCTAAGAAACATGTAACCATGCATGATGCTTGCTTGATAGTTTGTGCAGTACTCGTGGGCAACGACCTCCCACTGGGCGTAGGGGTTGAAGGCCTCGATGACTGAGGTCTTCCGCTGCTTCACCAAGTTGTATGTCTTGGCGTTGTTGACGTCAAGGTATGCGACTTTTCCTAATCCACCGGGCCCAACCATCTTGATAGCCTTCAAAATCTTATGCAAATCCCTGTAATCCATTTGCTTGAGCGTTTTCTCCAAGCTGCCGCGTAATCTCTCGATTTTCCCTGCTTCGACGGCTGCTTTCGCGATGGGCGTTAGCAGCAGAAGGCTTCCGAGATGTGTGTTTCCTCCTTTCTGCCAGCTCATCATCTCACGGGTTGAGCAGAGCACAGCGTCTCCCACAGACGTGCCTTGGGCCGCTTTCAGGAAACATGGATAAAGGGCGACTGCGGATGCGGTGAAACATGCATAAACATCTGGGTTAGAGAGTCTGTCAACGAGACCGGGTTTTGGTGAGGTGGCGAGCTCGAGCAATAGACCGAGTGTGCAGCATCTTGCGGCATCCTCCGGCGACATCGTTTTCACACCGGTATGAGGTAGCTGATGAATGCGAAGCCCATCGCGGCCAGTAGGGTGAGCGGTAACCCGGGGAAAACGGGCCTTGTCTCGGCAAGCTTGATGGTCGCGAGGTAGCCGACGATGAGGCCGGCGGAGGCGGCTATTCCAGGCAGCCAGCCGAGGTTGTTCACCGAGAAGCTTAGGACAACAGAGTAGAAGAAGAGGTCGCCCAACCCTATGCTGAAGCCCTCAAAAGTCACAACAAGCCCTCTCAACTCCGCCATATCCATGTCTCCAAGTCTCTTCAAATGCCCCTTGAAGACCGCGACCACGTCGTAAACAGAAACAGCTGCTAGCAGGACGAGCGAGGTCCAGAAGGGTAGAGAAGACCCGAAAACCACGCCGCTCGCCGAAGCCACATAAGCGGCGGCCAACACGTTAAACAAACCCTTCCTCGAAAACACACCCGCCAAAACCATCCCACCAACCAGTATTGATACAGCCGCAAGCAGCTCCTCGCCCAGACTCGTCGAAACAAATAGTAACAGAAAAGTTACAGAAACCGCTGTTGTGAAGAGAACCACGGAAACGATGACGGCGAGGGCTCTGCGGAACCGTATAAGCCAGAGCATAGCAAGGCTTCCTAGAAACATAACCGCTATGACAAGAAGGCTGTTTAGATAGGGCGCGGGAGAACCCAGAACAGCAACGTCGTCACCCTCTTCCTCCAAAGGCGTCAACGGAGGCTGAGGCAACATCACGCCGGCAAACAGTGCCTGAAACACCATGGCCAATACCATAGTCAGCAAAACAGGATATACCGCCACTAGGTACCTTCGCAAACCCACGGGACACATCTCTATGCTTATGGATGGGTTTAAGTTTTATATCATTCTTACAATCATAAAAAGCGTGAGCAACGGAGAAAGCATGGAGTATGTAAGCACCGGCGTCAGCGGCCTTGACACTCTCCTAAACAATAAAGGGTTCCCCGCCGGGTTCAACATCGTGGTGATGGGCTCCCCTGGTTCTGGAAAAACCACCCTAGGCCTCCAGTTCCTGTATCACGGCTGCCTGAAAGGGGAGAATGGTGTGTACGTGACTCTTGATGAGAGGCCTGCAAGCGTTTTTAGAAACGTGTCAAACCTCGGCATCGACTTGGAGCCGTTTGTAAAAGAAGGAAGATTAGCGATAGTTGACGCCTCACCTATTAGGACGATACCGGGTGAGATAAAGCTCGGCGGCATATCCATCGGTAAAAAAGATTTCTCGCTCGCTGCCCTGATAGCGGCCGTCGGAAACCACGTGAAAAACATTAACGCGAAAAGGCTTGTCATAGACTCCCTAACATCCTTCTTCATCCAGTATCCACGGGTTGCGGAGAGAAGGGCCGCGTTCCTTGAGCTGTTGGAGGGAATAACACCGTTAAGATGCACCACCCTGTTGCTGACAGAGCTAAGGTACAGCGGCGCCGAAAGGCCATACCAGTTCGAGGAATACCTAGCTGACGGCGTAATAATACTTAGAAAATATCTCAAGGACGGGACTGTAGCCAGCTCGATTCAAATCGAAAAAATGAGGGGAGTAGACCACGACGTGGAGCCTCATCCCTATAAATTTGTAATCGGCGGATTAGAGGTGTATCCAACCGAGAAAGTTATCTAAACCTTATTTTCTATCGCTGAAATAATATTTGCATGACCCAGAATAGTGGGGAGGGGTTAGACTATTTTACAAAAGCCGCGGGCCTTGTGATGCTGCGATACATAGCCGGGAACAGGCGAAACCTGTCTGAGATGCTCTGCATCATCCGCGAAGCATCCGACTATTTCGGCAAAACCATGGAAAACATACTGGGGGGAGAGGAGACAGCCAGCCTCCAGGAATTGATGGACCTCGGCGTCATGAAAAAGAAGTACCTACCCTATTCATCATACATGGCAACCATCTCCGCCTATCCACTGCTACACAAAAAAGCAACAAGGGCACAAATATTCTCAACAGTCCTCGCAAAAATGGCTCTAATAATCAGCATAAAGGTGCTCGACAACATCAACGACACCTTCCACACAACCGAAGAAGCCGAACAATCGCTACAAAGACAGAAAAAAGCCATAGAAGAAGGAATATACATCTCCGCAGGAAACAACGACATAGTCAAACGAGCCGAAAACTCATGCACATTATTGGCGCTACTTGTCAACAAATGGCTGAAAAGCCTTCCCGACACAATATTAACAGCGAGAAAAGAGTTCCTAAGAGACCTTGCACTCTACATTTCTGGACAAGGCGCGACTTTTAAACAGCAGAACAGTATTGACCGCGAAAAACTGACGATTCGTGACTACCTGAAAAACATGAATGAGAAAGGTGTTGGAAGAGTGTGGGTAGGACTCGATTTATGCATGCTAGAAAGTTTATGCGAAAGAACTAAAGAAGAAATCAAGGGCTTCGGATACCTAAGAAAAGGATTCGACTACGTCTTCAAATCATCCAACTACTATGACGATGTTGCTGACCTCAGCGTCGATATTGGACTAGGAATATGGAACAGCGTCGTCTACTTAGGACGTGACCTCGCAATCATCACCAAACCGGAGGAATCGCTGAAAAACAATTTCCTAAAAAGACAGACGATAAGGCTTGGAGACCTCCATTTCCTAAGAGGCCTAGACCTATTGAGACAAGCAGCCAAATATGTGGAATTTGATGAAAAGAGCCTAATCGCAAGCATGAACGTCTTTAGATTCTTCACCGTGCGAAAATGGTTTTTCCAATCTAAAAATCCCGCCGACTTCGTCGACTTTTTGGTAGCGAGGGTTCCCGACAGACTCATGCGCTACGCACACATCATTTGACTAGGAGCAAAACCATAATTAAAAACGCGATGAGAGCAGTGCTCCAATAAACAATCTTCCACAGATTTACTCGAATAAACAACAACATAGAAAGAACAATCTGTGAAAAGAAGAGAAACATGATTAAAATCCTGTAGCTCGCATCGAAAACCAGCCATGTAAAGATGGCGGCCAGCATGAATAGAAGCACAGTTAGAAGGACCGAGTTCTTCATACCCAGCATTGATGGAAATGTCTTATCTCCCATAAGCACATCCCCGACAACATCTCCTATGTCCTGCAACGTGTGTACAGCTAAACCCATGAGATAAACGGGAAAAACAATAGCTAGATAATCGGCAATGCTTTTATTCGCTAAGGTCAATCCGACTATGAGTGGTAGAATGGCGGTGTGAATTATCAGCATCGTGGCCTTTAACACTGGATATCGCTTTAACCTAATTTTTGGCGCCGAGTAAAAATATCCAATCAGTAAATCAATTAGAAGGATGCCTGCGGCGGAGGCGTTTACCTCCAGAATTGGGATCAGTGTTGCTACTGCCGCTATCAGAGTTGCGGCTGAAAAGAGTGAAGCTTCCCTTGGGGAAATTAATCCAGAAGGAAGAGGGAAATTATTTTTGGTGATGTAATCTGATTTAATATCCATCAGGTTGTTGAAGCTGTTTAGAAAAGCGGTGGATAAAAAGAAATAAAGCCAAAAAACCCATAAATCAAGTAGTCCTTCTCCAGTTATAATCATGATTGTTACACTAGCCATAAATGTGGATGTAAACAGTGAGAAGTATGATTTTGGAAGAGTAGCGAATCCAATCATCTTTTGAATAAAATACTTACTCATTTTTACCCTCATTCTAGACTTTATATGCTTTGAAAATGCATGATTCGTTTCCAACAGCTTTGCAGGATACTTCAAAGCATTCAAATCGTCTTTTGAGACATACTGAAAGTACACCGACGACCACACTAGAAACAAATTTGTCGCAAAAGGGCTCGTCACTAACCGCATCCCCGCATAGATGACAATTTCTCACCTCAAAAAGCCAAATTTCTCCAGAAGATGTGATGAAATTTACATCCAACCCCCATCCAGCTTTGAGAGTGATAGATATTAGGCTGGGAACGTGCTTGACGCTAAACGAGGTGTAGGGGGTTCCCTCAAGCCTCATGATGTATTCTAATGCCGTTTTTCTAGCGGAAAGTTCACCGAAATATCTGGTAGCAAACCTTGCATCCCGTCGAAT
Source organism: Candidatus Caldarchaeum subterraneum (assembly GCA_000270325.1). Classification (GTDB taxonomy): domain Archaea; phylum Thermoproteota; class Nitrososphaeria_A; order Caldarchaeales; family Caldarchaeaceae; genus Caldarchaeum; species Caldarchaeum subterraneum_A. Next base: position 173,392 of record BA000048.1, on the reverse strand, counting down.
TTCCGGCCTATCTGAGGCCAGCATGTCCACTATGTTTTTCACAGCCTCTAAAACGGCTAGATGTGCGTCAAGCGGTACGGTCCTTACTCTTTTACCTAGAAAGCCTTTAGACAGCGAAACCAGCATTAATGAAAGACGGGTTGGAACGTTGAGCAATAGTTTATTTTTGAATTTTAGCTTTTGCCGTCTCGCGTATTTTTTTGCAGGTTTTGTTTCCTCGGTTTTTAATGCCCCTGCCAATATCCATTCAATAATCTTATCAAAAACTTCGGGCCACCTGTCTGGGAAAAGAAGCTTGGCGTCTAAGAGCCGAATGTTGTCAAGCGACGTGAGCAAAGCATAATCCTCTACAGTGAAATTTCTCGGGTCAATCTTCCCCAGTTTTATTAATATTCTGTCCTCGTTTGATTCGAGTTGGTCTCTAAGCTGTTTGCGTGAAATCGGTTCTGCTGGAAGGTCGCTTATCAATATGTTCTCCCATTCTATTAGTAGTTGTCCTTCTTTGATTTCGTATCGTATGTTTTTGAGGTGGTGGGCTTGTGAGCAGGATCTTATTGGTGTGAAGTAGTAGAGGAACTGGTTGTTTTCTTTGACGACGTGTATTTCTATTACGGCGTCTACTATTGCTTTGGCTTTTTTCTCGAAGTCTGCGAAGGTGTTGCGTGGCAGAAGGTAGAACTCGAGGTTTCCGGCGTTGGCGACGTCTTTTTGCCACATCTCCAAAAGTTTGAGGACTTCGTCTCCGTTGTGGCGTATGAGGAGCTCGGGCAGATAGTTGTGGATGAATATTCTGTTTTTCTCGGCTCTTCTTTTCTGGTTTACGTTTATTGATAGGTCTTGGAGCGCCTCTATTGGGACGGGAACTTGCTCTGTCTGTGGATTGCGTGTTGAAACAAGCTCAATAATCGATTGTTGGTGTTTCTTCAAAAGTGTGCGTAGGAATGCTCGGGCTTCGCTGAAGGTTTCGTCGGTGACAAGCACCGTCATACCGTGTCTGAAGTAGACTATTCGGTCAAAGACTTGATGACCGGTCGGGAACAGAGTTTTCTCCAGCTCGGTGTTCGCCATCAGACAAGTTATACATGGCCGAAGGGTTTAAAAACGTTTTCAGCAGGCCCTAATAACCACGACTCCGCCCAGCATCTTCTCCCCGACCTCAACCGTCTCAAAAAATGTCTTCAACAGGTATTTGAGCTCCTTGTTCGTCGGCAGCCGTCTGTATGTTAGGTAGATTGCGGCTGCCTCAAGCCCTGTTTTACCCAGTTTGAGGGCTGCTAGGAGAGGCGCCAGCAATGCCCAGTAGACGCCTATCGCGATTTTTTTCAAGATGTTCGCTGGTTTGCCGAGGTCGACGACGAGGAGGCGGCCGCCTTTTCTCAATATTTTCCGGGTCTCCGTAAGGGCTTTGGCCATGTTTGCCGCGTCTCTTAGGGAGAAGCCCATCAACACAGTATCGAAGACCCCGTCTCGGAAAGGCATCTGCTCAAAAACAGCCACGACCTGATGCGAGATGTTTTGCGGCACTTTTTTCCGGGCCAGCATATGCATGCTGGGTAGGGGGTCGAGCATGACCACTTCGCCCCTCCAGTTCTGTGTCCTAAGCAGTGTCTCGGTGAAGACACCTGGCCCCGAGCCCGCGTCAAGCACCCTGTCCAACACACCAACGTTGCCGTTCAGACATTCAGCCCTGAGCCTAATATCCGTGTTGAAAGAGATTGTTTTGTTCAACCTGTCATACATGGGCGCCAGCTTCTCCAGAGACCTCATCACGGTCCTCCAATCCGGGCCGAGGCCATACTCCCTTCTCTGCATCTATTCTCTTAGGTTCTGTGGACAAATTTAAACGGTTGTTCTCGTAACTTGTTGTGTGGAGGAAACGGAGCTGGTGGAGAAGCTGCAGAAGGTTTTCGGTTTTAACAAGTATCAGGCGAAGGCCTATTTGGCCGTGTTACAGGGATACAGTAAGCCCGCGGATGTGGCGCGCAAATCAAAGATACCTATTACACGTGTGTATGATGTTTTGTCTAGTTTATGTGAAAACGGGTTTCTCACAAGAACCAGCGACGGATACCGTGTCACCGAGCCCGCCTCTGCCTTCACTTTTTGGCTTGAACGGGAGAGGGCGAGAATTGAGTCTCTGATGATGGAGAAGAAGAGAATGGTGGAGCAAATTATTCCAACCGTCTCGAGGCTAAGGGAGCGGGGGGCTGTTGAGAACGAGGCGGCTATTCTACGGGGTCTTCAACCAGTTGTGGTTAAGTTGAGGGAAATGGTGGATTCGGGGACGAGGTTTGTTTTCGCGGTCAAAAAAGCGGTGAAGCTGAAGGAGGAGTTTAAAAAAGTGGTGGCAGCTTTTCCCGAGAAAAAATTTCTCTTCATATTGCATCCCTCGGTGCAGATGGGTAAAGATGATTATGAGTTTTTTGAGAGTATTGGCGCGCGGGTCTTCTTCAGTGAAGGGGTGTTGCTGGATGTTTTGGTGACCGATGGAGGTGAGGCTGTTATAGGGCTGCCTCTGGACGATGAGCCCGTGGTCGTCTGGGTGCGGGACAGGGGTTTTGCCTCTTCTCTTATGAGGTCTCTGGAGGCCCTTGCCTCGAGCTAGGGAGGCGGTGGTGGGGGAGGTGGCGGAGGCTGTCCACCTGTCTGAGGTATTTGGAAAAAGGCAACCGCGAGAAGAACATATGCGACGAGCGACAAAATAAACCCAACAAGAATTATCGTCAGGATGGCGCCGAGGAAAAGGAGCAGCCCACCTGTCCTGAACAGTTTAACTCCCAAGACGTCGCTCGTGAGATACAGTGATTTTCTGAGAAAGAATGCAGAAACTACAGCGAAAATCCACACCACAACCAAAGCCACGACAACACCTGCGAGAAGGGAAAAGAAATCACCCGAAACACCGTCACCAAATCCTCCGCCGAAGCCTGGCCCAACGGCTGCAAAAAGCGCGGCTCCACCAAGTACCATCGCAATGACCGCCCCCACTATCCCGATGATAACGGCGTACAACGCGTTCTGGAAAATCGCAGGCTGCTGAACAGTGTCGGACACGTACTTGAGCGCAAGCAAGACCAAGATGAAGCCGACGATGCTGAGAACCGGGCCAACGTTGGGAACTATTGTGAGAACAAGAAGAATAGAACCTATCCCGCCTATCATTCTTGCCTGATTTAAGTCCGGCATAACATCCGCCGTTGATTAGCCTATATAAGCTTTTAGCGGAAGGTCAATCGCTCAACCTTTCCATAATCATGTGCTATAATCAAAGTGTCGACGAGTCCCATGAAAATCCCGGATTCGACGACGCCTGGAATTTCTTTGAGAAATTTTTCAACTTGAGCTGGTTCATCTATTTCGCCAAAGTCTGCGTCACCGATTATGTTGCCGTTGTCTGATACTGTGGGGCCGTTTTTTGCCTGTGAGGTTCTCATCACCAGTTTGACTCCTTTTTCTCTGAGCCTGTTTTCAACAAACTTGTATGCGAAGGGGATGATTTCCAGAGGCACGGGCCTGCGTAGCTTCTCGACAAGCTTACCATGGTCGCCCACAAACACCCTGTTTCTCGACGCCGAAGCGAGAACCTTCTCCCTCAGCATAGCGCCGCCGCCGCCCTTGATCATCGCGCCATCCCGGGTCACCTGGTCGAAGCTGTCGAGATAAACATCTGGACAAGGATGCTGGTCCAAGCTCGACACCATGAGCCCCAGCTCAATCGCCTCGTAGTAGCTCTGCCAAGAAGCTGGAATTATCACTATTTTTTTCCCGGCTGCGGCCAGCTCGGATAAAATCAGTGAAACAGTTGTGCCGCTGCCCACCCCTACCACGAAGCCGTCATCCACAAACTTCACCGCCTCTTTAGCCGCTCTTTTCTTCGCCTCCACCGAGAACACCCTCCACCTCCTTCTCAAGCATCTCAACATTCTTCTCCGTCTGCAAAATTATCGGAGAAAGCCGTGTATCTGTTTGCGTCGGGATTTCCGAGCTGTTTATCACGATGGTTTGCCTAAGAGGGGGAGACCTTGGCGCAGACTTCAGAAGTATGTACACTAGGGCCGCTATGGTGGTGGCGGCGAAGACAACCAGTAGAATCATAAGGTCCTCGTACAACCCGTTCCCGCTTTTCGGCGGCGGTGTAATAACTTTTGCGCATCGAGGTGATACGCATATTACTTAGGTCTGTGAACAAATGACGTGAAACATCTGGCCATCATGGGGTTCAAAAAAACCGGCAAAACTTTTCTCGCGACCAAGATCATCGAGGACTTGGTTGGAGACGGGTACCGTGTCGCGGCAGTGAAACATGTTCATCACGAGTTTACAATCGATACAGAGGGCAAGGATACTTGGCGCATGGCCCGAAGCGGGGCAAGCATAGTTACCAGCATATCGCCTAATGAAATGGCCATCATTTTCCCCAAGCAGACACACGAAACAAACCGCGATGAATTGCTCGGAAAAATTTTCCAAGAAGAGGGGATAGACGTGGTTGTTTACGAAGGGTTTGCCAAGCTTTATGGCGGGTCACCACATGTTTACAAAATATTAACCGTCAGGAAAAGCGAGGACATAGGGTTGATTGAGGAGATTTCTCCGCCTGTTGTAGCAGTTTTTCGCTTGGAAAACACGTCGCTGCCTGAGATTGGGGTTCCTGTATATGGACCTGAGCTTTCTCAGGATTTTTTCAACCATGTGAGGAGGTCTCTGGGTCTCGTGAAGTGAGGGGTATGCGGGTTTGCGGGGTTATTCTTTCTGGAGGTGTTTCGAAGAGGTTTGGAGGCGATAAGGCGCTTGCTCTTCTCAACGGTGAGCCGCTGATTAGACATGTGGCAAAATCTCTTCACGAGGCTGTGGAGGAGGTCTGGCTAAGCGTACGGGATGCCGAGAGAGGAGAGCAGTTGATGAAGGCCTGTGAACCATTTGTAAAAGGCTACATCGTAGACGAGTTCTCCGCAGGCCCTCTCTCGGGATTTTTGTCAGCGGCCAATCGCCTTGAAGCCGATGTAGTGGTGACCAGCCCAGCCGATGTGCCTAGGATAAAGGCCGCAACCTTCCAGAAACTAGTCGAGAAATTTCTCCACCATTCCGCATCTGTTGCCTCGGTTGTCTGGGGCAACGGTGCAGTAGAGACACTAGTGCAGGTTTTGTCCGTCGATGCGGTGAAAAATTATCTCGAGACCGTGTTCATGTATAGAGGAGGTCTTCACAGGCCTTCGGACATGCTGAGGTGTGCGAGCAAGATGCTGCTCGCGGCCGGGTTTAAGCTATCTTCTGACCCATACGAGTTCTCCAACATCAACACCTACCAAGACCTTTTGGAACCTAAACCCCGTGGGTCCGGTGGAGACCGTGTGAGAGACGACCTTCTTCTCACCGAGAGCTCGCAACATTTCCGCCAAGCTGCTGCAGCCGCCGCCGAAAAAAGGTTCAAAGAATCTGCACAGGAATACGTGAGTGAGGCCCTTGTTCTCCTCTCGTATGGGGTGGCTCACTTGGCTGGCCACGCTTTGGCCGATGCCGCCAAAATGTTTGAGACAGGCCGGTCACCGGAAGCTGCTTTAATCTGCTCTAGGATGGAGGCTTTTATTCGTCGAGACATGTTGTCGGGAATGCGTTAAATTGTGGAAAGTCGGGTTACCCTACATGGGTAAAGTGTTGATGGTTGTCAGGATTTTGCCAAAGGATTCTGACACGGATTTGGATGAGCTGGCGAGGGCTGTCGAGTCAAAACTGCCGAAGGATGTGCGTGTCAGTGACAAGAGGGTTGAGGACATAGGGTTTGGGTTGAAGGCTCTCTTGATGGGTTTTCTGATGCCCGAGGTAGACGGTGTAGGCGAAGCGCTTGAACAATATCTCTCAACGGTGGAGCTTGTGGGCGAATATGATGTGCAGTCCGTGACACGCATCTAATGGTTGGAGTCCAGCAAGCTGTTTAGCCTACGTAAAACAGTTAACTTGGTTTCGTCACCCGTTTTGGACGCCATCACGGCTTGTTTGATGAATTCAGCTGCCTCATGCATGGCCGCTCTGTTGACTGGATAAGGTTTCCCGCTTTTGGTTCCAAAGGCGTAGCTGAATTTGACCGGGTCCCGCCACGACACCTTTGAGCCATAAACAAGGGCCGCTATGTATGCTAGGCCACGTAGGGTAGCGGCCCCCACGCCCTGCGTCGTCAGAAGCTCGTCGAAGCTTGACACGTTTTTCGCCCGTCTAATTGTTTCTTCATCTAGTCTATTGGGCGGAGAGAGATGCTTCGGTATTGTGGGAAGCTCTTCAAATGTGCTGGTGAGGGTGTGCTGTTTACGTGCTATTGCCTTGACTTGGGCGAGGTCCTCGTTAAGCCTGCTGGGCGGAGTGTCCTCAAGCACCTCCAGTATTGTCTGACGTGTCTCCGCCGATGTTGTGCTTGTAAGGTCTAGCACCACATCCTCAACCGTGTCGCTCAAAATCTCTGTATGAGGCTCCTCGACGCCGAGTCCGCGGTCGCTTGACCAGTGATACCGTCTAGCGGTCTTATTGACCGTGTTCATGCCTTGGTTGATGATGGCCCATTGCCCGGATTCGGATACAGCTGCGGCTTGGAAGTAGATGTCGTAGGAGTCTTGTAGAGCTGCGTTGTCCACGGATGTTGTGAGCCTCATGGCCCTGCGGATTTCTCCAACCTCTCTAACGCCGATTTCAGCGAGCAGCTTGCCCGCCTCCAGCTGAGCCATCCGCATCTCAGCACCCTTGCCTCCCAAAACTCTGACGGGGATATCTGTTCCCATCAACCCGAGGCTGAGGGCTTTCAGCGTCACAGTCGTCTGCCCACTTGTGTCCCACTCAAACCCCAGAGCGCAGGCGAGGCTGCTAAGCCAAAAAGGGTCGGCGAACCTTCTAACAGTCTCTTCATAACCCACCTGTGCACACAGCGCTCTCATAATTTCACGGCCAAGCTCCACCATCTCCCTAAAATGTGGCACAGGGCCCTCGGTCAGCCACAGCGTAGCCGTGCCGACGCGCTTCATCCACCAACATGCAGAACTTCAGCGAGAAGAAAAATTTTTGCCAAGCGTAACGGCCCTTATTTATAAATGCTTTCCAGCCGCAGACCGAGCCCGCCCAGTTAATATTTAAGAGTGGGCAGTTTGAAGAAACCCTAGGTGCATAGAAAAATGGAGTACGTGTACGCGGCGCTGTTGCTCCACAAGGCTGGCAAGAAAATCGACGAAGAAGGCCTAAAGAGAGTCGTTGAAGCAGCGGGAATAACGCCTGACATGTCAAAGATAAAGTCACTTTCCGCGGCCCTCGCGGAGATAAACATCGACGAGGTACTGAAACAGGCTACCGCAGCGCCTGTAGCCGTCGCTGCGGCTCCAGCCTCCGCCGCCGCAGCTTCGAAGCCGGCAGAGGCTCCCGCCGAGAAACCGAAAGAGGAGAAGCAGCAGGAAGAAGCTCTATCAGGTCTGAGCGCCCTCTTCGGATAACATCAAAAATTTTTTACCCATCCCATCTGTATTGTTTATCGGATGGCTTCGCTAGTTGAAGCTGTTGAAATCTGGAAAAGGTTCGGCAGAGTAGAGGCTGTTAGAGGAGTTTCTCTGAGGCTCGAGGCCGGGCAGGTTCATGGACTATTGGGCCCAAATGGCTCAGGAAAAACAACGTCCCTCAAATGCATAGTCGGGCTTCTGAAACCTGATAAAGGAATCGTAACTGTTTTCGGCGAAAAACCATCAGCCAACAACGGTTATAGGATGAAGCTGGGCTATGTACCCGAAAACCCATCCCTTCCAGACTACTTGACTGTTCAAGAGTTTCTGATTTTCTCAGCCCGCTTAAAAGGGCTTGTCGGAGACAGCGTGCGGAGCAGGGTTTCCGAACTGATGGAGTCTTATGAGCTGCACCAGGTTTCTGACAGACTAGTCTACGAGCTTTCGAAGGGTATCCGACAGAGACTGGCAATAGCGGCTTCTCTTGTAAGCTCTCCCACCGTTTTAATTCTTGATGAACCCTTCAACGGCCTTGACCCAGAAGCTCAGAAAGTTACTAGACTCTACATAAACGAGATTATAGAGGATGGTGGAGGAGTCCTCATATCCACCCACCTGCTTGATTCGGCTGAGAAACTCTGCAACTATGTAACGATAATTGTCGATGGAAGAGTGTTGTGTTCCTCGAGCCTTTCGGAGCTCAAGGCGAAAAACGGTGACTCTTCGCTTGAAGAAATCTTCCTCTCCCTTGTACGGGTGAAAAAATCTGCTGATTGAGATTTTTAAGGTGAAGGTGAAGCAATTCGCCGGCTCTTTTGGAAGGTCCTTGTCAAAAGCCGCTGCTCCTTTGATGTTCTACATGCTTTACCTATTTGTTATAGGGTTGGTTTCGTTGACTCTGAGATTCTACGGCATAGTGGCCGGGATGGATTTGAACGATTTTGTCAGGGCTCTGAAGCCGTTGGCAACATCCGGTGTCTTGGCAGTGGGTGTGTTCCTCGGTTTGAAGGGCGGCGTAACGGCTTTGGGTTATGAGATAGACTATATTTTCACCTCGAATGTGAGGCCGAGGACATATCTCTGGTCCGATTTCTTGTTTCAATTTGTTTTCCTCAACATGTTCACCCTGCCGTCGATGATACTTGTTGTTACGGTGTTGACTTTTCCGCGTCACCTCGTTCATTTGTATAGCTTTGTAATGATTGTTGAAGCAGCTGTTGTCTCCTCCATTTTGTTATCACATTTGCTTGGCCTGTTGCGTAATTGGTTGGGAAAGAGAGGTGTGCTGGCTGTGGGCGGTGTTACGCTGATGCTAGTTTTGCTGCCGCTTTTGGACATTTTTACATCACTTCCATGGGTTAACAGCTTTCCATACCCCCCAACCCTGCTACTCGGCATGACGGAGGGCGGGTTCAAAACAGCTGCTGCTCTTCTACTAATAGGCGGGCTGCTTGCGGTGCATCTTTTTCTCTCCAGAACAATCGAATACGCGGGTTTGGCGCCGATACTGACCAACGTTTTCACCGACCCGCCGCGAAAATTGATCACCTCTTTTAAACTTCCGATGCCTGTGGCGAGATTTTTGTTGATAAACCCCGGTGACAGGCCAACTGCGCTGCTTGTTAAAGCTCATTTGACGAGGTTTCTGCGAGACGGAAGTCTTTGGATAACCGCTTTTGTCCTGCTTCTACTTGTCTACGTTGGCTCTGCTCTTCCACGAGCGCTTGCCTTCACGGCCCAGCCAGAGGCGATTTTCCTCACAATAGTCTCACTGTATACCCCGATGATCCCGGCTCTCCTTTCATTCAATTGGCTGCTTACGGAGAGACATAACTTGTGGCTGGTTCAGCTCTCTATTTACCGTATCTCATCCTATTTTTACACATTATTGATCGCCTACGTTATTGTTTCTCTAATTTTTTCGTCTGTATTGGTGGCGGCTATTCAGGTCTTCGGCGGGTTTATCGCATTAACTTACTTGGATATATTGCTGTTTCTGTGTTCAGCGGTTTTCGGCTCATTTCTCGCACTCGTGATATCTTCGTCGGTAAAGCGTTTTTCTTCCCCCTTCTCTTTCACTGCGATTTTCATAGTTGTTCTCCCACTGCTTGGTTCGCAGCTGCTTAGCCTACCGCTGCTGATGTCTCGTCTTTTCGCGCCGGTTGCAACCAATCCTCCTGCTTTCCTCCCCTATCTGCTGATTGGGTATGTGTTGTTCGCTTCGGCTCTGGTCGCATATTCCACCAAGGATTTCTCTGTGGAGCCGCCGCATTAGAAATAGTTAAAACGGCGGCTTAAAAGCGGACTTGTGGTGTCGACGCCTTGCCTTACGACGAGCACGAGTACAGGTTCGAGTTTTTTCTACAAAACGGGTTTGTGAGGAGCCGGTGCAGGGTTTGCGGCGAGTTTTTCTGGAGCCTTGACCCCGGTAGAGATGTATGCGGCGAATCACCCTGTGTCGAATACAGTTTTCTCGAGAAAAAATACTGCTCAAAGCCTCTGTCGGTCAGAGAGGCTAGACAGAGTTTCATAGAGTTTTTCGCTCAAAGAGGACATGCTCCGATAAAACCGTATCCTATTGTGGCGCGGTGGCGGACAGACCTTTACTTGACCGATGCATCTATCGTCGATTTTCAGCCGTGGGTAACCAACGGCATCGCACCTCCTCCCGCCAACCCCTTGGTTATAAGCCAGCCATGTGCAAGGCTTGTAGACCTCGACAAGATAGGGCTCACATTCGGCCGCCATCTCACGGTTTTCGAGATGGGTGGCCACCACGCCTTCAACTACCCCGAGAAAAAAATCTACTGGAAATCGGAGACAGCGGAGTATTGTCATGAGTTTATGACTAGTGTTCTCGGCGTTCCCACCGGTGAGCTGGTTTATAAGGAGTCGTGGTGGGCGGGAGGCGGCAACGAGGGCCCATGCCTCGAGGTGATAGCTGGCGGGCTTGAGCTGGCTACCCTTGTCTTCATGCAGTTCAAAACACTTGACGGAGAGAGAGCTGAGACGCCGATTAAAACCGTTGACACAGGATACGGCATAGAGAGGTTGGCGTGGTTCTCTCAGCAAACACCCAGTGCTTTTGACGCCATATACGGCGAGCTGCTCGCCAAGGTGCGGGAGCTCATACCCGTTAACAGGCCTGATGAAGAGCTGCTCATCAAATACGCAAAGTATACAGGTCTCGTAAAACCCGGGGCCGATGCAACGGTCAGCGAGTTGAGGAGAAAAGTTGCGTCAATGGCCGGGATAAGCGTCGAAACAGTCAACGAGCAGATTGTTCCCTATGAAAAAGTTTACCAAGCTCTCGACTACAGCAAAGCGATTGCTTTCATAGTTGCTGAGGGGGTTGTGCCCAGCAACGTCAAAACAGGATACCTCACACGGCTTCTCATACGCAGGGCTTACAGGCTGCTGAGGATGGTTGACGCCGAGGAGAAGCTGCTCGACCTCGTCGACCTGCAGATAAGATACTGGGAGAAAGATTTTCCTCACCTGTCAGAGATGAGGGAAGAGGTTCTCGACATTGTGGAGCATGAAGTTAACAAGTTTAGGGAGACAATCAAACGCGGCACCGAAACTGTTCTAAGGGAGCTGAGAAGCACTAAAGCAATCTCGGTTGAGAAACTCATACAGTACTATGACGACAAGGGGCTGACGCCCGACATCGTGGCGGAGGTCGCCGCGAAGCAGGGTGTTGAAGTCACTGTTCCCGAAAACTTCTACGAGCTTGTGGCTTCACGCCATCTACGCGAAAAACCTGTCAAAACCACTATGCAAAAGCAAATAGATGTCTCATCATATCCCAAGACACATAAGCTCTACTACGAGCAGCCCAACAGCTACAGCTTCCGAGCGAAGGTGCTGGGGGTGGAAAACGGCTACGTCATACTTGATGCGACGCTGTTTTATCCCGAGGGCGGTGGAGCGGTCGGGGACACGGGTACGCTGGTTTGCCGCGACAAGGTATGCACGGTGGTTGATACACAGATTTTAGAGGATGTTGTTGTCCACAGGGTTGAGGGCCCTGTTCCCGATGTGGGTGAAGAAGTGGAGGGATATGTTGACGCAGAGAGGAGACAGGCAATCGTCAGACATCACACCGCTACACACATTCTACTGGGAGCTGTCAGACGCGTCTTAGGCAAACATGCTTGGCAAGCCGGAGCGAGGAAAGAGCCTGAAAAAGGTAGGCTGGATTTTTATCATCACAAGAGGCTGACGCTCGAGCAGATACGTGAAATCGAGAAATTGGCAAACAGGGTTGTGGCACGGCGCATACCTGTTAGGATAAAGTGGATGGATAGAAACGAGGCAGAGGAAACATACGGGTTCGGCCTCTACCAGGGCGGTGAGGTCCCCCTCGGTGTTATAAGGGTTGTGGAGATACCGGGATGGGATGCCGAGGCATGCGGAGGAATACACTGCGAAAACACAGAAGACGTGGGGTTGATTAAGATTGTTTCGAGCGAGAGGATACAGGATGGTGTGGAGAGAATCGAGTTCGTGGCGGGGCCAGCCAACCTACACCGCTACCAAGGCATGGAGACCATGCTGCATGAGGTTGCGGAAAAACTTCAGGCACCGGTCGAAGACATCCCGAAGAAAGTAGCCGAACTAGACGAAAACCTCCGCATCCTCAGAAAAACAGTAAAAACGCTATCGGAGAAACTAATTGTCTACAGGGCCGCGGAGATAAGGAGCGTCGGAATAGCAGTCGACAGCCTTCTTCTCTACATCTCTGAAGAAGAATATGACGATGAGGAATACTTGATTAAACTTGCGGCCGAGATTGTGAAGGTGGACAAACCTGCAGTGGCCTTAGCATATGCGGGAACACCTTCAGCAAAAGTAGTGGCAGTCGCCAACGATAAGGCTGTTGCGGCCGGCGTAAACGTGGGAGAAGTTTTGAGAAAGTTTCTGCAGCTGGCGGGAGGCGGGGGCGGAGGCAGCAGAACCCTCGGCAGAGGCGCCGCACCAAGGGAGCAGCTGGTCTACAACTTGCCCGAGCTAAGCAACCTACTCAGAAACACCCGCGGCCCGCGCTAAAGCACTCGACTCTGCCAAGGCCTTGGCAAAGATTATGGGAAGCGTCTCCTTTGTGTAGAACCCGGCCTCTGTTGCGAGTGCTCTGGCGTGTGTTTCGGCGCGTATCAGCAGCGGCGGCAGTGTTTCCCTGGTTATGTATGATATTTCGACCGCGAATGCGAGTGCGAGCGAGGCAGCTGAAGCGATTTCCTGCCCAATCTTGACAGGGTCTATTAGAAGCTCCTCCGCCTTTAGAATGACGCCGTCCTCGTAGGCGCTTATCAGGTTAACACCTCTTAGAACAGCTTTGATGTCGAGCTTAGCCAACAGGCTTGCAAGCAGCTGGGATATTTCCTCACCCTTCTTAGCCACAAGCGTGTCCTTCGCTATCCAAACCTGTCCACCCTCTATTCTCGTCGGTATCTTGAGTTTGCCGAAGTCGCTGAGAATCGGGCCCGGCGGAAGACCTGTGTTTGTCTCAGGCACCCAGATGTCAAAGTCGGCTTTCTCACCGGCTTTGGCATGCATGGGGACCTTGTTCTTCTCCAGCGTAAACGCGAGCTGGAAACTGTTGACGCTGCTGAAGATAAAGCCTATAGGAGCTTTGATGTTTTCCACGAGCTTCTCCAGCTCAGGCTTACCCGCGAGCCTGCATGCTTTCACGAACAAGGTCCTCTTGAGAACCCTTATTTCGCATACTCCGCGGAGCTTTTTCCTCATCTCATGTATGGTGTTGGCTCTTGTGCTTCTCAGGTCAAAGATGGCGACCACAGGATATTTCCTGATAAGCTCAGCTACCTCTTCAACGAGTTTTGCCTTCTTCACTAAGCTGGGCCGAGTAACAGTGGTTGACATGGTTTCAACTCTCCGCGCTGGCTGCTCCATCGCTGTGGTTATTAATCAAGTTATTCATCAAAACTCCACCTTCACCGGCTTGCCCATCGTGGTCTTGACATAGACGCTGGCGATGTTTCGCCGCTTCTTCTCAAGCTTCTCAACCACTCTGTTCAACACTGTTTCCACGTTTTCGGCTATTTTTTCATCGGGGTCTTCCTCCACCCCGACGAGGCAAGCTACCTGCGGTGATTTCCTCAAAGTAGCTACGACACTGTTTTCATATCTTTTCACAAGCTTCTGAATATCGCTGCCGGGTGGAATGGGTATAGGTGTCTTTCCCCTTGCGCCGAGAGCTGCTCCGAGGACTCTCGCAGCCAACCCCACAAGAGCGGGCTCCACCAGAACGAAATCATACTCGGCCGCAATCTTTTTCGCTTCTTTCTTTCTGCCCACAAGTGCCTCCAGCTCTTCTTTCTGGATAACCCGGGCCACACCCGGCGTCTTAGAGGCTTCGAGAGCAAGGTTTCCCGAAGCGATGACCAGGATTTTTCTCCTTTTTCTACCAAGGTCGTTGGGGAGCTCAATCACTTCTGAAAACCTGTTCTGGGGCTTGGTAAGGTCTACTCCAGTGACGTTTATCACAAGCTCGACCGATTGCTTAAACTTCGTGTTCTTTCTGTTTTGCTTAGCCTTTTTCAATGCTTCAACCGTCTTCGCTAACTCGGAGCGCATCAATTCTGTTCACCCAGTAGATTGTCGTATTTTCCCTGTTCGACAAGCTTGACAACTTCCTTGGGGTCCTTGCCGTCAACTTTTATACCCATGCTGACGCATGAACCGAGTACTTCTTTGACAGCGGCTTTGAGCGTCTTAGACCTCATGTCTTGAAGCTTCTTCTCAGCAATCTTCACGATTTCGGTGAACTTGAGGTCGCCCACATAATCACGTCCAGCGGTCCCGCTTCCCTTCTGCACACCCGCCGCGCTGGCCAGAAGCGCCGAGGTGCTAGGCGTCCCAACCCTTATCTCGAACTTCTTAGTGTCTGTGTCGACCACCACCTCGATAGGGACCCGCATACCGTTAAACTCCTGTGTAAGCCTGTTAGCCTCCTCGGCCACGGCCAACACATTCAACCCAAGAGGCCCTAGGGCTGGTCCCAGCGGTGGGCCTGCCGTGACTTTGCCGCCTTCTACGAGGAAGCGGAAGGTTTTTTCACCCATGTCTAGACCTTTCCCACTACTGGCTACTCTTATACTTACGTCTTGTCTAGGGGGCGGACGGCGTCTATTGAGACGGATATGGGGAGCTGGAAAGCCGCCTCCTTAAGCTCAAGCGTGACCTCGCGCCTCGACTTCTCGACCCTGATGACTTTGCCGACGATACCCTTCAACGGGCCGGAGACAATCTCAACCATCTGCCCAGCCGCCAACACCTCAATCAAAGGTTTCTCAACCAAGTGAGAGGCGATGGTCTCCAGCTTTACAGGCATCGGCGGCCTCGCCTTCACATGTCTAACATTCTGCAGCGCATCGGCTATAACCTCTTTAGACGTAGCCTCAACAAACACGTAGCCCTTCAAGGCGGGCAGAATGAATATAGACGCAATCGCCGGCTTCTCAATCAGCTTGAATAGAGGCAGCCGAGCATCGTCCCTCCACTCCTCCTGCTCCAACACCTTGAACCGCAGCTCTTCTTTCTCACCTTCTCCTAGAAACAAGTTATATCCACCTGGCTCCTCAACTGTTTTGAAAATCTTCAGAGCATAGGATGCGCCTCGCTTAAGTTTCACAGGGGAGCGGAAAACTATCTCAGCCCACCCCTCTGTCTTGAGAAGTAGGGGGTCGTAGCTTCCCTCACCTAGGGGCTCTGAACCGAACCCTGTTTCATCGCTGTACTCCAATAACTGGGCGCGTAGAGGCTCGGTCGGCTCGCCGGCCTTGGATATGTAAACCGCCACCTTCTCTAACGTGGTTGTTTTCGGGGAGACGAATATCACTGCAGCATGAGTTTTGTCGCTTATCGCTACTGTTCCCACCGATTCTCCGACAAAGTCGAGGAAAATGCCGTGGAACCTTGCCTCGAGAACGTTTGCTACCGTCCTCTCCTGCCCCACCGTTGTCTTGACTGCGAAATACCTCATCCCAGCTGTGCTCAACCTGTCCACTCTAAGGCTTCGCCGGGAATAAAAACCTGCGTCAGGCGGGCTGGAAAGCTATCGCCAGAAACCGGATGATGAAGGCTAGAACACCTATGATGCCCAGCCCCAGCAAAGTTATTCTTAGCGTTATGGAATATTCTTTCCAAGAGGGTTTTTTCGCCATTTTTAGGGTTGTCAACGCCGACTTGAAGAAGCCCGTGATTCCCACGTCTCTTCAGCTGTTTCCCGGCCTATTTAACCATGCCTCGGAGAAGGTACGCGAGAAGCGATGCCTCGGTGTGCATCCTGTTCTCGGCTTGGTCATATATCACGGATTGCGGGCCATAGGCTACTTCGGGTGTGACTTCTTCGCCAAGGTGCATGGGCATGCAGTGCATGAATTTGGCGGTTGGTTTCGCATGCGACATCAAAGAGGCGTTGACCTGGTAGGTTGGAAGGAAGTCGGCTAGTTTCCTGTTCCGCTCCGCCTCCTGGCCCATCGAGACAAAAACATCTGTGTAGACGAAGTCGGCGTTTCTGACCGCTTCTCGCGGGTCGTCTGTCAAGATGACGCTGGCCCCCGTCTCCTCAGCAACTTTCAGAGCCTTCTTCACCTCCTCCTCAGGCGGCCTGTGTGAAGGCGGGGTGGCGACGGTTATGTCTACACCCGCGGCGGCACAAACTTGCATAAGCGAGACGCATACGTTGTTTCCGTCGCCGACGAAAGCCACCTTCGACTGATACGGTTTCTTCGAATACATGTAGATGGTCATGAGGTCGGCCAAAGCCTGACACGGATGATGCCTGTCGCTGAGCGCGTTGATTACGGGTATGCGGCCGTTTTTAGCCAGCTCCACCAAGTCGCCGTGGCCGAACACACGCGCCACTATGCAGTCAACGTATCGCGCCAACACCTTGCCAGTGTCTTCAACAGATTCGCCGCGCCCCAGCTGAAGCTCGCTCCATCCTAGATACATCGACTCGCCGCCCAGCTTCGCCACCGCAGCCTGAAAAGATACACGCGTCCTCGTAGAAGGCTTCTGGAACACGAGAACAACGGTTTTGTCGCGGAGAGGCCTTGTCCTAGGATATCCACTTTTTCTCCAACGCAGCGCAGCAGAAACTATCGCGTCTATCTCTTTGGGCTTCAGGTCGCCGACTTCCAGAAAATGCCGCATCTTCGCCACACCCTCATCGCTGCAAAGTTTGATTTTAACTTGAAACGATAAGGCAATAAGCAGGTGCGAAGGCATTCATCTGTCTCCGAGATGAGCGAAGCAATAGATGACGCTAAAATCTTCAAATCACTGGCTTCACCTAACAGGCTTAGCATTCTTAGGAAGCTGGAGAAAAGCCCGCTGAATTACACGGAGTTGATGCATGTACTTGGAATGAACAAGAAAAGCGATGCTGGAAAGTTTGCGCATCATCTAAAAATGCTCTATGCAGCGGGCTTGATAACGCTCAACCGTCAGACCAAGAACTATGAGTTGACGACGAAGGGTGTGCAGGTTCTGAAAATCCTGAACGAGATGAGGGCAAGTATCTCGCAGAGGATAAAGGTTAGAAGGTCAGACATGGTTCTCGAAGATTTTGACAGAAACAAGATTACGCGGGTCCTTGTTGAGGAGGCTTCTTTGCCTCCTAAAACCGCGGATAAGATTGTTAAATTGTTTGAGGAGAAGGTGGAGGAGCTTAAGCTAGGCGAGCTTTCGGCTCCTCTGATACGTGAGATGGTCAACGCGTTGCTTGTCGAGCATGGGTTGATGGAGCATAGGAATAGGTTGGCGAGGCTGGGTATGCCTGTTGCTGACGTGGATAAGCTGGTCAGAGAGAATCATCACCAGAGAGATTTCATGTCTCTGATAACCACGGCCTCTGGAGCGGTTTTCAGAGAATATGTTTTTCACAAAATTTTGCCGAGTGAGGCCGCTCAACTTTACTTGGTTGGCGCGGTTGATTTCGAGGGATTGGAAACATGGGGTTTTAGCGTCTATTCGCGTCTATACACGCCGGATTCGTTGAAAACTGTTTTCGGCGAGGTTGGCGGTGTTGAGGCTGAGGTGGTGTTGCGGGACCCTAACATAGACGTAAACATCTTGACGCTTTTGTTTGAATCTGTTCACATGTTTGGGAGACGGCTATCCGTTTTCTACTCTGAGCCGCGGGAGAACACGTCAAACCTGTTGACTGAAGCGGGAATATGCGCCACTCTGCCTTTTGACAAAAACGTCGCACGGCTGACTGGTGATGTTTTGCTGGTTTTGGCTCATGGGGTAGTTTCCTCGGAGGGTCATCCATTCGGCGAGGCGGGGATTATTTCTGGAAAAGCCTCCATCAACATGGTGAGCCTCTTCCTCAGGTCTGGGAGTTCTGAGAGAAAGTTCTGGGACGCTTTGCGGGAGACTGTGGATACTGTTGCCGCCGCGTTCTCTGCTAAAAAACGTTTTCTACAACGTTTCTGGCCGGGTGAAGAGGGTTCATTTGTATTGTCCCTTGTGGGTGTTGAGCAGCTGGTTGTCAAGCAGGGGTTTGGCAGGGTTGAGCTGGTGAAGAAGGTTGCTCAGGAATGTAGCGGTGTGGATGAAGATGTGGTGGTTCTTCTGGGAAGCAGGGCAAGTAGAAGAGCGGCTGAGAGAATGAAGAGGCTTGATGAATTGTCTCTTGGTGTGCGTGAGGTTGAGCGGATAGCAGGCGACGCGCCGTATTCCTTTGATGTTGCATCGTCTTCGTCGCGTGAGGCCCGTGAGCTGGCCCGGTTTTTCACAGGCGGGATGGTCGCAAAAATGGATGTGAAAATGGCTGAGGATTTGCTGGACTTGCGTCCGTTTATCATATTATCTTCTTGACCGAATCATTAGGATGGCTTTGGCTAGGTCTCCTCCCGAGTCGAGAAGCGCTTTCTTCGCCTCCTCCTCTGACGCACCTGTCTGAGCCATCACCAGCGAAACATCTTCCTCCGACGGCTCGTAAACAGGCTTCGTCTCCACCTCCTGCGCCGCCACCTCCTCCCCGCCGATTATCTGAAAAATTTTCTCGCCGCCTGTTTTCACGGCGTAGACCAGTGGCCCCCTCAGCGTAATCACACGTTCACCCAGCTTGATGACAACCTCCTCCGCTTGCCCCATCTCCTCAACGTTGAGGCCAAGGTTCTTCAACATTCTCTCCTGAGCACGCCTCATCTCACGGGGACTGAGCCTCTTCAAACCATCAAAACCTTACTGAACCATGTTTAAACCTTATGCCTGACTTTTACAACCGCTCCGCGGCGAAGCTCAGTCATCTCAACTCCAGCGACCACAGCTTTGCCGACTCCGAGAAGCCGATAATCCTCGTCCACCACAAGCACCTCCATGCCCGGCACAATTGATGCATCGGCTTCGACCACGTGTCCGCCGTAGACGTCGTAGCCCGCGGCCACTTTTTCAGCTCCTTCGCGGTTCACCACAACCCTGTTCCTGCCCCTCTCGAGAAGAGAGTTTAACCGCTGGGCTCCGAAAACTGTTAGTGTCAGCCACCCATCCATGGCCCTGATGGTTGCTAAGCATTTGCCGTCGAGCCATATTCGCCGAGGTCTACCCGTCGAAGGCGAAACCTCTACCACGCATCCATCGGGAATGAACATTTCACCAGCTACACCAAACTGGAAAAACGCCAGCTGCCTTACCTGACGCAGCAAAAACTCGTCAAACGACATGAAACTCAGCCGCAAGCCTCTTAATCTTCTCGGCAAGCTGAAGAGGTGTTTCGCACTCGATTTCATAGCCGGAGCTGTTGTACTCAATTTTCAAAACGTTGCAGAACTGTTTAATCTCGTTGAGCAGGGATGGAGTTGTTTCCCCATTCTCCAGCTGAGCTCTGACTCGTATGTAGCCGCCCATCATATCCGCCACAGCCTCCTCCAGCGTGTCAAGCCCCTGCCCGGTCCAAGCGGACACGGCGACATAGCGAAACTCGGGGTTTATGCTCTCAATCTTCTCCCGGTAATCGGCTGCAGCGTCTATCTTGTTGAACACAACCAGTATCGGCACGTTTTTCACACCCACTTCATCTAACACGTTTAAACAGGTGTTTAGCTTTGACTCGACCACTGACTTTTCTTCGCTGATGTCGACGACGAGTAGCAGGAGGTCGGCGTAGATGAACTCGCTTAATGTGGAGTGGAAGGATTCAACCAGTAGATGGGGTAAGTTCTTGATGAAACCTACTGTGTCGCTTAAGTAGGCTTTTCTGCCTCTGAACTTCACTATTCGCGCGGTTGTCGATAGTGTGGTGAAGAGCTGGGGGCCCGCTGGATGCTCTTCCCCAGAGAACCTGTTGAACAGCGTTGTTTTGCCAGCGTTTGTGTAACCTGTTAAAGCCACGGTTGGAAGCCCTCCTTCCAACCTTCTCTGCCTCACAAGGTTCTTCCTCATCCTAATCTGCTTAAGCTTCTGCTTGATTGTTGATATTCGTCTGAAAACCTCGTTGTAGTAGACATCTGCCTCGTATGCTCCGAGGCCGTGGAACCCAGGCTGCTCACCCTTCTTCGCGAGCCTCACCTTCTCCTTAGCCCTCGACAACTCGTACTGAAGCTCAGCCAGCTTAATCTGGAGCTTTGCCTCGGTTGAGGCGGCTCGTCGAGCGAAGGTTTCGAGGATGAGCTGCGTCCTCGTAATCACAGGTATCGAGAGGGCCTTGGCGAGATTATACTCCTGGACAGGCTTCAGCTCATTTTCCGTGACAATTTTCTCAATTTTGAGAGACTTGACAGCGCGGCGCAGCTCCTCAACCTTACCGGGCCCAATCATATATTTGCTGTGAGGCGGCCTCCGTTGAACCAGCTTATAGACAGGTGTGTAGCCCGCGGACCTGCACAACTCCTCCAGCTCATCCAAGTTGTATTCTGCCCAGTCGTCAAGCCTCTGCACAAGCGCAACCTTCAAACCATTGCCTTCATCCTTCTCTACGAATTGGCAGCTTATTTAACGTATAGAGGGGCTCGGCTTGGTTGGGATACAGCCTGCGTTTCACCAGCTCGTCTATGGCTTGTAGATATGGCTCAGGTAGATGCACCAGCTTGTGGCTCTTCAAAACAAACTTCAACAAATCCTCCACATCCATCGGCCCCGACACCACATTCAGCTGGACCACGGGATATATAAGCCCAGCCATTTCGGACCCAGACAAGCCTTATGCTGAGGGAAAAATAGGGGAGTGGTTGGCTGGCAGGCAACCACCAAACAACATCTAGGAAACCCAGAAGAGGCCGGACGTCTTAGGTTAGGTCATATCCAGCAAAGTTGCTGGAACGTCAAATAAGCTGTCATACCGGCTTTTGGGTTTTATCCCTGTTGTTGGGCCGGTGTGCCTGCCAGCCTCTCTTGGGTTTCCTGTCGGATTGTCAGCCAGATTTGCCGGAGTAATGTCTTCTGCATCTTTGCTGTCAGTTCTTTTGGTTTTATGTTGTAGACTGCGATAGTTAGTCTCTGTAATGCTTTTCTTGCTTGGCCGTTGTATCTCTTCTTTTTCTTCTTGTTGGTGTTTTTGAATAATCCGAAGAAGTTGAGTGTCTTTCTTAGGCCCCATCGTGGGTCAACGTACATCATAATTTCCGCCAAAGCCTCCTGTGTTAATATGTGGTTTTAGCCAGAAATCCCCAGTTCCTCGACGAGTATGCTGTAGGCTGAGTATCTCCTCTCAGCCTCTTCTACTATCCTTTTTGCCTGTCTATGGAGTTTCTTCTCAGTGATTTTGACCATGTCGAGGAGGTCTTCTCTCTCGTCCTCGGACGCAGAATCTAAACGATTAGAGTATTGTTCAATAGTCTTCTGGAGACTTCTGAAGGTCGAGGCCTTCTCCCGCATTATCAGGTAGGTTTCATCAACCGCTTTGAACCACCTCTCCTCAATAGCCATCAGAACCCTAACATCAGCCCTAGCAGACTTCGACGTAATCCCCATTTTTTGTCTGGTTGCCTTAATCAACGTAAGCCTTCTGAGATAATAGACTTCTACACCCCTCTTGAGCAACTCTATGAAGCCATCTGTATGCATTATCGGTATGACATCTACGTAAACCTTGTCGCCAGCTTCCGCCGGAATCTTCGTCGGGGAATCAGTGTGTTTAAAGGTCTTGCCATCAGTTGTGTATGTGATGCGGTAGCAGGAGTCGTCTTTCTTTCGGTGGATGTCTGCGTAGAACCTTGTCATCTACACCACCTTTCTGAACACCAACACATACTCATGCCACAGGTCGTGTTGAGTATCCCTTGAAGTGGCTTAAGAATTTTGAAGATGGGGTTGCTGTCTATGATTTTTCGGAGAGGCTTGGAGGGATTAGGGTTGGTGATGTTGTATATAAGGAGGAAGAGGAGGTCTCTGTTAGCGAGATTGGTTCTCTGTTGAATGGTTTTGAGCCTGTTATAGCTGATGTCAGGCTATCTACGGAGACGCTTTTATCCACTTTAAGGATGTTTGAAAGGGATTTTGACTATGTTAGGTTAGAGCTTGGCGAGAAAATCTTCCCAAGTCTGCTCATCCTCAACCTCGTCCTCGAGAAGCTCCTCGAAAAGCTCATGGGTTACAACATCGGTCACACGATATTTCTCAACCATTTCGCTGTAGAATTTGATGGCGCATGCCTCCGCCTTCAAAATGTCCTTTATCAACTGCTCGTAGTTGGCGGGGTCTTCGGGTGGGGGGATGTAGCCGCATCCGCTTGTGGCCAATAGTTTTTCAAAATGGAGGACAGGTTTTCCCCCCAGCTGGATTATTCTCTTAGCCAGTTTCTCGGCGTGTTTGAGCTCGTGCTGGGACATCTCCATTAAGACGGGCCTGAACGTGTCGGCGTCGACGCCCTTCAAACTCACCGCGGCTACCCAGTACTGGTAATGTGCAAGCCACTCATCGGCATAGGCTTTGAGAAGGTCGGATATGACCTCGTCGATAGGGGCCTTCACTATCGCTTTACCCTGCCTACCCATAACAACATAGAAAAGGATGGAGACTCTTAAGCATTGTTACCAAACTCGCGGAAGAACCATGTGCCACAGGCAGCCTAGTCTAAAATGAAAAGAGAAGGGCCACACAGGGTTTTCAAGCTTATCGTGTTGCCTGAGAACATGGGCTTCAGAAAAGCCGGAAAAACATCTAACCCGTCCTCAACAACATTAAAGACACCCGTTCCTCTTTCAGAATCCGAACAGACAAGCAACATGAACGAATCTCTACAAAACCCATGAAACAAAACGGCTGAACATAAACTCGAAACACGCATTGTGGCTTCATTTCCTTCGCCTTATGCCCTCTTCTCCTGCTGGTGTTCCAATATCCTAGGTTTACGCCACGTTTAGGAGGAGGTTGTATATGAATGCCATGAAGACACACAAAGTCTCTTTCATCTATCTCCCGCCATAGCCCACTACTCTACGCTAGACATCCTATTCCATGGTCCCTTACTAAGGGGACCTAGAATCGATAACTATAATGGCAACGTGTTTTACGTTAGAAGACTCTCTTGACCCGAGATACTTTATCGAAGTCTTTATCGTTTGAAGCTATTGCGTCTATACCTAGTCTCTTCATAGTCGCTAAATGTATAGCGTCCTCCACATCTAGGCCTAGAGACTCTGATAAGGTTGTTGCGTCCCTAAGGTCTTGAATGGTTAGCGGAGCTACACTAAGACCTATAGCATCTACGGCTTCCATGATTTTCTTCTCGTTGCCTTGGTTGAGTACGAAGAGTATCCATATCGTTAGTGCTGAAGTAGCCTTATCCCTATGATGTTTAAGTATCTCCTTTGACCTCTCACCAAAGCGTGGGTCTGCCGTAAGCCAGTACTGTAGGACGTTCACGTCAAGATATATCATTCCTGTAGAGCGCCTCGACATATTCCTTGATCTTTTTCTCCATATCCTCTACAGACATGGGCTTGGTCTTTACAATTCCGTAATATTCATCCACTGGGTCTGTTCTAATCGGTCTGAGAATGATGCTTCCGTCCTCTAGCGTCTCTATCGTAAATTCCTCAGCTGCTACTCGGTCTCTAACCTCTTTAGGTATGTATAACCTTCCAGTGTGGTCTATTTTAGTCCTCATGGTAAGATTTTGTCGCTGGCAATAATTAATCTTTATTGTCACTCTACCCTGTGAATAATCTCCTCTGTCTCCAGCTCTTGTGATGTTGGTCTTGGCTTTGTCTGGGTGTTTCTCTGGTTCTGATGGTGTTTTCTTATAAATGGGTAAGGCCTATGGTCCACTGTTTACCTATTCTTCATAGTGTTTTTCAAACCTGATATTTCTTCTTCTTGAAGAAAGCCAAGACACTTTAAATATGGTGAGTTCGCGGGTCTACCGGGCTTGAGGATTCTGGGTCTGCATGTGGATTTTGTCGAGTATCGTCCTGTGAAGAGGGAGTCGACGGTTGTGGAGGAGGCTGCGCCTGAGCCTGTGAGGATTGAGGATGCCTACGTGTTACTGACCTCTGTCGAGCCAGAGGATGATGAACGTGTTGCCGAGGCCGCTGTGGCGGATGCGGTGGAGTTTATGTCGCGTCTTAAGATTCCGAGGCTTGTTATCTATCCCTTTGCTCATCTCTCACGCGAGTTGGCGAGGCCTGAGCATGCTGTGGAGATTCTTGCTCTGATGGAGAAAATAGCAAAGGAACGTGGTGTCGAGGTCCACCGGTCTCCTTTCGGCTGGAACAAGGCTCTAGCCTTGTCGGTTAAAGGCCATCCTCTCGCGGAGCGTTCGAGAGTCTTCAGCCAAGCCACTCTGCAGCAGAAGCAGGTCACTGTTGTGGAGAAGACCTACATGGTTTTGACCCCGGATGATGAGCTTCTCAAACCCGAGGAGGCGCTGCCCCGTTTACCCGACGGCTTGGCTGTGCTGGTCGAGAAGGAGGCTCTCGGCAAAGGGTTAAACGAGGTATCGGAGCCCGAGCATGGCAAGGTTTTGAGAAGGCTTGGTATTGACTGGGAGGAGCTTTCCGACAGCGGCCACATGCACTACGGCCCCGAGGGAACAATCATCTACGACCTGATATCAGACTATGCGTCGAAAATCGTGAGAGAGCTAGGGTTCCCCGTCTACTTTGTCAAGGGCACGAATCTCTTCAGCCTCGAGAGCAGACCCATCCGCGAGCACGCAAGCCTCTTCGGGCAAAGAATGTACAAGGTTGAGGTGGACGGCAGGCCCTATGTGATGCGTTACGCGGCTTGTTTTCAGCAGTTTGCCCTGGCGCGAAACTGGGTGATCAGCTATAGGAGTCTGCCGTTTGGAATGTTCGAGGTCGCTGACAGCTACAGGCTTGAGCAAAGAGGAGAGCTTGTCCTCGGGTTCAGGCTGCGGAAAATGTCCATGCCCGACCTGCACGTCTTCTGCCGCGACATCCCAGAAGCCCTCCAGATTGTCGAGAAGATACATGACAAGATTTACAGCGAAATCGAGAAACTAGGCCGCGACTACTATTCTTTGTATAACCTTACCTCGAGAAAGTTTTTTGAAGAAAACCGAGGCTTTTTCCAGAAACTGCTCAAAAGAGAGAAGAAACCTGTTCTGCTCTCCTTCTATCCCGAAAACAGCTCATACTACTGGGTGCTGAACATCGAGTACCACATCATAGACAAGTTTGGACGACCACGTGAAATAGGCACGGTGCAGATAGACGTGGGGAACGCTGAGAGATTCGGCATCACCTACGTCGAAAAGGACGGGGAAAAGAAGTATCCAGTTATTCTGCACTCGGCTTTGATAGGCACCGTGGAAAGATACCTATACGCGGTCGTTGACACGGCTCTAAGCAAGACTCCTCCAACCCTGCCAACGTGGCTTTGCCCAACCCAGCTCCGCATACTGCCGCTCAACGAGAAATACAACAAACGCGCCGTCCAGCTTGCTGAAAAAATCACAAAATACGGCATTCGCGTGGACGTGGACGATAGACCCGAAACACTCGCCAAGAAAGTTTACGAGGCGGAGACAAGCTGGATACCCTACGTCGCAACACTCGGGCCGAAAGAGGCCAAGAAGGGGACACTGGCTATACGCATTAGAGGAAAGAAAGGAGTCAAACAGATGCGTCTTAAGCCGCTTGTAAAACTTATTCAGAAAGAGACGGAGAACTATCCATTCAGGCCTCTTACGCTGCCGATAGAGCTTTCAAAGCGGCCCAAATACAATCCGTGATGCAACCGAGAAGCTAAATCCATCCCAAGGAATAGATATATCATGCCCTCGACCGGTCTCGACCCCCACCGCATCAGACAAGATTTCCCCATCTTCCAAAACAACAAAAACCTCATCTATCTCGACAGCACCGCGACAAGCCAAAAACCCGCCCAAGTAGTCGAGGCCGTGGCAGAGTTTTACAAAAAGATAAACGCCAACGTGCACCGAGGCGTTTATGAGATTAGCGTCGAGGCCACGGAGGCATATGAAAACGCGAGAAAAAAGGTGGCCGAGTTTATCGGTGCACGCAGTAGCAGAGAGATTGTTTTCGTCCGAAACACGACAGAGGCACTTAACCTCACAGCCTACAGCCTCGGGCTGCACAGGGTTAAGCCTGGGGGAAAAATTGTCCTGACCACGATGGAGCATCACAGCAACATCGTGCCTTGGCAGCTTATCGCCAAAATCAACCGCCTCAAAATAGAGTACATCCCCTTCGATGACCAAGGCTATCTCGACCTGTCTGAAGCTGACAGGAAGCTTAAGGACGCCGACATCTTCAGCTTCACCCACGCATCAAACGTTCTCGGGACAATAAACGACGCTAAAATGCTCTGCCGCATGGCCCATGAACATGGTGCTTTGGCGATAGTGGACGCGGCTCAGTCGGTTCCCCACATGCCTGTCAACGTTCAGGAGATGGGCTGCGACTTGCTGGCTTTCAGCGGACACAAGATGCTGGGCCCAACGGGCATAGGTGTTTTGTTTGGACGCCGTGAGCTGCTGGAGGAGATGGAGCCTTTTCAAGGTGGAGGCGAGATGATTAAAGAGGTTTACCTCGACCATAGTCTGTGGAATGATGTGCCGTGGAAGTTTGAGGCGGGAACACCAAACATCGCCGGCGCGATTGGGCTTGGCGCGGCTGTTGATTATCTTAGGAGAATAGGTATGGAGAATGTGCGGGAGCATGAACACCGGTTGACCGCAAAAGCATTGGAAATAATGTCCGAGATCAGGCATGCGAAGGTCTATGGCCCGGAAAACCCGCTTCACCGATGTGGACTAGTCTCCTTCAACCTCGCCGACATACATCCACACGACCTCGCAACCTACCTCGACAAACACGGTATCTGCGTAAGGGCTGGACACCACTGCGCCATGCCAATCCACACACATCTCGGAATATCCGCAACAACACGTGCAAGCTTCTACATCTACAACACAGAGGAAGAGCTTGAAATTTTCAGAGAAGCCCTTCTACAGGCTTTAAAGGTCTTCCACGTCCAATAGAGATTTTATATGATGCGTAAAATTTTCATTAGCAGTGAATTGTCTTCTGTAGCTTTGCTTTAAACTCTTTTGGGCTTATACGGACATTATCCACAGCATCGCAACAACTCTTGTGAACATTCAAATCATCAGACGAAACCTCTTAAAACATACCCCGAGCGAGCCCAAGCCCCTCCCACTCGTGTTAGGGCCAATTTGGCCAGCCTGGATGTATGCCTCTATGTTGATTTAAATATTTCAGCGCACTAGTTTACCTCGATATAGTTTGAAGATGGTTGTTGTTGGAGCGGGTGTTATGGGCCACGGTATAGCAGAGGTGGCTGCGTTAGCTGGTTTTGATGTTGTGATGGTGGATGTTGCGGAGGAGTTTTTGGCGAAGGGGCTGGAGAAGATAAGATGGAGTCTTGAGAAGTTTGTGGAGAAGAAAAGGATTACGAAGGAGGCCGCTGACGCGGCGTTTTCCAGAATAAGGACATCGACCAATCTGGCTGAAGCGGTTGTCGACACGGACTTGGTTATCGAGGCTGCTCCCGAAGACATCAAGATAAAGAAAAACATCTTCCAAGTGTTGAGCCAAAACGCTCCTGCCCACGCGATTCTCGCGACAAACACCAGCACACTGCCCATAACTGAAATAGCCTCAGCCACAAACAGGCCCGAGAAAGTCGTGGGCATGCATTTCTTCAACCCTCCGCCTCTTATGCCGCTGCTCGAAGTCATAGCGGGTGAAAAAACTTCTCAGGAGACTTTGGCGAAGGCTGTCGAGATAGGGAAAAAGATGGGGAAAACAGTCGTCATCTGTAGGAAGGATGTGCCGGGCTTCATCGTGAACCGGATACTGACGCCTCTTCTCAACCACAGCTGTCAACTCGTCGAAGACGGTGTCTACACTGTTGCCGAAATCGACTCGGCACTCCGCTACCGCCTCGGCCTACCGATGGGAGCCTTTGAGCTCGCCGACTACACAGGCATAGACGTTATCGTCCTAGCCAGCAAATCCATCAAGGAGAGAGACCCCAACACGCCGCCCGTATGTTCTCAGTTTCAGAGACTCTATGAGAAGGGGAACTATGGGCTGAAGAGCGGTAAAGGTTTCTATGAGTATCGGGGAGGAGTGTATGAGAGGCCGAGCATTCCGCGGGAAGCTGGTGAAAAGGTTGACTTGGTGGAGTTAATGGCTCCTGCGATAAACTCAGCGGCTTGGATTGTCCGCAACGGTGTCGCTTCGCTTGATGATGTTGAAACAGGTGTGAAGCTTGGCCTAGGCTGGCCGAAAGGTGTTTTCCAATATGCTGACGAACTTGGCCTCGACAAAGTGGCCGCGGCGCTGACAAAAGCGGCGGAGCGCTTTGGAGATTTCTACAGGCCAGATCCCCTAATTATGGAGCTGGTTAACCAGGGCAAACTCGGCGTCAAGACCGGCGCCGGGTTCTATACATACGCAGCTGCTGAAACAGGCTACACAGAGATATTAGTGGAGAGAAAACCCCCTGTGACAAAAATCATCCTCAACCGGCCCCATCGCCTCAACACAATCACTCCGCGAATGATTGAGGAGTTGATGGATGCGTTGCTGAAGGCTTGGAGCGATAGCGAGACACGGGTCGTGGTTCTACGGGGAGCGGGTGAAAGAGCTTTCTCAGCCGGCGCCGACATAACAGCCTTCACCGAAATCAAGACAAGACAGGATGCTGAAAAGTTTCTACGAGCCTTCCAAGAGTTGATGAACATCATGGAGTCGATGCCCAAAGCGGTGATAGCCGCCATAGATGGCTACGCCCTCGGCGGAGGATGCGAGCTTATTCAGGGATGCGACATCAGAATAGCAACCGATAGGTCTGAATTTGGCCAACCCGAGATAAACCTTGGACTTATACCCGGCGCTGGTGGCACACAGCGGCTGCCTAGGCTGATAGGGGTCGCCAAGGCCCTTGAGCTAACCTTGCTTGGAAACCGAATATCCGCGGAAGAAGCCTACAGGATTGGTTTGGTGAACAAGGTGGTCAAGCCGGAGAACCTTGAGCAGGAGGTTCAGAGCCTTGCTGAGAAGCTTGCTTCACAGCCGCCGCTCGCGGTGAGAGCCGCCAAACAGCTCATCTACATGACCCGTGAAGCACCTTTGAGCAGAGGGCTAGCCATGGAGAGGATGTTTTTCGCCGACCTATTATTCACCAAAGACTTCATGGAGGGGGTATCGGCTTTCTTCGCCAAACGTAAGCCAGAGTTCAAGGGAGAATAGTCAGGGCTTTATCCTGGCTCGGCGCCAGCTTCTTCTTCTGTTTGATGAGCGGACTCGGCGACGTGTCTTCGCCACCACCCACGCGGGCGTTGGCCAAGCGCGGCGCATCTCCTTCGCTAACCTCTTCTTCACAGGAAGCGTCTTAACCATGCAACGCAACCGTAGAAGCTGCATATCAACCTATCTATCGCCAACCCTTTAATCCACGCATCCCTCTGTAAACACGATGGCCTACGAAAGGCTGGTGCGAAAGCTCACACATGAAAACCTCTGGCTCTACATCCTCACCCTGCTGAGCAAAAGGCCACTGTATGGATACGAAATCAGAAACTTGATCGAGAAAGAATTCGGCTTCAAACCCGGAGAAGTAACCTCCTACGTTGTACTCTATAGACTGGAGAGAGCGGGCTTGATCAAGGTGGCCGAGGAGTCGAAAAGCAGTAGGGGGCCCTCGCGGCGATACTACACGCTAACTCCAAGAGGCAAGGATACCTTGAAGAAGGCGAAGACGTTTTTAGAAGAGCTGGTTTCTCGGCTGGCCTGAGGCTATTTTATCAGCGTAAAGTATTTAGAGCCCCCAAACAAATAGCAAACATGCCCAAGATTAAGACGGCCATAATTGGTGTCGGTAACTGTGCTTCGGCGCTTGTTCAGGGGGTGTATTTTTACAAAGATGTGGACGACAACGCCTTTGTTCCGGGTCTCATGCATCCAAGGCTCGGCGGATACCATGTGGGTGACATCGAGTTTGTCGCAGCCTTCGACATCGACAAGAACAAGGTTGGACTAGACCTCTCCCAAGCCATTTTCCAGAAGCCCAACTGCACGCTCAGGTTCGCCGACGTCCCACATCTCGGAGTGGAGGTGATGAGGGGGATGACACATGACAGCATCGGCAAATACCTCAAGGACGTGGTTGTCAAACATGATTCGCCTACGGTAGATGTCGCAGATGTTTTGAAGAGTACCGGTGCGGATGTGGTGGTTAACTTTCTCCCAGTAGGCAGCGAGTCGGCGACCAAGTGGTATGTGGAGCAGGCCTTGGTGGCGGGGACAGGGTTCGTCAACGGCATCCCAGTCTTCATCGCGAGGGAGAAACGGTGGCAGGAAATCTTCGCCAAACACAACATCCCAATAATCGGCGACGACGTCAAGTCACAGGTAGGCGCAACAATTTTACACAGGGTATTGACAAAGCTTTTCGTCGACAGAGGCGTGAAGATAGAGCGAAGCTATCAGCTAAACTTCGGCGGCAACACAGATTTCCTCAACATGCTGGAGCGTGAGAGACTGCAGTCGAAGAAAATTTCGAAAACACAGGCCGTCACATCACTGATACCCTACGAATTACCTGCTGAAAACATCCACATAGGCCCCAGTGACTATGTTCCATGGCTCGAGGACCGCAAATGGGCGTACATACGGCTTGAAGGCTCTGCTTTCGGAAACGCGCCACTAAACGTGGAGGTCAAGCTCGAGGTATGGGACAGCCCCAACTCAGCGGGAGTCGTCATAGACGCAATCAGATGCATAAAAATCGCGAAAGACAGGGGCATAGGCGGAGTTCTAGAGGGTCCTTCAGCCTACTTCATGAAATCGCCGCCCAAACAGTATCCTGACGACGTCGCCCGTCAGATGGTCGAGGACTTCATAGCTGGCAAAGCCTAGGCCGAGACAGGTTCACCTTCGCCGAAGACTTCGCCAAGCCTGTGGAGAGAGTAGCGCTTCAACTCAGGCGCTAGCGTCGACGACTTTATCGCATCCACCAGCTGCTGTAGACGCCATAGAAAATAGGATTCGTCATATCTGGCGGTGTATTCTGAGGCTGGGTATGCGGGGTCGCGTAGGCTGGGCTTGACGCCGTACATCATGTAGACGCCGAATGCGAGCAGCCGAATGATTCCGCGACCGACCTG
The DNA here is from genome assembly GCA_000270325.1 of Candidatus Caldarchaeum subterraneum. Taxonomy (GTDB): domain Archaea; phylum Thermoproteota; class Nitrososphaeria_A; order Caldarchaeales; family Caldarchaeaceae; genus Caldarchaeum; species Caldarchaeum subterraneum_A. Next base: position 142,324 of record BA000048.1, on the reverse strand, counting down.
TTTAACCGCCAGTAGCTCCTCGTAGGATTTGGGAGTCTGCTCCCCGAGCTTGTAGACCAGTGTCCAGTTTATTCTCTCCATGGGCCTGAGAAACTCAGCCACGCTCTTCCCCTCCTCATCGAGAGTTGTCTGGTTTGTGAGGCGGCCGAACATGTGAAGCCTCTGCAGCTTAGACACCTCTCTCTCAAGAACCTCGAGAGAAGCGCGTCTTGACTCGCTGCTGGTCTTAGCTGTCATGTCAAGAACACGTTGCCTAATTTCGTCAGAGATTATGCCTGTGTGAGGTTCGTCGACAAAGCTTTTCACACGGCCTGAGAACCAGTGGTAGCGGCGGACAGCTTGGGTGTAGGGGTTTAGGCTTTGCTGTATAACTGTCCAGACGCCGCTGCTTGACAGAATCATCATGTGAAAATATAGGTCGAAGCCGTCCTGCAGAGCCACACTATCTGTTTTAGCAACCATTCTGCTGCAGTAAAGCAGCCGCTCAACCATCGTCTCCGAGAACCCGAAAAGCTTCGCCACCTCTGGCAACTCATTCGGGATGCGGAACCTTGTCGCGAACCTGCCGCCCAGAACCGCGGCGCCGTCGCGTGGGCTGATAACCTCTTTCAGCATGGAGCCCATGTAGAGGGTTGAGTCCGCTGATGTCTCATCCAATCCCGCCGCTGTTATGACGAAGTCTGTGAAGAAGGGTTCCGCAAAGCCTTGGACAAGCTCGTCGGGGCCGTAGATGTTGAGGAAGGAGTGGACAACTTCGTTGATTATTTCACGCGACCTATTGTAGTGGAAACGCGCTGCTTTTCCACTCCACCCCCTAAGGTCTTTTACCCCGCTGCGGAACATCTGCTCAACAAGAAAAACTGCTCTCTTTTATCGCTGTTTGTCTATCTGCACATTCTTATTACCACAGAATCTTGTAGCTAATACCTGCGCAATCTCCTCAAGCGCTTAAACATGTAGACTGCTCCTGAAAAGAAAATCGGGAAATACACAGCGAAAAATAAAAACTGAAAAGTTAGCTGGAACCCCAGCAATACATCAAGAGTAAACAGGACAAGAGCAACGGCTACCAAGAGTATGAACGCGTCTCTCCATCCCCGCTCCTCAGCATCACTCATTTCCCAGCAGCTCCTTAAGTGGAATGTCGACATAGCTTCCGTCAAACCTTTTCCGACGAATAATGATGGGGAGAACACCGCGTTCAAACTCGCGTTTGGCTATGTCGATGTTGCTCTCACCCGGCCGCACCTCCACTAGGGGAAATGCGCCAAGAGAAAGTTGCAGGGCCCGGCCGCCTATGATGCGGGCTTTTTCATATTTTGTTAGGCGGAGCTGGGCCGTTTTTGCTTCAGTCTTCTGACTCGCCAACTCCGCCTTCTTCCTTCTCCCCTTTCTTACCTGCTCCTGGCGTCTCCAGCCTGGAGGCTGCTATGATGTCGTCAATCTTCAGAATCATGGCGGCTGCTTCGACGGCGGACTTGATGGTCTGCTTCTTGACGAGCAGTGGGTCTAGCACGTCGAGCTGCTTCATGTCGGCGAGCTCGGACTTGAAGACGTTGATTCCATAGTTGATGTTTCCCTCTTTGTGTTTGGAGGTGAGGTTGACAATTGCCTCTATCGGGTCCATGCCGCAGCTTTCCGCCAGCTGGGACGGTATCGCCTCAAGGGCCTCGGCAAACTTGTTCACGGCCAGCTGCTCCTTGCCTGGAAGAGTTTTTGCATAGTCCCTAAGCCGCAGCGCGGTCTCCAGCTCTGATGCTCCGCCTCCCGCAATCACCTTGCCCTCCACAATCACATCCTTAACAACGTTGATAGCGTCTTTCAGAGACCTCTCCGCCTCGTCGACTATTCTCTGTGTGCCGCCGCGTATCAGGATGGTTAGTGAACGCGGGTTCTCGCAGCCCTCTATGAAGACCATCTTATCCTCACCAACCCTCCTCTCTTCGACGAGAGCAGCCTTGCCAAGGTCCTCGGGTGTGAGGTCGTCGATGCGGGAGATGACACGGCCTTTGGTCGCCTTCGCCAGCTTATCCATGTCACTCTTCTTTATCCGCCTGACAGCAAGCACTCCTTTCTTAGCCAAGAAATACTGCGCCAAGTCGTCGATGCCTTTCTGGCACAGCACTACGTTGGCGCCGGTTGAGACGATTTTCTCAACCATCTGCCGCAGCATGTCCTCCTCTTGCTTCATGAACGCGCGCATCTGCTCGGGGGACTCGATGTTGAGTTTTGCGTCGAACTCTGTCTTCTCGATTTCGAGAGCAGCGTCAAGTAGGGCGATTTTCGCGTTGCGGACGAGCTTCGGCATGTCGGGGTGGACAACCTCCTTGTCCAGCACCACTCCCTCGATCAGCTTTGTGTCATGGAGCGACTGGCCTTCCTTCTTCTCCAGCTTGATGTCGTCGAGGTCCACGGTCCATTTGTCACCGACCTTCTCCGCTATCCTAGTCACCGCCTCAACCACCAAGTCGGCCAAGTAATCCGCCTCCTCCGCCACCAGCTTGCTGATCATCGATGTCTTGGCAACCTTTTTGAGTAGATCTTTGTTGGTTGGGTCGACTTTGACACCTATTTCGTCGAGGATTTCCAATGCTTTTACAGCGGCTTTCCGATATCCCTCTATGATGACGGTGGGGTGAACCTCCTTCTCGATGAGCTCCTCGGCCTTCGTCAACAATTCACCCGCCAGCACAACTGTCGAAGTCGTTCCATCGCCTACCTCCTCATCCTGTGCCTTCGAAACCTCCACCAACATCTTGGCTACGGGATGCTCGACATCCATTTCCTTGAGGATGGTTGCGCCGTCGTTTGTGATTACGATGTCGCCGAAGCTGTCCACGAGCATTTTGTCCATGCCACGGGGCCCCAGCGAGGACTTCATGGTCTCGGCGATTATCTTGGCCACCATTATGTTGGCGCTCTGCACCTCCCTTCCACGCATCCGCTTGGCGCCTTCCTTCAAAATGATAACAGGTTGAGTAGCTGTTCCTACTGTCGCAGCCATACTACATTCACCCTATCTATGCGCGGCCCGTGGTTTTTTATAGAGTTTTCCCTTCTTAGAGCCGCGTCATAGATATATACTCCCTCTGGTAATACGCTCTCCGATATGAAGCTGATATCAGTTAAGATGCCTGAAGCCCTGATTGATGGTATGGATGAGTTGATTAAAAAAGGTGTTTATCCGAGCCGTAGCGCTCTCATGAGGACTGCGGTGCGGGACCTTCTGAGGAAGGAGCTATGGGAGGCTAAACGATGAATTTTTCGAGGAAAATTAGCCGGCCGTAGGAATAGCGTGTGTCGGAGACCGAGTTAGTGTAGCGTATACTCTCACGGCCGAGGGTGGGTGAGTAGGCTATGAAAGGGGCGGGAGGCTTCTCCTCCACCTCGACATAGTATAGGAAGGGTAGGGCTATCGAGTCGTAGTATTCGTAAACAGGGTATAAGACGGCGAGGCTGTAACCGTTTCTGGACTTGAAGCACCACACAGGTGGGCTGAACGACTCGTCGGTCATAGCCGAAACCAGCCGCATAATCGAGTCAAGAGCCCTCACTTTTATCTTCTCGATGCCGCGGATTTTCCGGCCATGTTTACTTGTTATTGCTTTTTCTAGGATGCGGGGCGGGGGATCTGCGTGGATTATTGGGTAGGAGATGTAACGGCCTGTCTCGGGCTGGTCGGATAGTCTTGTCTCCTCTTTCTCCAAAGCTGTGTAAACCACATACTTTTTCACGAGCTCTGGTGCTGTGGTGTGGAAAAGCAGGGGGATGTTTACCCTTCCCAGAGGCATTGTCTGGAGATATGCGATTATGGTTTGTTGGCCGTGTTGAAAGGCTATGAGGTGGGGTATATAGTCCCATCGCGAAGAGGCCAGCCTTACGAGGCTCGACAAGTCCTCAACCCTAACGGGCACGGGGTATAGATGCTGTGGACGCTGCTTCATTACTTTGTTCAGCGCATGGAAAACCGGGGAACGCCAAGTAAAAAACCTACATACAGCCTATAAATATGCACAGTCATGGAGCGTGTTGGGTTCATAGGGCTTGGTCTCATGGGTAAGCCGATGGCGAAGAATCTTCTGCGACGCGGGTTTAAGCTAGCTGTGTTTAACCGAAGCAGGTCACCTATGGAGGAGCTCGCCTCACTCGGAGCCACGGCATGTAGCTCACCAAAGGAAGTGACAGAGTCTTCGGAGTGCGTGATAACCATGCTGCCGGATGAAAAGGCTGTTGAGCAGGTTCTGCTAGGTCGAAACGGTGTCTTGGAGGGATTGACCAAGGGAGGTGTCGTGGTGGACATGTCGACTGTTTCACCCGGTTTCTCGAGGGAGATGGCGCGCCGTGTTGAGGAGAGAGGTGGAGAGATGCTGGATGCGCCTGTTTCTGGAAGCACGATGGCCGCTGAGCAGGGAACACTCACGATAATGGTTGGAGGCAAGCCTGAAATCTTCGAGCAAATACGGCCCATTTTCGAGGCTATGGGGAAAAACATCTACTACATGGGTGGAAATGGCTCGGGAAGCTTCACCAAGCTATGTAACCAGGTGGCGGTTTCGCTCAACCTTCTCGGCGTATGCGAAACACTCATGATCGCGGCCAAGGCAGGGCTTGACTTGAAAAAAGTCATAGAGGTTATCTCCACAGGTGCTGGCGGCTCTTGGCAACTGAGCACCCTCGGCCCGAGAATGGTGGTGAGAGACTTCAGGCCGGGGTTCAAGGTGAAGCATCTGAGGAAAGACCTGCGAATAGTGAGGGAGACAACTGAGAGTCTTGGCCTCTGCCTACCGGGGGTAGCGCTTGTATCGGAGTTGGTGAAGACGCTTGACGAGATGGGTCATGGCGAAAACGGTACACAAGCGTTGGTTGAGGTTCTCGAGAAGCTCTGCAACATCAGAATTGGGTCAGGACAGCTCGGTTGATGCACGTGGATAAGAGCCGAGAATTTTTATGAAAGATGTGTAGGAAACCAGTTCAGCCAACGCTTTCTTCACGTGTTCTTCTTCTTGATGCCCTTCGAAGTCAACGAAGAAGTAGTACTCCCACGGCCTCTGCCGTGTTGGCCGCGACTCTATCTTTGTGAGGTTTATGCCGTTTCTCGCGAATGCTCCGAGTGCGTTGTAGAGCGCCCCGGGCTTGTGGGCTGTCGAGAAGATGATGGATGTTTTGCTGCTGGGTGAATACTGGGCCTCCTTCACCGATATGACGAGAAAACGTGTATAGTTGTGTCCATAGTCCTCTATTCCTTTTGCAAGTATCTTCATGCCATAGATTTCGGCTGCTCTCTCACTTGCAACCGCTGCAGCATTCCTTAACCCGCGCTCCTTAATCATCTTCACACTTCCAGCGGTGTCATACGTGACCTCCACAGACACTCCGAGTGACTGGAGGTATCCACGGCACTGTGCAAGAGCCTGCGGATGAGAGTAGACTGTCTCGACTTCGCTGAGTGAAACATCGGGCAAAGCAATTAAGCAGTGACGTATCCTGAGAATGATCTCACCAACAGCTTTGACACTTGAGCTGAGAAACATATCATAGGTCTCGAAGACACTCCCCTCTATGCTGTTCTCGACAGGAACCACACCATAGTCGACAACACGGGCCTCACAATTCTTGAAAACATCCCGGATACTTTTGCAAGGCATAGTCTGGACATTTTCGCCGAAAAAATGGAAAATCGCCTCCTCGCTGTAGGCTCCTTTCTCACCTTGGAAAGCCACAGTTGTATGCAATCTGTCCCAGTCAATGCCATGGTTTATAAAAAGTTAGCGGGATAGCGGTTAAATACCGAAAAGCAACACAAAACCCCGGCTTTGAATACAGAATCGAGGCAAAAGTCTGCTTCCTTTTCTGGCGCCGACCTGAAAAAATGTCTCGAGCTTCAGGTCGGTAAGACGGGTGAGGTAAACACTGAGTACGGAGGGTTCGAGATTGTTGTGCGGGAGCCGGCATATTTTCCGTGGCATGACTGCTTCACGACGTTGCTGAAGTATGGCTACGAGGTATGGGTTACGAAGAAAAAGGAGGACATCGTAATTGTAGCAAAGCCCAAAGCCGACTAGGTCATCAAAGGCAGCTGAATCACAATCAGTATGAGCGCCGTCGCCACGGTGGGCAGAGTTATTGCCGCACCCACACCTATCCACTGCCTAAGTGTGATGTGAATCCGTTCACGGCGCTCAAGCATACCTACGGCAACTATGTTGGCTGTGCTTCCGATGACTGTCAGGTTGCCCCAGAAAGTGCCCGCAAACAACATGGTCCACCATAGTGGAAAAACGTTGACGCCAAATTCCCCCAGCGTCTTGATTATTGGAATCCATGTGGCTACGGCTAGAACATTGTCCATGAAAGCTGACATTAACCCTGCCACAATCATCACGAAAATAGATAGTGTGGTTATAGAGTCTCCCGCGTTTGCAAGTATCAGATTTGCGAATACCTGAGTGGCTCCTGTGTGGCTGAGAGTGCCGACGCTGGCGAAAAATATCATGAAGAAGAGCAGCGTCCACCAGTCTATCCTCGTCTCAACCAGTTCTCTTGCTCTCTCCCGCTCCATCAAAAGCACTATTCCCGCGAAGAGAAACGGCACACCTAGAAGCATGGCGTTTTTCCCCAGACCCAGCGCCTGCTCAATGGGTGTGTGGAGAATAAGCCCTAGGATTGTTGCCAAGAAAATCGCAGCGGGCAGCCTGATGTCAACCCTATGTCCGCCATCTGCTTTTTCCATGGCGGCGATTTTCACACCGGACTCGCTTGTCATGGCTTGGCTCAAATTCGCTATGTCTTTGCGGAAAATGACGAGGCTCAAAAGTATGCAGAGAATCAGGGAGCCGATGGATATGGGTGTGGCCCATCTCAGAAAGTCGGCGAAACCGAGCTGTGCTTGAAACGCTATCATTACTCCTACCGGGTTGCCCACCACCGTTGCTGAGCTTCCGATGTTGGTTGCGAATATTGAGAGTATGATGAACCTGACAGGGTTAAGGTTGTAGCGGGAGGTGAAGTCTAGCAAAACTGCGGTCATAATGAGTATCGATGTAACCTCGTCAACCAAAGCGGCCAACATAGCTGACATGGCCATGAAGAACACAACCATCGCTCTGGGCCTGTTTCCGATTATGGCCTGTAACCTATCTATCACGTATTCAAAGAAACGCGCCTCCTCAAGATAACCTACAACAACCATCATCGATGCGAGAAACAGTATGGTGTCGAGATGAGCGAATTTGATGAGCAGCTCTATTTCGAGAAGATCTGTTCCAAGCATCAAGGCGAGGGCGAAAAACGCGAACACTAGCCTGAAGCGCCAAAACATCAGCGTGGCCCCAATCATTCCCGCGAGAACGATGAGTGAAGTCATCTGCTTAACATCAAGCCCCAAAAAATATCCTAGAATAGCCACTGAGGCGACCACCGCTCCATATTTGATGGGCTTTCCGAACAAAAAATCCACTCCCCATTTATGTGGTTGTTATACTCGGGCTTGCGTGTAATTTTTACCTTTTTACATATTCTATGTCTGGGATGATCGGATGGTTTCGAGTATGCTTATCGCCATCCAGAGCTGTGTGCGTGTGAAGGAGGGCATGTTGGGGTCGTTTATGATTTCTTCTATGAGCTCGATGGAGTTGGCTGCTCTGACGGCTGGTCTGAGTTTTTCGTTGAAAAGCTCTGTAGAGGCCTGTTTAGCGATTCTGCGTATGTTGCGAGGGGTGTCCGCGTCGTTTATGATTGTCTCGAGTATCTGAACAACTTGCTGCCTCTTTGACTCCCAATCGGCGCCGGCCTGAGCCATCGGCCATCCACCTCATCAACCCGCGATTACACTGCTGATACTCTTATAAAGAGTTTTAAAGCGTTATCCGCAGACGGCTCCTCTGCTCGCCGAGCCCACCAGCTTAGCGTATTTGGCTAACACTCCGCGTGTATACTTTGGCGGGGGCGGTGTCCAGTTCTCCATCCTTTTCCTTATTTCTTCGTCGGAGAGCTCGACGGATAGCTTGCGGTTCGGCACATCGATTTCCACGATGTCGCCGTCTTTCAGAGCGGCGATCGGCCCGCCCACGGCTGCCTCTGGCGAGACATGTCCAACCATTAGCCCATGTGTTGCTCCTGAGAAACGGCCGTCGGTCAAGAGGGCTACTTTTTCCTTCAGACCCTGTCCCACAACTATTGCAGTGACCGCGAGCATCTCCCTCATCCCGGGCCCACCCTTCGGCCCCTCATAGCGGATAACTATGACGTCGCCCGGCTGGATTTGTCTCTTCAGCAAAGCTCTGTAAGCCTCCTCCTCAGAGTTGAACACTCTGGCTGGGCCTTTGAAATACTGCACAGCCGAGGCTGTGGACTTTACCACACCTCCTTCTGGGGCCAGGTTTCCCTTCAGGATTGCGATGCCGCCTGTTGGATGTATCGGGTTAGACAGAGGTCTCACGACTTCTCCGCCATCACCTATCCTCATCTCCCTAAGGTTTTCCGCCAGAGTTTTGCCGGTGACGGTTAAGCAGTCTCCGTGCAGGAGACCAGCGTCGAGAAGCTTTTTCAAAACAACCGGCACACCGCCCACCCTGTCCAGGTCAACCATCACAAACCGGCCACCGGGCCTCATGTCAGCTATGTGAGGCGTCCGTCTGCTGATTTTGTCGAAGACATCGATGTCGAGCTTTACACCAGCTTCATAAGCCATGGCCGGTAGATGAAGAACAGAGTTGGTTGAGCCGCCCATCGCGCAGACGACTGTTATCGCGTTTTCAAACGCCTCGTATGTCATTATGTCGCGTGGTTTTATTCCGTTTTCCAGAAGTTTTAGAACCTGCGCACCCGACCTGTACGCTGCATCATAGATTCTCTGGTCGACGGCTGGGATTGAGGCAGTGCCGGGGAGAGACATGCCGAGAGCCTCTATAGCCGAGGCCATGGTGTTGGCGGTGTAGAGCCCTGCGCAGGAGCCCTCCGTCGGGCAGGCGACTCTCTCCAGCTCAACCAGCTGCTGGAGCGTCATCTGGCCTGTGCTGTAGCTGCCGACCGCTTCGTAAACATCCTGAATCGTTACATCCCGCCCCATGTATTTTCCTGGGAGAATTGTTCCGCCGTAGAGGAAGACTGAGGGTATGTTGAGACGCGCCATAGCCATCACTGTTCCGGGCAGGCTTTTATCGCATCCCGCAATTCCCACCAATCCATCAAACCGCTCAGCAAAACACTCAAGCTCAATCGAGTCAGCTATTACCTCACGGCTCACAAGCGAGCCCTTCATCCCCTCGGTGTTCATAGAGATTCCATCGCTAACCGCGATAGTAGTGAACTCTATACCCACACCGTTGTTTTCCCAAACACCTCTTCTCGCCTCCTTGGCTAAATCCGTGAGATGTAGGTTGCAAGGCGTTACCTCGTTACCCGTGCTGACGACTCCGATGAAGGGTTTACCGAAATCCTCATCCCTCAAACCCACAGCACGAAGCATAGCACGGTGAGGAGCCCGCTCAGGCCCCTCAGTCACCTCGTGACTATACAGACGGCGAACCATGGCGCAAAACGTGTTGGTCCGCATTTAAATCTTGCGTAAAAAAGATTGGGCCGTTGAAAACGTTCTACATAGCGGTGGAGGGAATAGATGGAGCGGGAAAAACGACACAGGCGAAACTTCTCGCAAGGAAGTTGACGAGACATGGTTTTAGGGTGATGAATGTCCACGAGCCTACCGACGGGAAAATAGGCGGGCTTATCAGAGAGGCTTTGGCGAAACGGGTCAACATGTCTGAGGAGGTCTTGGCTCTTCTATTCGCAGCCGACAGGCTGACACTAAGGGAAAAAATTGTCTCAGCCAAGCAATCGGGTGTCTATGTCGTCTCCGACCGCTCCGTCGTATCTTCTCTCGCCTATCAATCGGCTGCGTTGGGTCTACGGAATTGGGTATACGAGGTCAACCGCTTCGCCGTCAAACCCGACATCATCGTATACATAGACATAAGCCCCGAGACTGCGCTAAAGAGGCTTAGGAAAAAATCCCAGAGATACGAAAACATGGTTTTCCTGAGAAAGGTGAAAAACGCCTACAGCAGGGTTCTGCACGATTTTCGGAGAGTTGTCGTGGTCGACGGTGAGCAGCCCGTGGATGCTGTGGCTGAGACTATTGTGGAAAAGCTTTCACGATTTATCCCAGTTATGAGGTTTCATGCATAGGTTTCGTTTTATTCTATGCTTTTTTTATTCTTCTATTCTCCTTGGTGCTTGGTATAGTGTTATCTCCATATCCTTTATCCTACCCTCTATGATGATGGGCCTTGGGCTATTCTTTTGAGAGTCTTTACTAAACTCTTGAGGCCCTTCGCTGAATAATAGCCTAATCCCCTTTATACCCATTCTATCTATACTCTTTAAATACTTAAGAAGATAATGGAGGCCGAAATACTGTTTATCCACCTTTCCCCGTCCAGACACTTTTAAAGACCTCTCCAGAGACTTCTCCTCATACTCAAGCTTAGAGCTAATAGATAACACACCATCTTTAAACGAGAACATGACATAGTCAAAATCCCTCTCAAACATCCTTAAAGTGGATAAAAGCGTCTCGGTGGAAAGCCTGACATCAGCTATAACAGGCTCAAAACCATTCAACAGAGAGCCAATCTCACTAACAGAGATCTCCTCTTCCTCCTTATATACAACATCCCTAACCCTAATCTTTCCAAGCCTCTCCGAGAAATCATAGACAGCAACCCTGTCGTCAAAATTCTTAAGCCACTTCAGGGGATACTCGACACGACCTGTGGCATGAGTATGTGTTGGTGTTCAGAAAGGTGGTGTAGATGACAAGGTTCTACGCAGACATCCACCGAAAGAAAGACGACTCCGGCTACCGCATCACTTATACAACTGACGGCAAGACCTTTAAACATACCGATTCTCCGACTGAGATGCCAGTAGGCCCGGGAGACGAAGTGTTCGTCGATGTTATTCCGGTGGTGCACACTGATGGTTTCGTTGAGCTTCTTAGAAGAGGCGCTGAAGTCTATTACCTCAGACGGCTCACATTGATTAAGAAGATGAGGGATAAGCTGGGGATTACGTCGAAGTCTGCTAGGGCTGATGTAAAAACACTGATGGCTATTGAGGAGAAGTGGTTTAAGAAGGTGGACGAAACCTACCTGATAATGCGTAAAAAGGCCTCGACTTTCAGAAGTCTCCAGAAGACACTTGAACAGTATAAGAATCGTTTAGAGGCTGCTTCTGGGGACGAGAGAGAAGACCTCCTCGACATGGTCAAAATCACTGAGAAGAAGCTCCATAGACAGGCAAAAAGGATAGTAGAAGAGGCTGAGAGGAGATACCCAGCCTACAGCATACTCGTCGACGAACTGGGGATTTCTGGCGAAAACCACATATTAACACAGGAGGCTTTGGCGGAAATTATGATGTACGTTGACCCACGATGGGGCCTAAGAAAGACACTCAACTTCTTCGGGTTATTCAAAAACACCAACAAGAAGAAAAAGAAGAAATACAACGGCCATGCAAGAAAAGCATTAGAAAGACTAACCATCACAGTCTACAAGATAAAACCAAAAGACCTAACAGCAAAACTACAGAAACAACTACTAAGACAGATATGGCTGACAATCCAACAGGAAACCCAAGAGAGGCTGGCAGGCATACCGGCCCAACAACAGGGATAAAACCCAAAAGCCGGTATGACTCACGATTTGACGTTCCAGCAACTTTGCTGGATATGACACGGTATAAGACGTCCGGCCTCTTTTGGGTTTCCTAGATGTTGTCTGGTGGTTGCCTGCCAGCCAACCATCCCCCAATTTTTTCCCTTCTTCTTTAGGCATTTTATAGGGATGAGGCTCTACGTTATGGTCTACTCCCCTCATTTTCTCGTTTTGAGTCGGGCTGGCTCGAAAGCCAGCCGGGCGAAAACGTGAGATAGGTTTGTCGAGGACATCGCAAATCAAAGTGGCGCACGCCGCGCCATACTCGACACGGAGCAGGATTTACAGGACTGGAGAACGTTCCCCCCCCGCGGGGGCGGGGGCTCGTTTGTTGTTTGCTCTTAAAAAGCTCAACAGCCCTAGCATGCATAACATCGCGTCTGTTGTGGAGGGCTACGATAACTCCTGTATCTATGAAGACGCTCAACGTTCTAGGCACCGTATAGAACCCTGTCTATTTCAACCTCCGACATTTATATCATGGGTGAGAGGTGGTTTCGTAGGCATGGTCTCTGAACTTGGTTACGGGTTACGGCGGGCTTGCTGCGGAGGTGTTGAGAGGGCTTGGTGTGGGGTTGGGTGATGAGGTTGAGGTTGTGAGAAATGGGCTGAGGCTTCATGGGTTTGTGATGGCTCGTTACGAGTTTGGGGAGCCTGATGTTCTGGTTTTGAAGCTTCCAAACGGTTACAACATGGGTGTGCGTGTTGACGCTTCTACATAGATACGCAAGCTTTCTTCAGCCGTCGCACCCGTCTTCAACCCGCCTCCACCAGCCCCACCCCGGGAAAACCTGCCACGCGTCATAGTCGTCAACACAGGCGGAACCATATCCAGCAGAATAGACTACCGCACAGGGGGAGTAAAGCCCGCTCTCACAGCATCCGACGGCTTATTTATACCGTCTCTGAGCCGATAATTTTTTCCGCCGCCTTTCGAACTCTGTCAAGTTCTGCAGCTTCGCGCTCCACGTAAACCCTCACCAGCTTCAAGGGCTTAGAGAGTTGCTGAATAATCCATGAATCTGTATCGGGTGGTGGATGGATTCTAACTTCTCCGGGCCCGTATTTGGTTAGGGGAGGAGCGTAGCTGTAGTCGACATAGATTTTCGTAGGCTCGGTTCCAGCCTCCTCGGCAATCAGCCTCTCAAGCAGAGAAATATCTGAGTAATTTATCCGCAGACCATTTTCGCCGAGAAATTTCTGCTCAAAAACTCTCTTCGGCAAAATTCTTTTTTCAAGCATTTTTATGTATGGTCTGCTTTTCTCCCTGCTCCTTAACAAGCACCAGGTGGTGTAGTCGTCGTGTTGGAGATATTCTTGAACTGTCATTGTGCTGAAGTCGAGCTCGTCTCCTAGCATTTTGGCCGCTCTTAGTAGGAGGTGTTGAGCCGCTCTCGCCGCGTGGTGGAAGTAGATGTTGATGAAGGAGTGGTAGCGGGCGATGGCGAGCTCCTCGACCACTCCTATTCCTCTGCTGTCTACGGCTGGCCCGTCCTCGAGAAGACGGGTGAGTCTGATGATTCGTCGGACATCTACCACGCCATAGGTTGCGCCGGTGAAGTAGGCGTCTCTGAGCAGAAAATCCAATCGGTCCACGTCAAGGGGGCCTGAGACGAGGCCGCTGAGTCGGGACCTGCCTCGCAGAACATCCACAACCTCTTTCACATCAAGTCCCATGATCTCCAGCGCCGAAGCTATCTCATCATCTTCCTGAACTATTTTGATGCTCATGTCCTCGTGGCTCAGACGCTTTTCCATGAGAAGCTGCTCGAAGAGGTGTGAGAACGGTGTGTGTCCGATGTCGTGTAGTAGCGCCGATGCTCTGAGAAGGTTTCTCTCATGGGTGTCGAGGTTTAGATGGTCGGCGAACTCTCCCGCTAGATGCATGCAGCCGAGGGAGTGGTCGAAGCGGCTGTGACGGGCCCCGGGGTAAACAAGGTGAACGAGCGGTAGCTGGCTTATTCTTCGCAGCCTCTGGACCGCCGCGGAGTCGACGAGCCTTCTTTCTTCATCGGAGATGGTGACATAGCCGTGGACAGGGTCCTTAACCAGTTTCAACAAAGAATTGTTGTTAAGCGGGGATAAAAGCTACTCTTCTTCATCGAGCTTGAGCCCGAGGTAGCTGTAGACAGCGGCTTTGAGAGCCTTTAGCGGAAGTAGGGCGCATTTCACCCTTACTGGCCCCACCTCAATCCCCAACATCTCAAAGATGTGTTGTTTGTCAAGGTTCTTGAGTTCATCGAGTTTCTTGCCCTGAATAGATTCTATCAGCATCGATGCCGAGGCTTGGCTTATGGCGCAGCCGTGGCCGCGGAAAGTCGCTTTCTCAACCACGCCGTCGCTGTTAATCTTGAGAAAAACCTCCACCACGTCGCCGCACAGAGGATTCGAGTCCTTAACCTTAACAGACGCGTCGCTCATCTCTCCATAGTTACGTGGATTGCGGTAATGGTCGAGAATTATCTCGAACTGTGCTTCACCCAAACCAGAAGACAACGATACCCACAATAATTTAATCTTTCAACAACTACCCAACGCAAACAATACGCATATATCGCTGGATACGCGGCTCTTTTTACGATGGTTCGGGAACTTGTTTCCCTTGTTGAGCAGCTTAAGAAACGTATTCAGGATTATCAGAAGGAGCTTCAGTCAAGCGAGGCTTTGACACGTTATGTGTTGATAGACCCTCTGCTGAGGGGTCTTGGATGGGATACCGAGAACCCTGAGCTTGTTAGGCCCGAGGTCTCGACGCCGGCGGGGCGGCCTGACTACGCTTTACTTCATAACGGTCAGAGGCTGGCTTTTGTGGGCGCGAAGCCTCTGGGTAAGCAGGAGGATTTGCTGCAACAAATTTCCTACTGTGTCTCCGAGGGTGTAAGATACTTCATCGCAACAGACGGCTCCAGATGGGAGGTTTATGACACAGGCATCCAGAAGCCTCTTCAGGAGAAAAAGATAGTGGAGTGGGATATTCAGTCGATGAACGCGGGAGAGGTGGTGAGAAGAGCATTCGCCATAATGCGTTACGCCGGAATAAACGAGCCCGCACCACCATCTATCATATCTGAGGGGACTGGCCCCCCGCCTCCGGGAAAACGCCTCACCGATTTTTCGCTAAAACCTGGTGACCAGCTAAAATTTACACGAATCATCTTCCCCGACGGAAAGTCCTATCAACTGAAGTACTGGAGAGACATTTTAACAGCTGCCGTTGAATGGCTTCACTCAACAGGTAAACTACCTCCACCACCGATCAAAGCAGGAAATGGTGTTACCTATCTTGTCAACACAAGACCGGTGCATGAAAACGGCAAAAGTTTCCACGCATCGAAGAGAATTGGGACACTATACGTCAATACTCAATTCAAGATCCGTGACATCATCAGACATACAATTAGCCTCCTTCAAAAGAGCGGAGTCAGCCCGGACAACGTATTCTTATCCGTTGATTGATAGCTGCTTACCATAGGCTCGGTAAAGAGTTCAGGATTATTTTTGCTGCGCCGGGGAGCGGATTTGAACCGCTGACCGACGGGTTAACAGCCCGCCGCTCTACCAGGCTGAGCTACCCCGGCCACAGTTTTTCGTGATGAGGTTGTTTTTTATATGTTTGCTGTTTGTATTAGCGTGGTGGCTGCTGCGGCGCATATTATTCCTGCCGTTCTTTGTTTGCCGAGCTTTTCGCCGAGGATTGTTTTTGCGAGGAGAACTGTTGAGACGGGGTAGAGGGAGGATAGGACTCCTGCCTCGTCGAGTCTTCCTTGTTGACGGGCGAGCAGGTAGAAGAAGCTTCCGCCTGTGTCGAAGATGCCTGCGGCCGCTGTTGTGAGACGGCTGTTGCTTAGAGAGGTGTGGCCCTTTGCCAGAGATGCTGCGAGAACCATCGAGACCGTGACAAGCCTTGAGACGACAAGCGGATAGTAGTAGTGGCCCGGTGATACCTGTCCGATGGTTACGAGGAAGAGGCCGAAGCCGAGGCCGGCTGCCGCCGCTGGCACGAGCTGCCGTTTCACGTCAAGCCTGTCAGCCTTGTTGCCGGTGACTAGGAATATGCTGAGGAAGGCCAGCAGAAACCCGATGGCCTGCAGAGGTGAAGGCACTCCTTCTAGAAAAGTCCCTGCGACGGCTGGCACCGCTGCTGTCAAAACGCCTGTGACGGGGGCGGCGAGGCCCATCGAACCCCGTGAAAGGGCGGCGTAGTAGAGGGTGATTCCGAGGCCGCTGAAAAAGCCTGCCGCAGCTGACCAGTAGATGTCGCTGGTTGTAGGCGGCTTCTCGCCTGATAAGATGCCGAGAGACAGTAGAAGAACGAGGCCTAGGGACTGTGAAACAGCCACCACCATTAACACGCTTGCTTTTTTCGATGCATATCCTCCGTAAAAGTTTCCAGCACCCCAGCTAACCGCCGACGCCACGCCATAGAAAGCGGATAGCTGCTCCCACAACGTCGGCAAACATCTGTGTTCAACAATTTATTGATGTATGTGGAGCCTTGGCTATGCAGGCGATTGTGGCGGAGGGGGTTTGGAGGTTTTTCGGCGACAACCCAGTGCTGCGGGGTGTGAGCTTGGTTGTGGAGGAGGGCGGTGTCTTCGGGTTGATAGGGCCCAACGGCGCGGGGAAGACGACGATGTTCAGGATACTGGCTACGCTTCTCCGCCCCAGCCGCGGAACAGCGAAAGTGTTTGGAAAAGACGTTGTAAAAGAGGCCTCAGAGGTAAGGCGAATGATTACATATCTTCCCGAGGAGGCGGGTGTTTACAAAAACCTCACCGGCAGAAGTTTCCTCAAAATGGTTAGCAGGGTTTATGGACTCGGCTCCTCGGCTCTTGAAAAAGGCATCGCGATATCTGGGCTGGGAGAAGCTGTTGACCGGAAGATGGGTGAATACAGCAAAGGCATGAGGCGGAGAATTTTGCTCGCGGGTTGCTTGATGGTTGAGCCGCGTCTCGCCATCCTCGATGAGCCAACCGCGGGTCTCGACGTTGAGCACAGCGTCTACGTGAGAAAAATCATCCGACAATATGCGGAGCAGGGAACAACTTTCATAGTCTCGAGCCACAACATGCTCGAGGTCGACTACCTCTGCGACCGCATAGCACTAATACACAGAGGCGGCATTGTAGCCGAGGGAAAACCACGCGAACTAACGGCGTCCCATAACGTCCAGAACCTTGAGGAGCTTTTCGTCAAAAAAGTAGGTGAAGCGCCGTGAGCTTGACGCCGCTTTTGTCCAAGGAGCTTAGAGAGCTGTTGAGCGAGAAAACCATACTCATAGGCGTGGTTTTGATGCCGCTTGTAATCTTCCCTCTCATAGGTTTTACCATGGCGCCGGTGACTATGCGGGAGGGTGACATAGGGGCAAGGGCCGCTGTTCTTGTAGTAGACCAAGACGGAGGCAAATATGCTGCCTTATTTGTAGAGGCTCTGAGAAAAACAGGCCTCAACCCGCAACCCATCCAGCTGCAGAACGACAACCTTCTTCAACTCATCAAAAACAGCGAAGCATCAGCCGCCGTCATAATTCCGCAGGGCTTCTCGACACAGCTGGAGCAGAAAAACAAACCTACGGTGAAGCTGTTTCTGAAGCTGGCCTCTTCATCTGTGGCCGAGTTTGAGAGAATCGGCGCCATACGTGACCGTATCTACACCGCTGTCTCTTTGATGGGCGAAGCCTTGGCCTCCGAAGAAGATATAGCTGTTTCTTTCTACAAGTCGCCCATAAATTTATCCGGCGAAGTGGTCTACCGAGACCAAACAATACCCGAAACCGACGCCGGACAACTTTTTCAACAATTCTTCGCATCCACGCTCCTCATACCAATAGCACTCATAATAGTCGTAACAACCTCGGGAACCATCGCCGCCACGAGCATCGGCCTCGAGAAGGAGGCGAAAACACTTGAAATGCTTCTCACATACCCAATAGCCAGGTCGACCATACTGGCGTCGAAGCTGCTGGGCTCAACGGTGGTGGCTTTGCTGGGCACAGCGTCTCTGATGACCGGGTTAATTTTCTATTTTTCCCGTGTAACCGCCTTCGCCGGCATGAGCATCTCTTTTAGCCTCTCGCCGCTCAGCCTAGTTCTGCTGGCGGTTGTGCTGTTTTTCGCCTTGGTGACAACACTTGGGCTTGGTGTTTTGGCTGGTGTTTTGGCCGGCGACGTGAGGGGAAGTCAGCAGCTGGCAAGCCTCATACAGGTGCCGCTCATCCTGCTACCTCTCCTCCTTTTTCTCTCGGGCGGTATCCAGTCGCTGCAGCAGCCACTGGCCACAATCATCCTAATCATCCCCTTCACACATGTCATGCTGGCGACACAGGCCATTCTCGAGTCGAGCTACCTAAACATTTTGCTACACATCGGGGTGATGGTTGTGTGGACTGTAGCCGTCATAGGGTTGGCGGCTTTCATGTTCAGAGGTGAGAGGCTGCTTACGCTGCGGGTCAGGCTGGGTAGAAGAAGACAGGCGGTTTAGGCGACGGCCTCGGCTGCTTTGAGAGTCTTTCTTCTCTCCATCGCCGCTTTGACAAATCCGAGATACGCTGGGTCGGGCCTGTTTGGCCGAGATAGATATTCGGGGTGAAACTGTGTTGCGAGGAAGAACCTGTTGACAGGATACTCTATGATCTCAACACGGTCTCCTTCAGGTGAAAAACCTGAGAAAACCAATCCATTCTTCTGCAGGGTTTCCCAGTATGTGTGATTAACCTCATACCTGTGCCGATGTCTCTGACGTATCTCATCCGCTCCATACAGTCTGTGAGCCAGGGTGTCTTTGATGAGTTTCACGGTTAGTGCGCCGAGTCTCATGGTTCCTCCTAAGCCGCTTACCCTTCTCTGCTCAGGCATGAGGTCGATGACGGGATGAGGTGTCTCCGGGTTTAGCTCCGTCGAATTCGCTCCTGCGAGGCCGCAGACGTTGCGTGCAAACTCTACGATAGACAGCTGCAAGCCGAAACATATTCCGAGGAACGGGATGTCGTTTGTTCTGCAGAACCTGATGCATTCAATCATTCCCTCGGTGCCTCTTCTGCCGAAGCCGCCTGGGACAAGAACACCATCATAGCCGTGAAGCGTCTCCAAACTTCTTGAACCGTTTTCAAACTCCTCAGTGTTGACCCAGTCAATTTCTAAATGGGCGCCGATGTTAACACCAGCGTGCTGTAGGGCCTCCTTCACACTCACATACGAATCAGCCAGCTTCGTGTATTTTCCGCAAACAGCTATCTTTACAGGGAAAACCGCGTTGTCATATAGGTTCAGCACATGATTCCATTCTCTCCAGTCAGGATTCGCCTCCGCTAGAGCGAGTCTTGTAACCAAATAATCACCCATCCCCTGCTTCTCCAAAACCACGGGAACCTTGTATACACAGTCAACGTCATGAGAGGAGAAAACCGCTTTCTCTGATATGGTGCCGAATAAGGCAATTTTGCGTCTCGCTTCTTGGTCTATGGGCTTGTCGCTTCTCGCCACGATTATGTCGGGCTGTATGCCGAGAGCTCTTAAGGTGTTGACACTGTGCTGGAGGGCCTTGGTTTTGAACTCGCCCGTCGCCTTGAGTGTAAGCACTAGCGCGACATGGACAAACAAGGTATTTTCC
The DNA here is from genome assembly GCA_000270325.1 of Candidatus Caldarchaeum subterraneum. Lineage (GTDB taxonomy): Archaea > Thermoproteota > Nitrososphaeria_A > Caldarchaeales > Caldarchaeaceae > Caldarchaeum > Caldarchaeum subterraneum_A. The sequence continues at coordinate 122,999 of BA000048.1, read as the reverse complement.
ACACCCTCCTCGAGACGCATCTGCCTAATCGCCTCAAGAAACGGCTGCCCCTCGATGTCGCCAACTGTTCCACCAACTTCAACTATCAAAACATCCACACCCTCCGAAGCTTCTCTAATTCTTCTCTTAATCTCATCAGTCACATGTGGAACTATCTGGACACACTGTCCAAGGTAGTCGCCGCGTCTCTCCCTAGCGATGACCTCTGCATAGATTTGTCCTGTTGTTATATTGTTTTTCCTCGACGTTGTTATGTCGAGAAAGCGCTCATACCAGCCGAGGTCGAGGTCTGTCTCGGCGCCGTCGTCTGTTACGAAGACTTCTCCATGGGAGAAGGGGTTTAGTGTTCCGGCATCGACGTTAACGTAGGGGTCTATCTTCAGAAACCCTGTCTTTACTCCACGGACGGATAAAATTTTTCCAATAGAGGCGGCCACCGTTCCTTTGCCGACGCTGCTGACGACGCCGCCTGTTACGAAGATGTATTTCGGCATATGGATATTCTTCATGGGGATGATAAATTCCTTTCTAGCAGGTTAGGATGATTTGTCGCCGAGTTTGGCGAGCTTGATGCTGGGTGTGAATATGTAGAGGGCGAGGGCTATGGCAGATGCTGCTATGGCTATGGCGAGAGACTGTGAGAAGCCTGCGGTGAAGGCCGTTTTCTCAGCTTCGGACAATACGACTCCGACGCTTTGCTGAAGCCCCAAGTCTCTAACCAGCGCCCCTATCGGTAGCCAGAGCACGGCGGCCGAGATTGCGCCCCCCATCAGCCTAAGAAAGCTGAGCAAGGAGGTTGCTACACCGAGCACTCCACGTGGAACAACTGTCTGCGTCGCTATCAGGAAAGTGGAGACGGTGAAACCCATGCCCAACCCCGTCAAAGCGAACCCAGTCAACAAAACAGGAATGTTCTGCGAAGCCAGCGAAAGAAAAACGGTGCCAGACACGAGAAAGAAACCGCTTAGAATGGCTGGGATTTTGAGGGAAGACCTAATCGCGAGCTGAGCAGCGGCGTTAGCGCTTGCAACCCATCCAAGGACAAGGGGGAGCAGCAGCACCCCGGAAAAGGTGGCGGAGTAGCCGAGCACCGTCTGGAGATAAAGGGGCATGTAGGCTATTATGCCGAAGAAAACGAATCCTGCCAAAAGGTTGCCGAGAAAACCTGTTCGGAGAATTTTTTCGCGGAAGAGATGGAACGGTATGAGGGGGCTGGGTGACCTGCGTTCGTTGTAGAAGAAGAGTGTGAAAGCCGCTCCCGAGGTCAAGAGGATGAGAGGCGCTGTTTCGCCGATGTTCTGAAACTCTGACAGATAAAGCAGCAAAGGGGATGCAGCCAACAAGAAGAGTATGGACCCGCTTACATCAATTTTTGTCTCTGTCCGGGTGGTTGTCTTGAGAATGCGCCCGACCGTGGCTACGCAGAAGAGCCCGACTGGAAGGTTTATCAAGAATATCCATCGCCATCCAACCGTGTCAACTATGAATCCTCCAAGCGGCGGCCCCACGATGCTTGCCACGGCCCAAACGGAGGATGTGTAGCCTGTGGCCTTGGCCCGTTCCTTAAGCGTGAATATTTCCCCAACTATTGTGAAGGTGAGGACAAGCAAAGCGCCGCCGCCGAGGCCCTGTATACCTCGGAACAAAACCAGCTGAACCATGTCCTGCGCCAAGCCGCACAACAGACTTCCAGCGAGAAAAATCAAGACACCTGCCACGTAGATGAAGCGGCGTCCATAGACATCGCTGAGCTTACCCCACAGCGGCCCCGTAACCGTTGAAGTGAGGATATAGGCCGTGAACGCCCAGCTGTAGATGTTCAAACCCTTGAGAGAAGACACTATAGATGGCAGGGCGACCCCAACGACGGTGGAGTCGATAGCCGCTAAAAATATCCCCATCAGAAGCCCTATGAGAAGCAGTCTCTGCCCAGTCATCAGCCGACAGCCAACGACCAATAATATAACTGTGACAGGGAGTTCCAAAAATTGTTAATAATTAGTCGATGTTGAGAAGGGCCGAGCAAAATGCCTTCCAAGAAGGTGAAGAAGAAACGTAATCTATCAACTTACTTAGCCGTGCTACCAGCGGCTCTGCTGGTTGTATTCATCGCATACCTAATTGTTACACCACCTTCTCAGAGTATCTCCACAATATCAACCACGGGGCAAACAAACACGGTTAAAACAGGTGACATAGCAACCCCCTTCAGCCTAGACCTCATCGACGAAACAGGGTTGAAAAATGAGAAGGTCAGCTTCAGGCCCGACTCAGGGCAAATCTATTTCATCGACTTTATCCATGAATGGTGTGTTCACTGCCGTAACATGGCGCCCATCGTCGAGAGGCTTCATCAAACCTATGCTGAAAAAGGCGTCGTGTTCATAACCGTGGCGGGAGGATACAACACCGACGCACAGAAAACGGCGCAGTTCATCAAAAACTATCGTGTAACATGGCCTGTGGGCTTCGACCCGCAGCTCGAAATCTTCCGCCAATACGGTGTCCGCGGAACACCCACATACGTCATAGTCAACAAAAACGGCATAATAGCCGCGAAACTCGAGGGCGAGCAGCCTTACGAAGCCTTGGCACGGGAGCTTGACAGGCTACTAGGATGATTCCGTACCTCATATTTGCGGTATCGCTTTCAGGGCTCTTCCTAAGCATTTACCTAACTCTGTTGCCACCGCCGCCGTTCTGTGAAATATCCAGCTTCCTTTCATGCGACACCGTGCTTTCTAGCCCGTATGCAAAATTTCTCGGCGTACCGACAGCGTTCTACGGTGTTGTGTGGTTCGCGGGTGCGGCGTCGCTATCCATGCTCGCAAGCAACGGTAAACAGTTGGCGAAGCTTGCGCTGGGGTGGTCAGTTATCGGCGTAGCTGTTGTTGCTGTACTTGTCTATGTTGAGCTTGGGCTTATTGGAGCGGTCTGCATCCTTTGTACAGCTGCTCATGCCATGACGGTGGCTGTGGCGGCGTTGTCCTTCTATCAGTTTAAAAGCTAGCCAGTCTCGGACGCGGCTAAAATCAGGGTGGCGGCCACAGACCCCACCACAAAGAAAGATAGCGCAAGATGGATTATTGTCGCTAATGAGATTTCGGCGAGAATGAACAGCCCCGCCAAACCCTGCAAAATCATCAACAGAAACACGAAAGTGAGGTCTGAGCCGATGCGTCCACCCTCTATTCTCGCGGACCGGACAAGGCCAAGAAGTATGAGCGCCGTCAAAACGCCCACCCCAATATGAATAGGGCGAACAGTCTCAGGCTCAACCATCTCAAACCGCATCGCCAAACCTTGAGCAAGCTGCCAAAGAGACAGAACCAAAACAAGCAACAGAGGGGCGGGTCTCATGCTTTTGCCATTTTCCACCGATTAAAAAACGTGACTTTACACGAGTAATCGGCAAAACGACGAAATGATATTTGTTTATCGGCTGTTCGACAAAATATACCATTAAATATTGGCTCTTTGTTTACTTAAAACTTGTTGAGCGGTGAACAAGATAATGGATTCGACTAAAGTCCTTGAGAGCATTAAGGAGAGCGGTATCCGGTTCATAGACCTGCAGTTAACAGACTTGCCAGGCAAGCTTCACCACGTCACCGTCACATCTAACTACCTCTCCGAGGACACTCTGCAAGAAGGTGTGGCAAAGCTCGACGGCTCATCGCTGAGAGGGTTCGCGGACATCCATGAATCTGACATGGTTCTCAAACCCGACCCAAGAACATTCGCAATCCTCCCATGGAGCGACGGCCCCAACAAAACAGCTCGTATGATCTGCGACGTCTACAGAGGTTTTGGAAGCGGAAGGTTCAGCAGAGACCCCCGCTATGTGGCCCAGAAAGCAGAGGAATACGTCAAGGCGCAGGGCTACGACGTATCCTACTGGGGGCCGGAGATAGAGTTCTTCGTCTTCGACAAGGTTCACTGGGATGTGAAAACACCCTTTGAAGGCGTCAGCTACAAGATAGAGTCCAGAGAAGCCGCCTGGAACTCTGGGGGAACACAGCACCCAATCAGATTCAAAGAAGGATATTATCCAGTTCCGCCGCAGGACACCTTGATGGAGTACAGGAACGAGGTCTGCAGAGTTTTGAGTGATTACTTTAACGTAGAGGTTGACGCGCATCATCACGAGGTTGCCACAGCGGGCCAGTGTGAGATAGACATGAGGTTCGACACCTTAACCAGAATGGCTGACAAGGCCCAGACATACAAGTATGTGGCACGTGTTGTCGCAAACAGCCTAGGCATGGTGGCCACCTTCATGCCTAAGCCCATTTTCGGGGACAACGCCTCTGGTATGCATGTTCACGTAAGCCTCTGGAAAAACGGCGTAAACCTCTTCTACGACGAAAACGATGAATATGCGGAGCTCAGCCAGCTGGGGAGATACTTTGTGGGAGGGCTTCTCGAGCACAGCCGCGCGTTGACAGCCATAACCAACCCTACAACAAACTCTTTCAGGAGACTCGTCCCCGGATACGAGGCCCCGGTTTTCATAGCGTGGAGCAGGTCAAACAGGTCCGCAAACATACGCATACCCGTTTACTACAGAGGCCGCGCATCGATGAAGTCAAAGAGAATAGAGTTTAGGACTCCAGACCCATCAGCCAACCCCTACCTCTGCTTCGCTGCAATGGCCGCGGCCGGAATCGATGGAATCAAGAAGAAGATTGACCCCGGCGACCCTGTTAACGAGGACATTTACAAGCTCAGCCCCGAGAGGAGAAAGCAGCTTGGGATACGGGAGCTTCCCGGCTCGCTTCGAGAAGCTGTTGAAGAGTTGTTAAGCGACCATGAGTTTCTCAAGCCGGTGTTCACCGAGGATTTGATAGAGGTATACACAGAGATGCAGCTCAAGATGTTTATAGACGTGGCCACAAAGCCTCATCCCTACGAGTTCTACCTCTACTTCGACGTGTGATGGCGCATGGTTAAGGCATATGTTTTGGTTTCAGCAAAGCCCGGAACGTCGGAGGACATAGTACGGTTTCTTAAGGAGGCCTCCGCGATAAAAGGTGTTGTAGCTGCTGACTCGGTCTTCGGAAGATACGACGCCATCATCACCCTCGAAGTCGAGGATTTGAGAACGTTGTCTCAGGTGCTTTACAAGGTCATCGAAAAAATCCCCAACGTGGTTCGGACAGAGACCTGCATAGTTATGTTCAGCGGGAACGGCTGATGAAGGTATTCGCCTACGTCTTGATACGCACACAACCGGGAACCAGCCATCAAATAGTTGCACTCAGGTCTATGCCCGGGGTTGTATCCGCCCACAGCGTTTTCGGCAGGTTCGACGCTGTGCTATTTGTCTCCGCCGACAGTGTCGAACAGCTCTCTCAAAGGGTGTATGAAATATTGGCTAAGCAGCCCAACGTCGTAAAGGTTGAGACCCTCGTGTGCATGCCTTCTCCGGCGGAGGAGCCGGTGACCCCCAGAAAGGAGGAGATTAAGCTTGTTACCTCTTTTCACTGCCCCAGCTGCAGAGCCCTCAACGAAGTGGACGCGCTTGTCTGTTCCTTCTGCGGATACAGGTTTAGGTAAATTTTTTTCAGATTTTTATAGCGGCTGAGCCTTAAGAGGATGGGCGAGCCGATGGCTCTTGCTTTTATGCTTCTAAACGTTAGGCCCGGCAGGGAGGAGGAGGTGCTCAGCCAGCTCCGGGCTATTAAGGAGGTTAGGGACGCCCAGAGAGTATACGGCGTGTATGACATGGTTGTGAAAATTGAAGCCGACTCGATGGATGCGTTGAAACAGGTTGTCAACAACCGTGTCAAGAAGATTGAAAACATCACTTCTGTGATTTCCTTGATAGTGATGCATTGATGGCTGAGAACAGGAGGTTCACCATCCCCTCTATTGAGAGGATGCATATTGAGTTTAAGGAGAGGCTTATTCCAGAGATTCATCTCAGGACGGAGAAGAGGCAGAAGCTTGCGAGCCAGATGAAGTATCGGCTGGAGAACGGCGGCGGAACAGCTGTATACATTCTGGGAGTCAGGGATGACGGGACAGCGTTGGGGATATCGGATATTGAGCTTGAAGAAAGTCTCAGCGTGTTGAAGCAGGTTGCCTCTGAGTGTGGGGCGGTGATAGACAGGGTTGAGAAGTTTGACTCCAACGGGGGCTTGATTGCACGAGTCATCATCACCACACAGTCGAGGCCGAGCGTTGACCACTTGGTTGTCTCCGTCGCCGGTCATGTAAACCACGGGAAATCCACTTTCCTCGCGTGCCTAATCACAGGTGAGAAGGACGACGGTCAGAAATGGCTTTACCTCGACACTTTGCCTCACGAGGTTGAGAGAAATCTTTCAGCCGACCTCCATTTCATAGTTCTGGGCTTCCGCGGCATGGAGCCCAATTTGATGAAGAACCCGCTTGACAGGGCTGAGAGAATACGTGTCACCCGCGAGTCGGAGCGTCTCGTCAGTTTTGTCGATACCGTGGGTCATGAGCCTTGGCTGAGGACAACCATCCGAGGCATACTGGGTCAAGAAATCGATTACGGGTTCTTGGTGGTCGCCGCAGATGATGGGCCAACTCACATCACCCGCGAACATCTAGGCATCATGCTTGCGATGGGTATTCCAGTCATCATACTTATCACGAAAATCGATAAAGTTCCTGCCAATAGGGTGGAGGCCGCCGAGTCAGAGATTGCTACGCTGCTCAAACGCGTGGGGCGGATACCGTTCATCGTTAATTCCATTAATGATGTGGAACTGCTCATCGATAAGGTCTCGGTGGTTGTCCCTGTGTTAAAAATCTCTTCTGTGACACGGCAGGGATACGACCTTGTTTATCATCTGCTGAGGAGGCTGCCGCCGAGGGCTAAGAAGAGAGACCTTCCATTCCTTCTATACATCGACAGGGTGTATAATGTAGAGGGTGTGGGGAATGTTGTCTCCGGCTCTGTTAAGCAGGGGAGTTTGACGCCGGGTGCTGAGCTTCTCATAGGGCCCACTAGGAAAGGTGTGTTTGTTCCTGTGCGTGCCAGGAGTATTGAGATGCATTATACACGGTTGGCGGAGGCTGAGCCTGGGTATATCGTGGGTGTTGCGGTCAAGGGTGTGCGGGAGGAGCTTCTCGAGAGAGGGATGATTGTCTGTGAGCCAAGCCTCAACCCCGTGAGCGTCTGGTCTTTCGAGGCGGAGGTCACGGTTCTCTCCCACCCGACGAGAATCAGCACAGGCTATGAGCCGATTGTCCACATCCACACCATCGCCTCTACCACACGTGTTAAGCTGCTCGACAAGCCCTATCTCAAGGCAGGCGAGTCGGGCAGGGTGGAGATGAGGTTCAAGTATCGACCCTTCTACATACAGCCTGGCGACAGGTTTGTTTTCAGAGAGGGGAAGACAAAGGGGATAGGCGTTGTGACAAAAATTCTAGAAACAAGCTAAGATGCTCCGAGCTTTGCTTTCAAGAAATCTGGAATGACGCCTTTTTTGGCGAGCTCGAGGGCTTGATTGTGTGTGAAACGCCACCAGACATCGCCTCTGCTGTCTCTCTGAAAGTCCCACGGCGAGACAAGGACGAGGTCGCCCTCCTTTATCCAGATACGGCGTTTTAGCTGCCCTCTAATGCGGCAGACCCTCTGCTTACCGTCAGAACAATCCACCAACAGCCTATCATAGCCATACATCTTGCTAACCACGCCGTAGACATCGCCCGGCCCCGGCTCCACCATCTGGTCCAGTTCATCGGGTTCGGAGACAATTTTCCGCTTGCCCATGGTCCCGCCACCAGGTATACTGGTTCCACGCAGTATTTAGCCTAATGTCTGGCCAATATTTCGGAGAACCTTTTATGGTCTATGTTTCCGCCCGTGAGCATGAGGACAACCGTTTTCCCAGAAATTTTTTCAGCAAATTTGTAGGCGGCCGCTGTGGATGCTGCGCCCGCCAGCTCCGCGACTTGTCTCACGGTGTTGTAGAGCTTCACGACAGCCTTCTCCATCTCCTCGTCAGACACAAGAACTACGTCGTCGAGCTTGTTTTTGAGTATCTGGAGTGGTGTTTCATAGGCTTTGGCTACCGCGAGGCCTTCGGCCCTTGTTTTGACGCCGTCGGTTGATTGTAAACCGCCTTTTTTGTAGGACAGGTAGAAGGCTGGCGCGCCTTCTGCTTGAACGGCGTAAACCTTTACCGCGGGGTTGATGGATTTGTAGACGGTGACAGCGCCTATCGCGCCCGACCCTCCTCCCAGTGGGTTGAAAACCGTCTCCACGTTGGGAAGCTCCTCGACGACCTCGAGATGCATGGTCGCGACCCCGGGATAGAGCTTCACCTCATTTATGGGGTCAACAAAGACAAGCCCGTGTTCCTCGGCGTAATGCTGGGCGTATGCCGCTGCCTCGTCATAGTATGCTCCATAGGTGATGACTTTTGCTCCAAGGTCTGTGACCGCCTCTTTTTTCAAGGGATTGACCCAGCTGGGCATCACTATAGTGGTCTCGACCCCATAGAGAGAGCCGGAGTAGGCGATTGACTGTGCATGGTTACCCATGGACGCTGTGACCACGCCTTTCACCTTGTCATGCATCAGGCTCATGTAGTAGAGGCCGCCTCTGACCTTGAAGCTGTGTGTCGGGTTGAGGTTCTCGAGCTTGACATAAACATCCGCCCCCAGCTCCTTTGAGAGCTTCCTAGAATATTGTAGGGGTGTTGGCTTCAGATATTTGGAAACAATTTTCCTAGCAAGGTAAACATCTCTGATAGTTATCATCCCCCCATCAACCGTCTTCCATGAAATAACTATTTCCTCAGCTTAGCTGTCTTGAAAAGAAAAATGGCTGACCCGGCCTGCATAGCCGCCGCATATAATACAAGCTCCAAGACACTCCTGCCTGTCTGAATCATGTAGCCAAAAACAGTGCCGGCAACAGCTGCTCCGACACCGAAAGCCAGTCCATATAATGCGTAGGCGGAGCCCAGCCCGTTGGCGTGAGCCAGCTCAGCCACCATAGCTCTGAAAATCGACTCCTGAGCCCCTATCACAACGCCTAGCAGAAAGGCGGAAACCATAAGCAAAGCCACGTCCGAGTAGATGAAAACCGTCGGCAAAACAGATAAGGGAATCACTAATGCGACAACCTTTAGGCCCCATCTGTCGAAAAACATGCCGAGAAACAGGCCAGCGACCGCGTCGACCACCATCGCTACTGTGTATGCCGCGGGTATGAGCCATGACCCCGAACCAGCTGTGAGGGAAATCATGTAGAGGAGAAGCGGCACAGGCAGCAGCCCCGCTGTGTTAAATGCAGCCGCCAAGGAGAAGACGGCCACGCTTCTTGCTGGTTTCAGCTCACTTGTTTCATGGGCTTTCTCGACGTGGCTCGGAACAAACATGAGTGTGAAGAGGAGCAGTATGTAGGGTATGGTGAGCGACATGTAGACATATGGGGTCGGGAGAATCGATAACACAGCTATTGCTAGAAGCGGGCCCCCGCCTGCTCCGACTTGGTCCAACAATTCATGCAATCCAAAAGCTTTCCCAACCTTTACGTCGCCACGCATCCTCACCAGCATAGCGTCCCTCGCAGGAACACGCATCCCTCTGAAAACTCTCTCAAGAAAGGCTAGTATAACCAGTAGCCACCAGACGGAAACCAACCCCATCAGCGGGATGACAATCAAGCCCGCGTAGCCCATCTTCACTATCAGAGAATATTTCCCGGTTTTGTCCGCCAGCAGCCCGCCCACCGGCCTCGCAGCCCAGCCCGCAAGCTCAGCAACTCCGAGAGCAGCTCCCACGGTGAAAGCGTCCATGCCGAGCTGACGCATGTAGTCAGGCAACACCGAGCGGCCGCCTTCGTAGACAAGATCTCCTAGCAGCGATACAATCCCGATGATGAGTATGACCCTAACCCCAGTCGACACCACTACCTTTCACGTTTAGATAATCCATGATAAAACTTAATCAGCTCCACCAATTGGCTGACTTCTTCCTCGCTGAGACTCTCCAGCGCATCTATTCTTTTCTTCATCAGCTCCTTGAGCTCGTCACTCTCTGGATGTGTGGCAAGCTTTTCACCTATGATGGCTGAGCCGAGCGAGGATATGAAAACTCCGAGTATCGCTATCCCGGTCACCATCAGTATAGACCCCACAATCCTACCAGCCACCGTGACGGGGACAACATCTCCATACCCCACCGTCGTAACCGTGGCCAAGGCCCACCAGAAAGCATCACCGAAATCATGGATTCTCGCCCCTTCAACACCTGCCTCCAGCAAGTAGGCCGAGAAAGTTCCAGCTAACACGACGAGCGCTGAGGCCAGAAGCAGGTAGCCGAGACGGCTTACTCGCACCACCTCGAGAAGATGCGTCAGAGACTTTCTGGCCCTCGCCGTCAAAAGCACAACCCTAAGCAGCCGTGTCAGCCTCATACCTCTCAACACAGCGCCGAAAATCGTCTGCGTCTCAAGCAGATACAGAACAAACATGGGAGTCAGCGCCACAACCTCATACCATCTCTTGATCAAATACCTCGAAACATTTCCCGAAGCTCTCGCCTGCCTTACAAGGTCAACAGCCAAGTACAGCACAATCACCCCATCCGCAGCCATTATCGCGACAACCTGGTCAAAGCTAAGAGGCACAAAATACTCAACCACAATCAACACTATCGACGCCACTGCGAGAACGGATGAGACGGTCTCACTCCAGGAAGCCATAGGTCAAGAGATAGAGGGATTTTTCAAAAAGTTTTTCCTAAGGAAAGTGTTGGAGAACGCTAGGAAGACGTAAATGGCGACCGCGATGATTGTGATTAACCCTGAATAAGCCCAGGCGTCTAACCTGATGAAGACCCCTGAAACGATGCGTAGAACAGTGGCTGCCTGCAAAATGGTGAAGGGTATGTAGAGGAGTGGGGTGAAAAAGTGTTTGATCTTTAGTATGGTAGGCAATACGACTGGCCCGTGTGTTAGAATCATCGTTCCCACAAAGCCGAGGAAGATTGTGTGAAGCATCGTGTCCCATGAAAATGTCAAGGCCCACACAAGGGCTGCAACGCCTAGCCATGCATAGGCCGTGATGATGCCTATGGAGAGAAATCGACTGAAACCTGGTCTCCTAAACATTCGGATGGCTAGGTCGTGCCGTGCCACGGCAAGCAGCAGAAGCAGGAAAAACAGGGCCATAAGCTCTTTTCCGACTAAGATGACGCCTGCTGCTGCGGCGGCTGGCGACACATAGGCTGCCAAACGCGAGAGACGGCTGGGCCTAGATATCTGAAGCATATCCATGCGCTCGCCGCAGATGAATGAAACAATAAACCCCACCCAACTATAGACGTAGAAGGTCGCCGAGTAACCGAATGCATAGAAATAAATGCCCAAAAGATTGAGAAGAGAGGAGAAGAGAAAGAAAAAACCAGAGTATCTGCTTCTATATTTTGCGAGGAAAATCGCCGACCAGATGACGAAGAGCAAGGACCCGAAAAACCATGCGAAATATGCGGCGAAGTCTATGCCGGCGACGAGCAAGAATCCTCCAGCCGGGAAAGCGATGGATGCTGCTGTCAGAAACGGGTCCTTGAGCGTGTTGGCACGCTCGGCCACGATTATGCCCGAAATGAAGCCCATCATCATGACTGCCCCATGGTTCTGCACGGCGTTTGACGCAAACACGGGTATAAGCCCCATCCTCGACGCACCCGCCGCCAGACCCAAAAACAGGTTAATGAACACTGGCGGAAGAAGCCACCTGCCTCCAAAAACCATGTGCAGATAAAGCGGCTCTGCGCTGGTTTAAACTTTGCCTAACTTGTTAAGTAGGTTTTCGAGGTAACTAGCCTCCTCATACAAATCTTTCTTGCTCAGCTTATCAAGTATCTTCTCGATTTCTGTCTTTGACTTTTCGACGAGTTCGTCGGGGGAGGTGAACGTTAGCATCTGTATGTTAAATGTGTCGGCAAGCTTCTTGGCTTTTTCATCAACATGGCCGAGGCAGAGCAGCAGGGAGGCCCCGGCTTTGACGTCAAAGGTTTTTGTGAAGAATTCGAACAACTTGTTGTCGTCCGCATCTCTGGCTATGTCTATGGCTAGGCTTGAGGATGCCGGTGCACCGGGCCTGCTTGCGAACAGCGTAAACTCGTGCACAACACCCGAGAGTCCAGCTACCTTTGCGGGGGATTCTACGACGAATCCCTTCGACTCTATCAAGCTGATGATGGGGGTTAGGTCGAGGAAAATCCCCTTAAGAACAGCGAACTTTTCTCTAACAACAACATAGCTGAAGACAGGTTTGAGCTGCAACTCCTCCTCGGTGCTAGCTCTTCCACAGTGGCCGCAGATAAACCTCTTCACAGGAATCGCGGAAACCCTGCCGCATGACATGCATTTGTAGAAAACACCCGCTCTACGATAATCAACACCAAGAGTCTTAAGCTCTTTTCCACACTTGATGCATTTGAAACCCTGTTTGTAAAACTCCTGCTCAAAATCAACATATCCGCAAAGCATGTGTTCTATGACGTTGCCTTTTACCAAGCGGCCTGAGCTGCATGTTGGGCAAACTGGTTTAACCACTTGAGCTATTGTTCCGCAGTCGGGACACATCATAGCAGCGTCCATCAACCTTTTCTCGAAAATGCCAAGCTCCGCAAGGTTTTCCAGGACTGTTTCGGCGTCTTCTCCAAAAAATTCTTCCGCAACCGGGTAACGGTAGGCGGTTTTTTCGAACAAGGGGTCGATGGACTCCTTTCCACTGTTCTCCAAGTATCTTAGGAAGGACTCGACACCGGGTCTTCTCAGCAGCGAATCACTGACCATTCTTCAACAACCTTTTGATTTTTTCTAGCCTATAAGCCAGAAGACCCTTAATAAGTTTTTCTCGGAGCAAATCAACGTTAAAACCGTTTGAAGCAGATACTTCTATGTAAGTTGCCCCATGAGCTTTGGCCACGTCCGCCGCCTCCTTTTCTTCAACTGTTCTGTTGCCTGTTTCGTCGGATTTGTTGGCTATCAAGAATGTGGGAGGAGGGTTTGGAAGCATTTTCAGCTTTTCAAAGAAGAGGAGGCTTTTGACGAATGTGCGGCGGTTGCTTAAATCGAAGACGAGCAGCGCCGCGTCCATCTTATCATCCGGAGCGGCATGCACTCCATCCAATTCCCTGAAGTCTATGATTATCTCAACTTTGTCTATCATCCAGCTGCCTGACGTGGTCGAGCCGGATACGGCGCTGATGTCGCTTGAAGCAACCAGCTTCTCTATCAGCGATGTTTTCCCCACATTCTTCTCACCTAAGACATCGACTCTAAAACGGTATTGATACTGTGACTTATAGGGTGTGAGGGGTGAGCCGCATTTCATACAGAAGCGGCCCTTGAAGGTTGTTGTTCCGCAGTTGCTGCAGACAACCCACATCCAATCCGCAGACTTCTCACTCAACACTCCAAGAATTTAGTGTGGTTTAGACAAATAAAAATATGTTGAACCCGGTTTTGTCCGGGTGTTGCTCACTTTTTCGAGGCCTTTGGCTGGGTCAGTATTATTTCTATGGTGCTGACGTTTCGCTGTCTGCCGTCGTTTCCGACTTTGCCCTCCTCTGTGCCTATGTTTATCTTTTCAACGACAGCGTTTTGGACAAAGCGTCTCCGCACCACTTCGACGACGTCAACTGCTTTGGCTATTGCTCTTCCACGGGCCTTTAAGATGACTCGTTTGCCTTCGGCGAGGGGCAAAGTCGTCGCCAGCACATAGTTCATGGTCGGCTTTCTTCCTACGAGAACCACGGAGTCTTCAACCATGTTGTTCGCCTCCTTTTGCGACGGTAGAGGATATTCGCTGGATAAAAACGTTAAGTTCCGTGGGGTCTGAGCCTATGGAGAGGAGACGCTCAACCGCATCAGCCTCTGCCAAGGCCTGGTCGGTGTTCGGCCGCCACTCCCCATGGTCTGGGCCCAGCAGCGAAACTGTTGGAACGGTTTGCATTGTCTCGGGGTCTTTGAAGGCCGTTGCTCTCTCAACTGAGGCCAGCACTTCTTTTGGTAGCGATGTTTTTGTTTTTGTGTAGAGGGTTTTGAGGATGAGTCCCCTGAAGTGGACTGTGATGGCTACCTGTTTTCCGGGCATAGTGTCTATTTGGAGACGGTTTTTTCCCGGAGGAGCTGTTTCGAGTGTTTGTATGCATCTTATTTCTCTCCACCGGGTTCCGGTGCAGTCTATTAGCTTGCTTGTTGGCGGTTGTTTGGATGTGTAGTCGATGTTGTGCAGGGTTATCACTTCTTCTAGGAGAGGTGTTGTCCGGCAGAGGTATAGCGGGTCTCTTAGCTCGGCTGTGTCGTTCTCTGTTTCGACAAGCGTTATCTCCGTCTCCATGTGGTTTGTGGGCTTCATGTTCATTTCATCAAAAAATTGTTGAGGAAGCAGTGTGAAGGGGAAGACGCCCAGTCTCCTGGCTGGTGGGATTAGATGGGTTTTGTGGCCTCTTCGGTTTAGTCTTGCCGCGGCTGTGACTGCGTATACTCCTCTACCCAGCAGGTAGATTGTCTCTTGGCCCATGTTGCGGTTGTTTCTTAGACTTTTTAACCGGTTAAAGATGTTGTCGATGTGGCTGTTTCTTGGCGGGAGGCGGGTGAGGAGGATCTTGCGCGGGCTTGTGTTCCTCGGAGGGCTTGGTCGAGGAAAGGCGATAACGGTGTGGTTCTCGTGGTTGGGGGAAGCTGGCTGTATCATGGTGCGCCGTTTCTCGTGTCTATGGCTGCTATGCGGACGGGTGTGGACCTTGTCTACACAGCCGCGCCTGAGAAAGTTGCAACCGCTATAAGGGCTCTCTCTCCGTCGCTTATTGTGCTGCCTCTGCCTGACTACAAGCTGACGTCGAAGTCTGTTGACCGTATTGTAAGGGTGCTTGATGACGTGAATGCTGCGGCTGTTGGCCCTGGTCTTGCGAGGGGATGTGAGAAGGGTTTGTTGAAGCTTGTTCGGCTGCTTGTTGAGCGGAACATAGCTGTTGTGCTTGATGCGACGGCTCTTTTCAGCGACGTGCTTCTGCTTCTCCGTGGTGCACGGGCTGTTGTGACGCCGCATGCGGGTGAGTTCAGACGCCTCTTCGGCGAGGAGCCGGGTTCCACGCTTGAGGAGAGAGTTGAGAAGGTGTATAATGTGGCGAAGCAGTTTGGTGTGACGGTTTTGTTGAAGGGGCATGTTGACGTGGTTTCGGATGGTGTGGAGGTTGTTGTGAACAGGAAGCAGCCTTTATCCTCTGCTATGACCGTTGGAGGCACTGGTGATGTTTTGACGGGCGTTGTGGCGGGTTTTCTCGCACGGATGGTTCCGCCTTTTCATGCCGCTGTCGCCGCCGCGGTTGCGAATGGTTATGCAGGTGTGGCTGCTGCCGAGAAACTGGGTCTGCACATTACTCCCGAGGATGTTATCGGGATGCTTCCCGTGGTTTTGAAGAGGTTTGATAGAGTGGTGTGATAAAGTTTTTGTCAGGGCGGTATCATGTAAGGTTTGGGGTTGGATGACTGTTCGTATTGGGTTGATAGGTAAAACCAACACGGGTAAGACGACGTTTTTCAACGCGGCTACGCTTCAGTATGCCGAGGTCTCTACCTATCCGTTCACCACTAAGCAGCCCAACTATGGGACAACCTATGCCATAACTCCGTGTGTTTGTAGAGAGTTTAACGTGACAGATAATCCGCGGAACTCGTTGTGCATAGATGGTTATAGGCATATTCCTGTTGAGATTATTGATTTGCCTGGTTTGATTAAGGGTGCTTGGGCTGGGAAGGGGCTTGGTAACCAGTTTCTCTCGGTTGCTTCCCAGGCTGATGCGCTTATTCACGTGGTTGATGCTTCGGGGAGTGTTGATGAGGAGGGGCGGATTACTGAGATGGGGACTGGGAATCCGTTGGCTGATTTCTACGATATTCAGGAGGAGCTTGTGATGTGGTTGATGCGGCTTATCGATAGGCAGGAGGATAAGATTGTCCGCAACCTGAAGGCTGGGAAAGGGTTTGTGGAGACTTTGGCGGAGGCTCTCCAAGGTGTTAAGATTACCGCGGCTCATATCGAGGCCGCGCTGCGTCTTACGGGGCTTCGGGGTGAGGAGTTTGAGAAGTGGACGATGCTTGAGGATAAGAAGTTTGCTGAGAAGCTTCTCGAGGTCTCTAAGCCGATGATTATTTTGGCTAACAAGATGGACCTTGAGACGGCTGGTGCGAATTTCGAGGTTCTCAGGGATACTTTGACGAGTTACATGGTTATTCCCGCGAGTGCGGAGGCGGAGCTTGCTCTGCGGAGGGCTGTTCAGAAGGGGTTTGTCAAGTATATTCCTGGTGAGGAGGATTTCAGGATTGTTGATGAGTCGAAGCTGACTGCTGAGCAGAGGAAGGCGCTTGAGTTTATTGAGTCTCGTGTTTTGGGTGAGTATATGCGGACGGGTGTGCAGTTTGCGATTAACGTGGCTGTGTTCAAGTTGTTGGGTATGGGTGTGGTTTATCCGGTGTCTGATCCGGCGAAGCTCTCGGATGGTGCGGGGAATGTTTTGCCCGATGCTTATCTGATGCCGCCTAACTCGACGGTTAAGGACCTGGCCCGAGCTATTCACACCGAGCTTGAGAAGGGTTTGTTGTATGCGGTGGATGTGCGGACGGGTCTTCATCTGCCGGGTGACTATCGTTTGAAGGATAGGGATGTTTTGTCGATTGTTTCGACGACGAGGCACAGGCCCAAGACATAGACCAAAACACTTATTACCGATGATTTTCAGCGAGAGTTTCACTCATTTTATTTAAGCTTTTAGGGGGACGAGGGGGTATAAACCTAAATACTACCCTTAAACAATTATTGCCTGAAGATACGCGGCGACAAAATGCCGCGGAAACACGAAAAACAAAGGAAAAACCCACACTGATCCCGCGAGAGGGAATTGAAAGAACCAGATCCAGGAACTTTTCCTTCTGAAGAGCACTAAAATCCGCACTACTGATCCCGCGAGAGGGAATTGAAAGTATACTAATGCTATGTCTGATAAAGATCATGAAGATTTAGTTCTGATCCCGCGAGAGGGAATTGAAAGTATACCCAATCTTCTCGCCTCTGTATTTCAGATACTTCTCTGATCCCGCGAGAGGGAATTGAAAGTTGAGTTTTCTCCGGCTTTTTCACCGGAGGCTTAGCAGGCGGTCTGATCCCGCGAGAGGGAATTGAAAGAATCATCAGCGAAACAATTCCCGCCGAGGAGCTTATCCATTTCTGATCCCGCGAGAGGGAATTGAAAGCTTGTCTATGTCTGCAGCTGTGACAGCGCTCTTGTACGATTTCTGATCCCGCGAGAGGGAATTGAAAGGATACACAACGGCTTGGTCTGGCTGGCGGAAAAGGTATCCGACTGATCCCGCGAGAGGGAATTGAAAGGTGTACTATGAGGCAGGGGCTAAGGGCAAAGGCTCTGAGTGGGAAAGTCTGATCCCGCGAGAGGGAATTGAAAGTTTGTGTCTTCAGTTCACAAAAGACTACGATTGCCTTGCCGTCCTGATCCCGCGAGAGGGAATTGAAAGTTAAAGAGAACACCTCGTCTCGCCATTTCAAATGTTATTCTATCTGATCCCGCGAGAGGGAATTGAAAGATTGGGGGGCCCACTGGGAATTACCCAGCGTCAGTCAAGTGTCTGATCCCGCGAGAGGGAATTGAAAGGTATTAAACTTTCTCAGGCCAGATAAAGAGGGTATTACCTGCCCAGCTGATCCCGCGAGAGGGAATTGAAAGTCCCAGTAGGCATGCATCCTGGTGGGGGCTGCAGCTCGTGTTATCTGATCCCGCGAGAGGGAATTGAAAGCCACAGCCCACGTCATCCAAATCCAAGACTAAACCATCTCTCTGATCCCGCGAGAGGGAATTGAAAGACCACAACCCCATACTCCCACTACCTACTCCACTCCCCGACTGATCCCGCGAGAGGGAATTGAAAGACACTTTGGACATTCACACCCCACCACCAAAACATACCCCTTAACTTTTCTGATCCCGCGAGAGGGAATTGAAAGATTTTAGAAAAAGTGTTTACGTTGATTGTGTTGGAAACTCACTGATCCCGCGAGAGGGAATTGAAAGCTCAAGGTGGGGCTTATGCTTGTCGATTAATAATCTGAGAGACTCTGATCCCGCGAGAGGGAATTGAAAGATCGGCTCCGGAACACCTTTCAGCCATTTGCCTTCCACAACATCTGATCCCGCGAGAGGGAATTGAAAGTTGCTTGGCAGGGAATTGTCTAACACAAAAGCAAGCGTATTTCTGATCCCGCGAGAGGGAATTGAAAGAAAGTATATAAGTTTGATAGAATTTTATGATAAAGGTTTGGTGGGTCTGATCCCGCGAGAGGGAATTGAAAGTTTCGTCGAGGCATTAAACGCAGACGGAAAAGTCATCGCGGCTGATCCCGCGAGAGGGAATTGAAAGTTAATTTCGCCATACCCTGAGCCTCTGGATAAAGGTATTTAACTGATCCCGCGAGAGGGAATTGAAAGTTGTCCTCGTCGGCTTCAGAACTTTTTGGCAGTCGATGCAGTCTGATCCCGCGAGAGGGAATTGAAAGTCACTTTTCAAATCCATTCCCACACCTATGAGGTTCGCTCTCACTGATCCCGCGAGAGGGAATTGAAAGTAAAAAAGTTGTCGAAATCGATCTTCAGCTTTTGAAATTCACTGATCCCGCAAGAGGGAATTGAAAGGTCTGATGAGTCGTATGAGCCGGGTCTTAGTTAAAACTGATCCCGCAAGAGGGAATTGAAAGTTGTATCATAAGACCAACCATGACCAGTACCGCTATGAGTCTGATCCCGCAAGAGGGAATTGAAAGGACAACTATTGGCAGAACAATCTGCTCTACTTTCTCATACGTGCTGATCCCGCAAGAGGGAATTGAAAGTGGCATCTACCTCACCACCATGAATGTGAAGTGGTTTTTCTGACTGATCCCGCAAGAGGGAATTGAAAGTTTGCAATATGCGTATGCTCTCATGTAACCTCTCGATGACATGAACATCTGATCCCGCAAGAGGGAATTGAAAGTTGTATCATAAGACCAACCATG
Organism: Candidatus Caldarchaeum subterraneum; assembly: GCA_000270325.1. Lineage (GTDB taxonomy): Archaea > Thermoproteota > Nitrososphaeria_A > Caldarchaeales > Caldarchaeaceae > Caldarchaeum > Caldarchaeum subterraneum_A. The sequence goes on along the minus strand of BA000048.1, from coordinate 103,929 downwards.
ACCAGTACCGCTATGAGTCTGATCCCGCAAGAGGGAATTGAAAGAATAGTTGGCCGCCTCCTCAGGCGACCGCTCAACATAATACTGATCCCGCAAGAGGGAATTGAAAGATCTCCTCATAGCCGATTATCTGGCTCGCGCCTCTTTCGCTCTGATCCCGCAAGAGGGAATTGAAAGACGAGAAACCATTTCGATTGATTGGCTCCCCGTGGAAGAGCGACGAACTGATCCCGCAAGAGGGAATTGAAAGTGAAGATGCTGAACACTGTTTCATCAGTCCGTTTTTCTCTGATTCCGCTAGAGGGGGTTGGGGTATTGTGTTTTCAGAGAGGTGTATGTTCTTCATCGAGCGCATAGGCTCTCCGAACAGGTCAGTCTCATCATCACAACATCATCCACAACCCCTTATTTAAGGAGAGACCGTGAAATAGAGACGCCTATTCGTCTTACCCTTGTTCTCCAGCTTCACCACATTTATCCTACCCACCTCAACCGTGTTCCCCACATGCGGGCCACCGTCAGCCTGAACATCAAGCCCCACTATCTCCACAATCCTCAGAACAGGAACATCAGGAGGAAGCCTATTAGCCAGCTTAACCAACCCCGGCGTACTCAACACCTTCTCCCGCTCCAAGTAATAGATCTTGACGGGATGATCCTCGGCCAGACGCCTATTCGTCTCCTGCACAACATCCTCGATAACACCACGGTCAAACATCTCCAAGCTAAAATCCACACGCCCGCCGTCGTAGGAGATGTTGTTACCCGTAATCAAGGCACCAGTCTTCTCAACCATCGTCGCAGCCAAAACATGCAGCCCCGTATGCATCCTCATAACCCTATAACGCTTCTCCCAATCAACCACACCCTCAACAACCTCTCCAACACGCGGCACACCACCCTCCAGCCTATGAGCCACCCCGCCATCCGTGAAAAAAGCCTCAACAACCCGCGAAACAACACCACCGAAGCGGAGAAACCCCACATCAGAAACAAGCCCACCACCACGGGGATGAAAAACAGTCCTATCAAGAACAACACAGTCCCCGCTAACCTCAACCACCTCAGCCGAAAACTCCCTCAAATAAGAATCATCAAGATAAAGCAGCTCAGTTCTCCCATGCCTCACGCAAAGACAACGATAACACAGTTGTTTAAGTTTTGCGGAAAACCACGAAAAGCATCTCAGCCGTAAAAGCCAGCGTCCCACGCGTCACATTATGGCACGCGACCTCAAGCTTCACAACCCCACGGTCAGGAGACTTGGACTCCCTCTTCTCCACAACCCTAGCAACAACCTTCAACGTGTCACCGGGATGAGTGGGCGACCTAAAACTCATCCCATCTATCGACGCGAGCGCAACAATGTTGTCGAAGGCACCTGTCTGGTAGAGGAGGCCGATGGCGAAGGCTATGACGAGCGCCCCGGGGGCTATGCGCTGCGGAAACCCCCGTGCCTTTGCGAATTCGTCGCTGAGGAAAAGCGGGTTAGCGGCCCACGTCCACGTCGCAAACAAATCTATGTCAGACGGTGTGACAACCCTCTCGCGGGAGACAAACTCCCGCCCAACCTCGAAATCCTCGAAAAACATTCCTCAGCTCGGCCAGTTACGGTCAAGCTCGCGCTCAGTATTCTCCACAGCCTCGGAAACATCCACATCCATTCCAAGAGACTTCAAAGTCTTCCCCAGAGCAAAAATCGTGTTCACCACCTTGTCACGCGTAATCAACCCGATGTTAGCTATGCGAAACATCTTCCCCTTGTAATGGGCGAGACCACCCGAAATCAAAATCCCATACTTCTTCTTCATCGTCTCACGGATAGCGGTGTCGGTCAACCCCGGGGGAATATGCATCGCCGCAACAATCGGAGACTCAAACCCGGGGCCCGCGTAAAACTCCAGCCCATAGCTACGCAGCCCAGCGTAGAGACCAGCAGCACCCGCGGCATGACGCGCAAGCCATCTCTCATAACCATACTCGAAAATAATGTTCAACGCCTCGTCAAACGCCCAGAAAAGCGTAACCGCCGGCGTGAAAGGCGTCTCCCACCTCTCCATAAAATGCCTATACTTAACGAGGTCGAAATATGGAGGACGGAGCTTCTTCTGCTCAATCTTCTCCCAAGCACGTTTTGAAACAGTCACCAACGCTAGGCCAGGGGGTGTCGCCAAACACTTCTGCGTCCCCGCAACACAAAAATCTATGTTATACTCGTCGACGGGGACCCTCACACCGCCGACCGCCGTCACCGCATCGACAACAAGCAAAGCACCGTGCTCACGACAAATCCTGCCAATCTCCTTCACATCCCTCGAGATAATGCCAGTGGATGTCTCGTTGAAAGGGAACCCGACAATGGCGGCGTCTGGATGAGCCTCCAAAAGTTTCTTCACAGCCACGGGGTTAGGGCCCTGGCCATTCTCGAGAGGATGCTTAACCACGTTGGCGCCATAGGCGGCGAAAGCCTCAGCCATCCTCTCAGCAAACAAACCAGCCGAAAGAATCAACACCTTGTCACCGGGCTGGGCCAGGTTGGAGGCCGCCGCCTCCACACCACCTGTACCCGAGGATGTTAAAATGTAGATGTCTGATGAATTTGCCTCAAAGATTTTTCGCGATTTTTCGACGACGCTTTTCATGAGGGCGCGGAACTCGTCGGAGCGGTGGTCAATCATCTGCCGAGCCATGGCACGGATAACCCTTTCATCAATCTCTGTGGGGCCGGGTATCATCAACAACAAGCTAACCAGCCTCAGATAATCACTGTCAAGCCATGACTTAAGTGTAAACACGCCACTCGGCAAGGTTTAAACCATGCATCAAAGATTCATCTTTGTGCTTGTCACTGCTGAGCGTTACAGGGTTGTGGGTAAGTCTGTTCCCAAGATTGATGGTGGGCTGAAGGTTGTTGGAGCGGCACGATACGTGGATGACGTCGAGCTCCCCAACATGCTCTACGCCAAGATACTGAGAAGCAGGTATCCGCACGCGAGGATTCTACGCATAAACACTGAGAAGGCTTGGCGTGTTCCCGGCGTGAGGGCTGTTGTCACGGGATACGATGTCCAGCTCGGGCGAATGGGTATTCTGCAGGACCATCCACCGCTTAAGATAGGGAAGGTTCGCTCTGTCAGGGATGAGGTGGCCGCTGTGGCCGCTGAAACACTTGAGGCCGCCGAAGAAGCCGTTGAAGCTATAGAGGTGGAGTATGAGCCTCTCGAGGGGGTCTTCGACCCCGAGGAGGCGATGAAGCCTGACGCGCCTCTCGTCCACGAAGAAAACAGAAGCAACGTAGTTGACCTCAAGATGCGTTTCTCCACAAGCCACAGCACACATCTAAACCAAGTGTTTGAAAAAGCTGCCGCCGTAGTCTCCGACCGTTACCAAGTCCACTACAACAACGCCTCACCCCTGGGAACCATGGGCGTCATCGCCCACTACAATCACTTGGGAGAACTCACCATATACACAAACACGCAGGCACCATTCCTCTACCGCCACGAACTCGCAAAAATTCTCGGAATAAACCCCGCCAAAATAAGGGTGATACAGCCAGAGATAGGCGGAGCCTTTGGACGCGGCATGGATGTTTACCCGCTTGACCCAATAGCCGCCGTCCTATCCATGAAAACACGTAGACCAGTCAAGCTTGTGTTCACCCGCGAGGAGGAGCTTCAATACGCGCCTCCGCGACAGCCGGCGATAATCTACATGCGCACAGCCGCTGACAGAGACGGCAGGCTTTTGGCCAGAGAAGCGCGTGTAATTCTCGACGCAGGGGCATATGTTTCATGGGGTCCTTTTGACGGACGTGTGATGATGGCCACCACTACGGGGCTCTACACTGTTCCAGAGGTCTTGTTCGAGGCCACGGTTGTCTACACCAACAACCCCTACACCGGCACGCAGAGGGGAGCTGGCAACCCGCAGATAACCTTCGCCATCGAGCAGCAGATGGACGCGTTGGCTGAGGAGCTGGGCATGGACCCGGTGGAGTTCCGCATAATCAACGCCAACAGACCCAACACAGTCACGCCGCAGGGCTTGAAGATAACAACGTGTGAACTGCGCGAGTGTTTGAGGAGGGCGGCTGAGGAGATTGGATGGCGTGGCCGGGGGATGGCTGGGCCCAATCGTGGAATAGGTTTCGCAGCCTTTTTCCATGTCGGCGGAGGCGCACGGGTTTACAGGTCCGATGGATGCGGCACAGTTCTCTCCGTCGACGACTTTGGCCTCGTCACAGTGATCACGGGTTCAACAGACCTTGGCACAGGCTCCGACACAGCGATAGCACAGATTGTCGCGGAAGAACTGGGAATACCTTTGGAGAAGGTGCGGGTGGTCAACGACGACGCATCGATACGGCCTTGGGATGTGGGGACTCATGCGAGCAGGGCCACATTCGTCGCAGGCAACTCAGCTTTGCTGGCCGCCAAAAAAGCGAAAGAAATCCTCGCCAAAGCCGCCGCCGAGGAACTGCAAACAACTCCAGAGAACCTGGTCTTCGAAAACAACACCGTCTACGACATCACAAACCACGCCAAGAAAATAGAGTTTGATAAGCTTGTTAGAAGGATTCATTTCAGACAGGGAGGAAGCAACATAGTTGTCTCGGTGTATTACGACCCGCCGACGGAGATGCAGGATGAGAATTGGATGGGCAACCTTTCTGCGGCATATGTTTTCGGTGCACAGGCGGCTCTCGTCGAGGTCGACCCTGAGACAAGATGGGTGAAGGTGCTGAAGATAGTTTCGGTGCATGATTCGGGGCGCATACTCAACCCAGCCGCTGCCGAAGGCCAGGTCCACGGAGGCGTAGCCATGGGCCTCAGCTACACGCTGTATGAGGAGCTTGTTCTTGAGCAGGGCCGCGTCGTCAACGCAGCTCTGACAGACTATCTTCTACCCACAGCTCTCGAGACGCCTGTCATCAAGACTGTTTTCGTCGAGAAGCCCGACCCCGCGGGCCCCTTCGGAGCCAAGGGATTGGGTGAGACAGGATGTATTCCCACTCCTGCGGCCATAGCCAACGCGGTCTATGACGCCACTGGAAAACGGGTAAAAAAGCTCCCCATCAAACCTGAAAGCCTCTAAAAAAGGTGTGAGAAGACGGCTACCCTGTGGATGTAGGTGTGTAACGTATAATAGCGAGGATAACGGCGTTATAGCGAGATGGCGGGAGAAACAAAGCTCGAAATAGACTACAGCAAATACGACTTCAAGGACCCGGAGCTGTACGTCTACAAGTCCAAGCCCGGGCTATCGGAGAAAGTTGTTGAAGAGATTTCCCAGCACAAGGACGAGCCGGAGTGGCTTAGAAAATTCCGGCTCAAGAGCCTCGAGATATTCTACAGGAAACCTATGCCCATCTGGGGCGCGGACCTCTCGGGTGTAGACTTTGACCGGATTCACTACTACATCAAGCCCAGCGACCGCAAGGCACGGAGCTGGGACGAAGTACCAGAATACATCAAGAAAACCTTCGACAGGCTGGGTATACCGGAGGCTGAGCGAAAATTCCTAGCAGGGGTAGGAGCCCAATACGAGTCTGAGGTGGTTTACCACAGTCTGCAGAAAGAGCTTGAGAAGAAGGGCGTGATTTTCGTCGACCCTGACACGGCTTTCCGCGAGTATGCGGACATCTTCAAACCCTATTTCGGCAAGGTTGTACCGCCAGATGACAACAAGTTCGCGGCACTTAACAGCGCGGTCTTCAGCGGCGGAAGCTTCATCTACGTACCCGAAGGGGTTGAAATCCAGTACCCATTACAAGCATACTTCAGAATCAACGCAGCCAACGTCGGCCAGTTTGAGCGGACGCTCATCATAGCCGAGCCCTACAGCAGGGTTCATTATATAGAAGGTTGCACAGCGCCGATATACTCAACCTCTTCGCTCCACACAGCTGTCGTCGAGATAGTTGCGAAGAAAGGTGCCTACGTCCGTTACACTACTTTGCAGAACTGGAGCAGCGACGTCTACAACCTCGTGACCAAGAGAGCACATGCATACGAGGAGGCCACTGTTGAATGGGTTGACGCAAACATCGGAAGCAGGGTGACGATGAAGTATCCCAGCGTTTATTTGCTTGGGAGAGGGGCTAAGGCGGATATTTTGTCGGTTGCTTTCGCTGGACGCGGCCAGCATCAGGACACGGGAGCCAAGGCTGTGCATCTCGCGCCTGACACCACTTCACGCATAACCTCGAAATCTGTCTGTAAGGACGGTGGCAGAACATCCTACAGAGGGTTGCTGCATGTTGCGAAGGGGGCGAAACGGGTCAAGTCCAGCGTAAGATGCGATGCACTGATACTAGACGATATTTCGCGGACAGACACATATCCATACAACGAGATTAATGAGGAGGATACGACGGCGACGCATGAAGCGACGGTGGGGAAAATCGGCGAGGAGCAGCTCTTCTACCTGATGAGCCGCGGCCTCTCGGAGCAGGAGGCCCTAAACATGATTGTCCTCGGATTCCTCGAGCCCTTCACAAAAACGCTGCCCATGGAGTACGCCGTCGAGTTCAACAGACTCATCGAGCTAGAGATGTCGGGCTCAGTCGGCTGAGCCCAGCCAAAACTCAACAAAATCACCCACAACTACTCCGTGCTTTTTTACAAGTCCCGCGTTAATTTCTAAAACATATTTTGCATCAGCCGATGGTGTGTATGATTGGCAAACTTGATTAGGCGTGCATGGCTGGAGGTTTTCCTCGATATGGACCACACGGCCGTCGGCATCTATCCAAATGATGTCAAGGGCGAAACGCATCTCATACATCCAGAAACTATAGCGACCAGGCTTCTCGAAGACAAAAAGCATTCCACGGTTCTCGGGAAGGCTTTCCCGGCCTGATAAGCCTCTTCCACGTTCAGCGTCATCGTCAGCTACCTCAACATAGAAAATTGTTTCCCGGATTTTTACATATGGTTCCCGTGGTTTTTCCGATGTAGTGATGGTTTCAGATGGTTTGGTGCTTGTGGTTGTCGTTGTGGCCGTTAGTTGGTTGCTGAGGAAAAAGAGGGAGGATAAAATTCCGAGGAAAATGGTTAGAAAAGCTGCGGCGACGAGGAGTGGTTTATACAAGCTTGGCTGTTAATGAGATGGCCACGTTTCCTTTTAATGCTTTCGAGACCGGGCACCCATCTTTCGCGGCCTGTGCAGCTTTCTCGAAGGATGCTTGGTCCATGCCTGGCACTTTTCCGACAACGGTTATCCGCGACTCTGAGATTTTCACCTGGTCGCCGATGGAGAACACCACCTCAGCGGTAACCTCGAGTTTCTCAGCGCGTTTTCCCTCCTTCGCGATTATGTTGGACAAAGCCATCGCAAAGCATGTGGCATGTGCGGCCGCAATAAGCTCTTCTGGATTGGTTTTTCCGCTCACCTTTGAAGAGCGTGCGGTCCAAGAGACATCGACTGTTGGAAGTGCTCCGTTGTCGAAGCTGACGGTGCCCTGTCCGTGGAATAGGTCTCCCTGCCAAACAGCTTTAGCCCTGTTTACTACCTCTGGCATGCATTTTTCGTGATGTGTTGGTTTTTATGGTTTATGCAATTACACAGCTGGTCCATCCACATTCGAGGCATTTCTCGCATCCTTCTTGGAAGACTATGGATGTGCTGCCGCATACTGGGCATGTGGTGTGGATTATGGCTGGGGGAGGTGTCTCAGCTATTTTCTCCTCGACCTCTATTCCGAGGCCGCGGAGCAGCTCTGGAGTGTTGTTTATCACAGATAGTTCATAGCGTCTGTTGCGCTGTGTGGGTGTAACAAGAACCTGCGCCGATTTTGACCCGTCTCTATAAACTGTTACGCCCTTGAGCCCGAGTCTGTGTGCTGCGATGAATGCCTTCAACACGTCGTCGACAGTCACCCATGATGGCATGTTGATGGTTTTACTCACCGAGGCGTCAACCCACTTCTGTATCTCATGCTGGGCCCTCAAATGATCCCACCAGGGGATATCAAGCGCCGTCACAAACACCCTACGCAGGTCCTCAGGTATTTCCTGAATACCCTGCACAGAGCCGCCGTTCTCGGCAACTCTCCTCACTATCTCCTGTTTAGGCAGCCCATATTCTTCGAGAGCTTTCTCGAACACGGGGTCGGAGTAGTAGAAAACTCCCGCGGTCACTTGTTTGCGGTAAACAAGGGCGAACTGTGGCTCAAGGCCAGAAGAGGTGTCTGCGAGCATCGAGATGCTTCCGGTTGGCGCGACCGTGAGAAGATGGCTGTTGCGGATGCCTTTTTTCACATGCTCTACCAACCTGCTCCAATACATCTTCAGCTCACGCCCCTCTCTCAAGCCCCTGAACGGCAACTCTCCCCTGGCCCACGACGACCTCGGGAAATCGGGGAACGGTCCACGCTCCTCCGCAAGCTCAACAGACGTCTCAACCGCCTTGTAAGCAATATACTCCATCACCCTCCTCATCATCTCAAACCCCTCCTCGCTGCTGTAGGGTATGCGGAGGGCATAGAGCATATCCGCTAAACCCATAATTCCGAGCCCAATCCTCCTCGTCCTCAGAGTCATCTTCTCGATGGCTTCTGTGGGATGCTTGGTCAAGTCCACAACGTTGTCAAGAAACCTCACAGCATCTTCTACACATTTTCCCAAAGCATCCCAGTCAAGGCGGCCATCTTTGACGAATGCATGGAGGTTGATGGAGCCGAGGTTGCATGATTCATGGGGATATAGAGGCTGCTCCCCGCATGGGTTGACGCAGTAAATGTCGCCATACGCTTCACGGAGTGGGTTGAGCTCGTTGATGTTGTCGTGGTAAAGGAGCCCAGGGTCGGCTGTCTTCCAAGCGTTCTCCGCGATTTGCCTCAAAAGTTTACGTGTGTCGACAAGCCTCCAGACCGAGCCGTCTCTTGGGTTAACAAGCGGATAAGGCCTGTCTTCCTCGTAGTGTTTCCAGAAATCAGCTGTAACCATCACCGAGATGTTGAAGTTTTCGAGAAATCCTGGCCTCTGTTTCGCGGATATGAATTTGTCTATGTCGGGGTGGTTGATGTTGAGGATTCCTATGTTCGCGCCTCTTCTACGCCCACCCTGCTTAACCACATCAGTCACGGTGTCAACTATCCGCATGAAGGACACGGGCCCCGACGCAACACCGCCCGTCGACGAAACAACATCGCCCTCAGGTCTCAGCTTAGAATAGTTTATGCCAACTCCTCCGCCGGTTTTGAAAATCACCGCAGCCTCCTCAGCCGTCCTCATAATCGAGGAGATATCGTCCTCGACATCGAGCACAAAGCATGCGCTGAGCTGGCCGAGGACAGTGCCTGCGTTGAAGAGGGTGGGGCTGTTGGGCAGAAACCTTTTCCCAACCATCAAGTCATAGTAGCGGCGGTAGTTTTCATAAAACCTGGATGGATTACTCTTGAGATACTCGAGCACCTCTCGCAGAGGTTTTCTCATCATCCCCCTCTCGTTCAAACGTTTGTATAATGTGGCAAGCCTCTCGAGATGATGTATGTTCCACTTTGTCTCATGCATGTTGTCTGATGGCCCGACGCCAATATTGTCAGCGTACTCCTCGAGCTTCACATCATCCTCTTCCCATTTTTTCTGTTGACCGCTTTTGTCGAAGAACATGGGGTTGTATAGGATGTCGGCTAATACGATGAGGGCTGCTGTTCTCTGGAACATTTGCTTAGGTCTCTCGATGAGTCGGCCTGACCTATCCCGTAGAAGGTAGCGTGCAGCCATGAGCCTGAGCGCGTTGACCGAGAAGGCTTTGTCCACCTCGTCAACATACCCCGTCTCCAGTATCCTCATCTTCTCCTCTCTTATTCTTGTCCGCTCATGCCTGTAGAGTATGTAGGCTTTCGCAACCTCCTTCAACCCATGCTCCATCAAAGCGCTCTCAACTATGTCCTGAATCTCCTCCACATGCGGAATCTTCTCGGCTCCAAACCTGCTTGAAAGTTGCTCCAACACGGATGCGACAACTTTTTCCAAAACCTTTTCATCCATGACTTGTTTAGCAGCCATCGCTTTCCGGATGGCTCCACGTATACGCTCAGCATCAAAATCCACAACCCTGCCATCCCTTTTAACAACCTTGAGAGGAACAGGACACAACTCACAACAACAACGCTCAACCGCTTTTATTCTTTCCCACGAAACTGGCATAAACTTAAAACAGAGACCCCCTCAACATACATGTGAATAGGTCAAGGCTGCTCCTTTTCATGGGTGTCGCGGCTCTCGCAGTGGCCGCGGGCGCCGCAGCAGCTGTTTTATCGCGTCAGGTTCTCGAGCCCTACAAACCCGCGATAGAGATTCCTGGGGAGAGGGTTTTACCAGACTTTACACTTACCGACCAGAACGGCAATCCATTCAAGTTGTCGAGCGTAAAGGGTAAAGCTGTGCTGATCTATTTCGGCTACACACACTGTCCCGATGTATGCCCGCTTGTCATGACCAAGTATGGGCAACTTGTCAAAGCCCTTGGAAACAGGGCCAACGATGTTGCGCTCATATTTATCACGGTAGACCCTGAGCGTGACAACGTGGAGGCCATGAAAAAATATGTCGCCTATTATTCTGATAGGATTATTGCTTTGACCGGCTCCCCCGAGGAGATTGATGCCGTCGCACGCCTCTACAACGTCTACTACAAGAAATATCCGCCCGACGAGAAGGGCAACTACCTCGTCGACCACTATGCGCTCGTTCTCGGAGCTGATAGGAAGCATATTCTCCGCCTCGCCTTCACTCCTGACATGCCGTTTGAAGAATATCAGAAGGGAGTGGAATGGCTGCTTACAAAACCGTGAAAAAACAGGTCGCCACATACTCTGCCCTGCCCGCCGTAGCCTATTTCCTGTTCTACCTGTTTTTCACCGGCGCTGCCCAGCTCATACAGACGCCGCGGATAGGCATAGCCTCCACGGTGTTTGTTTACACTTTTGTTGAGACACAGCTTTATACAGGTCCTCTTCTACAGGTTGTCGGCGACGGGTTTGTCTTCAACCTCCGCCTCTACCCCATGCTTCTCGGCGTGGTTGTCTCGGCCCTAGTCGGATACAACGCAGGCCTTCTATTCACCCTGTATCGCCGAGGCATGTTAAGAACCTGTCTGCTGGGGACGGCTTGGAGCGGAGTCGGCGGCCTCCTCGCAAGCATAATCAGCTTCGGCTACCTCTGCTGCGGATGGCCTGTCTCACTCATCTTCTTCGGAGTAGCCGCCGTCACAGCCCTAAGCCCCATCCTCACAGCCGCCGCAGTCACACTACTCGCAATAAACGCCTACATACTGACAAAACGACTCCAAGCACTCGAAAAACTAAAAAACACGGAAAAAACCAAAACCATGAACACGTCCCGCGGTAGCTCAGCCTGGTAGAGCGCCCGGCTGTAGCGGCCAGCCCCGCGGCTGAGCCGATGTTCAGCCCGCCAGGCTACATGGAAACCGGGTGGTCGCAGGTTCAAATCCTGCCCGCGGGACCACAGCCCGAAAACTCTCGACCCGTACGGTTTTTACTGCTTTTTAGATTCTTGTAGGCAGTTCCAGTTGATTAATGTGGCCTCCTATGATAGTAGCTACCTAATCGCCCTCTTGTCCCTAAAGAAGTGCCTGAACAAGCCTAAGGTAATAGTAGATAAAGGCCCTTGGTCCAGGTGTGCACTAGAGTACGAGCACCAGAGAGGCGACATGAGGAATAGAGTCGAGAGAGTCTTCAGATACCCAAAAGAGAGAGCCACGGTATTCCCCAACAAACTAAGCGCAAAAAATCAACAAGGAATAAAAAACTATTCACAATATGCGACCATGCGATGAGGAGTGGAGACGGGTAGAGTTGCTTATCCGGATACAATCCGCTCTGGCTTTAGCAATGTTTATTTTACGTTGTTTAGCGTAGTATTTGGGTAGCGGGGTTGCGGGCTACTGTTAGGGTCTTCGGGAATGTCCAGGCCGTAGGGTACAGGGCTTTGGTTAAGTTTATCGCCCGTTCCCTCGGTGTTAGGGGCTTGGTTAGGAACTTGGATGACGGCTCCGTCGAGGTCTTCGCAGAAGCACCCGAGGATATTATGGACAGGTTTGTTAAAATGATTGACGTTAAGGGCAGGGCCGAGGATGTACTAAGCCTCCACGTGGAAAGGGTTGAGGTGTCTAGAGAGGGTGAGACTGGATACAGCGGACCTTGGAGGAGCTACGGCGCCTTCGAGATAGACTATGGCGAGGAGAGGCCAAGGCCTATTGAGAGAGATATGGCGGAGAGCCTAGAGTGGTCAGGGCTATACTTCACAAAACTCGTAACAGAATTCAGCGACCTCAGGCGGGAATTCAGAGATTATAGAGATGAGTTCAGGGATTATAGAAATGAGTTTAGAGAGTTCAAAAATGAATCCATTAGTCTGGCTAACGAGACGTTGGAGGAGGTGAAGGAGCTTAGGCGTGATTTGAAAACTATCCTGGATGAGAGGCTTGCTAGGTTGGAGAGGGATATATCGGAGATCAAAGCAAAACTAGGTCTCTTGTAGATTCCCATCATGATCTACCGTCTCCTTCCGTTTCAAATGATGGCGCTAGTGCCAAAACATTTCCAGCAATCCGTATCATGGAATATCTACTAGCGTATCCCGCATAGAGAAGATATTACCGGAAAACGGGAACTTAAGCAATTTAACGGCCCTTCCTTATGCGGTATATAGGGTGTTGCTGGTTTTTTAGGACCTAGGAGCGGGGTGTAAGGGGTTGGGAATGGGTGTTGACGATGTTGAGGACAGGCTTCGGCTTCGGGAGTTTAGGAAGGAGAGGGCGCAGCGTTATTTGGAGAAGAGGTCGGAGCTTGACGAGAGTTTGGAGGAGGTGTTTGACCAGCGGACTCTCTTGGCTCTTTATGAGCTGCTCAACACGGGTAAGCTTAGGGAGGTTATGGGTGTGATTAGCGCGGGGAAGGAGTCACGTGTTTATCACGGTGTTGCAGGCGACGGCTCGGAGACCGCTGTCAAAATCTATCTCACGTCGTCGGCGGAGTTTAGACGCAACCGGCTCCAGTATGTTGTCGACGACCCGCGGTTCAAATCTATTCCCCGTGATTTTAGAAAATTTGTGTATCTCTGGGCGAAGCGGGAGTTCGCGAACCTTGTCGACGCATACAACGCCGGCGTCTCTGTTCCCAAACCCATCGTACAGAGGGAGAACATTTTGGTTATGCAGTTTCTCGGCGAAAACGGTGTAAGGTATCCGTTGCTTGTTGAGGAGAAGTTTGAATCGGATGAGTTGAAGATGATATGGGAGCAGCTGTTGGAGAATGCGGCGAAAATGTATAGAAAGGCTGCGCTTGTTCACGGTGACCTCAGCGAATACAACGTGGTCGTGGGCCGTGGACCGGCTGTGTACATCATTGATTTTGCGCAGGCTGTGAAGCTGGGTCATCCGCTTGCCGAGACGCTTCTGCTCAAAGGCTTTGAGACTCTGGCAAAGTTTTTCAACAAACGTGGGTTTAGTGTAAATATCGAGGAAGCTGTTCGTATGGTTAAGGCGGGGTGAATGACTTGGTTAGTGGAAAGAATTTTCCACACATCACTCATTCCAGCTTCGTGGTCAACATTCCGAGGGAGCGTGTGGGTGTGTTGATTGGCGAAGGCGGCTCCGTGAAAGCAGAGATAGAGAGGCTTCTCGGTGTCTCGCTTCAAGTGGACAGCAGCGAGGGAACCGTGGTCATCAGCTTGGCTAAGCCGGTGGAGGAGGGCGGCGACCCCGCCTCGCTGTTCAAGGCACGAGACATCGTCACCGCAATAGGTAGAGGTTTCTCACCCGAAAAAGCCCTGAAACTCGTAGAGGACGGAACCGTTCTGACAGTGATTGACTTAACTGACTACGTTGGCGACAGCCCAAATCATCTCGCGAGAGTGAAGGCTCGGGTGATCGGGACGCAGGGGAAAACACGCCGCATCATCGAGGAAACCTGCCAAGTCGATGTATCGGTTTACGGCGACACCGTCGCAATCATCGGCGAATATGAGAACGCCAGAGCGGCTGAAGAGGCTGTCGTAACCCTTGTAAGAGGAGCTCCACACGGCGCCGTCTACAGAATGCTCAACGAATACGCGAGAAGAAGAAAGACCGGCGGCCTTTATCCGCCGCGCCCCCGATTTTAGAGCAGCAGCCCGAGCAAGACAATCGCCACACCGAGAGGTATCATGAAGAGGCGGCGGTCGAGACGCGCTGCAGCAGACAACAACATCCTCATGGTTAACAGTCCCACGGCAAACGCCGCAAATGCTCCCGCAAACATCTCAGGACTCGCTGTGAACCCTCTCGTCAGCAGGGGAGGCAGAACCTGTGCAGCCGCTATCGCGGGTATGCTCATCAGATAGCTTAAACGCAGTGCATCCCGGACATTAAACCCGAGGCCCACGAGGGCTACCAATGTTATTCCCGACCTGCTTATTCCCGGCATTATGGATAAGCCCTGCAGGAGTCCTGCGACCAACGCGGTCTGTGTATCTATTTTCTGTTCGCCGGAGGCCGCCCGTCGCTGAACAAGGGCCGTGACGATGAGTAAGAGGCCCACGGTTATGGTGAAATGTTTTTCAGATAACTCGAGACCCCTTAGAAACAGGAGAAGGGGGGCCGCGGTTACGGCGGAGGATAGGGTGGCCACGATGAGAAACCGTAGAAGCCGCCGCCCCTCGTTATCGCCTTTGAACCCCTGTAAAACAAGACGCACATCTTTTCTAAGATAGAGAAGCGCTGCGAAAAGCGTTCCCAAGTGCAGCCAGATGGCGACCGCGAGAGCATACTCGAAGCTGCTGCCGAAAATAAGCGTCGAGAAGAGTGTTACCAGTCCCTCGCTGCTGACGGGAAGCCACTCACCAAAGCCTTGGATGACTCCTAGAAAAAGCGCCTCGCCTAAATCCACGTCACCTGCTCATCCAACCCGTATAAAAATATATGAAACCAACACGTCAATGAACGTGATGCGGATAGTCTCCCTTGTTCCCAGCGCAACAGACATCTTGGTTGAGTTGGGTGCGGTTGATGAATTGGCCGCGGTTACCTATGCATGCGGGGTTGTGTCGAAGCCTGTTGTGGTGAAGCCTCAAATCACCACCGAGAACCTTTCCCCCGAGGAGGTCGACCGAAAAATATCATCCGCTCATGCAAATGGTGAACAGCTCTACATTGTTGACTATGGTTTGATCGCGTCTCTGAAACCCGACCTCATACTGGCGCAGGGCCTCTGCGAGGTCTGTGGCGTAACAGGCGATGTCGTCACCGAGAAACTGAAAAGCTTGGCGCCAACATTCACCCTCAACCCGCATACAGTAAAGGAAATTCTCGACGACATCTTACAAGTTGGCCGACTGGTGAAAAGGGAGAGAGAAGCGGTTGAGCTTGTCGCAGCGATTTCAGCAAAGTTAGAGTATGTTAGAGAGTATGCGGCAGGTCTTCCCCGGGTCAGGACAGCTGTTCTCGAGTGGCTTCACCCTCCGTTCTGCAGCGGCCACTGGGTCCCCGAGCTCGTGGAAATGGCTGGGGGCCATGACCTCGGTGTCGCGGGCAAGCCATCCCGTAGAATAAGGGCTGAGGAAATACTTGCACATGAGCCCGAGAAACTGGTGGCCGCGCCTTGTGGATACAGTCTAGAAAAAGCCGTTTCTGAAGTTAATAGGTTCAGTGGCCAGACCTGGGTTCAACAGCTCCCCGCCTATAGATTGGGCGAAGTCTACGCCGTCGAGGCGGACCGGTACTTCAGCAGACATGGTCCACAGATTGGGGACGCGGCTTTGATACTTGCCGAGATACTTCATCCGGAAGTTTTCCGAGAAAAAGCTCCACCAAAAACATTCAAAAAAATGATGTAAAAATGGGGTGTTTAGTCAGCCCTGTTGGCGGCTGACTCGAGGTGTTGATAGGTTTCAGGCAGCTCTGGGAAGCTGCTCTTCATCCTCTGTGCCGCGACCTCGGCTGCTTCTTCTATGATTTTCTGTGCCTCTGGGTCGGAGGGCGAGACGTAGACGCTTCCGCCTGTTACGTTGCCAGCCTCGATTATGATGCTCTCCAGCATCTCGTCGACTCTTCTAAGGCTGTGAGCCACCTCTGGAACAATACCTGAAATCTCGTGCTGCACCTGCTTGATTATCTGCGTCGCCGGGCCGAGGACATGCATCACGTCGCCGAACTCCTTCACCGTCTCAAGCCGTAGCACAACTTTGTCGAGCGACATGTGGCTGGCCAGCAGGGTTCTCGTCATCTTACGGAGCTGCGCAATCTCGTTAGCGTAGATTGTTGCACGCGCCGTGTCCTTCTCCTGCTCAGCCCTTACACACTGCTCGAAAAGCTCTTTGCCCCTGTGCTTCAGCCTCTCAATCGTGCGGTTCAGCTTCTCGTTCTGAATCTTCAGCTGCGTCAGTATCTCCAGCATTCGGTCTTGGTAGTTGACTGGTCTGACGTAGGCTGGCTGCTGCGCTGGTTCTCTTGTCCAAGGCATTTTCATTTTTTCCTACCTCAGCGGCGAGGCCTGCCGTCGGCGTATTTATCGGTTGATCCGTTTCGACGCACTGGAGAATATGTGGATAGTGCTGGGGTGTTACATCTGTATTCGGTTATCCGATGTATGCCATGGATTTCTTGAAGTTGGAGACTATTCTATCATACTCAGCCTTCTCCTCAGCGCCCACACTCGGCTTAATCTTCTGCAGCGCAAGCCCGAAATGCCTCATCGAGACAACCTGGGCGTTGATGTTTTCGCGGGCAGCTATCAACGCGGCCTCCCGCACCACCGCCTCGATGTCCGCCCCTGTGTAGCCCTCCGTCAACGCAGCCAGCTGCTCTAGGTCAACATCCTGGTCAAGAGGCATCTCCCTAGTATGTATCTTGAATATCGCGAGTCGGGCGTTTTTGTCGGGCGGAGGAACGTAGAGCACTCTGTCAAACCTCCCAGGCCTGAGGAGCGCTGGGTCTAGGATGTCGGGTCTGTTTGTTGCTCCGAGGACAACCACTCCCTTGAGGGACTGCATCCCATCCATCTCCGTGAGCAGCTGGTTGACTATCCGGTCGGTGACGCCTGCGTCGGTGTGAATTCCTCTACGAGGCGCTATAGAGTCAAGCTCGTCGAAGAAAATAATGCAGGGCGCTGTCTCCCGAGCTTTTCGGAATATTTCGCGAACCGCTTTCTCCGATTCTCCCACCCATTTGGACAATACCTCGGGGCCCTTGACGCTGATGAAGTTGGCCTGGCTCTCGGTGGCTACTGCCTTGGCAAGAAGCGTTTTTCCCGTTCCCGGTGGGCCGTAGAGCAGTATCCCACGCGGAGGCCTTATTCCAAGCCGTTTAAACACATCGGGATACTTCAGCGGCCATTCAACCGCTTCCCTTAGCTCCTGTTTTAGATTCTCCAGCCCACCTATGTCATCCCATTTCACGTTAGGTATCTCGAGAACAACCTCCCTGAGAGCAGAGGGCTGAATGGTTCTCAAAGCGTTTGCGAAGTCCTCACGCGTAACCTTAATCTTCTCCAACACCTCCGCCGGGATAACCTCCTTCTCCAAATCTATCTGTGGAAGGAATCTTCTCAAAGCGTTCATCGCGGCTTCACGTGTTAGCGCGGCTATGTCTGCTCCCACGAAGCCGTGAGTGATTTCTGCGAGTTCGTCGATGTTGACGTCTTCAGCCAAAGGCATCCGTCTCGTGTGTATCAGCAGGATTTCTTTCCTCCCGTTTCTATCGGGGACACCTATGCGTATTTCTCTGTCGAACCTGCCCGGTCTACGGAGAGCCGGGTCGATGGCTTCTATACGGTTTGTGGCCCCTATCACAACTACTTGTCCACGGCTCTTAAGCCCATCCATCAAAGTCAACAGCTGAGAGACAACCCTGCGCTCAACCTCTCCGGTGACCTCGCCTCTCTTCGGTGCAATCGCATCCAATTCATCTATGAAAATTATCGAGGGAGCGTTCTGCTCAGCCTCCTGAAACACCTCCCTCAACCGCGCCTCCGACTCGCCGTAGAACTTGCTCATTATCTCAGGCCCGTTTATGGAGACGAAATGGGCCCCGGTTTCGTTTGCTATTGCTTTGGCGATAAGTGTTTTACCTGTGCCGGGCGGCCCGTATAGTATAACTCCCTTTGGCGGCTCTATGCCCAGGTGTCTAAACAGCTCTGGATGCTTGAGAGGAAGCTCAATCATCTCCCTAATCCGCTGTAGCTCGTCGTGAAGCCCTCCGATGTCCTCGTATGTGACGCCTGAAACTTCCTCGATTCTCTTAGCTGTTGTGGAGCTGATTTCTACGACGGTGCTTTCCGTAACCATGACTATGGGCGATGGGCTTGTCGAGCTAACCTTCAGCTCTACACCCATTCCAAGAACGGGGACCACTATGATGTCGCCTTTTGCAACCGGCATGTTGAGCAGCTGGCTTCTCACAATTCTGCCAAAATCGCCCACGAAGGGGAGAGGTTCGAAAGGTGCGAGAACAATCTTCGTAGCGGGCTTGGCTGTTGTTTTGCTTACGCGGACAAATTCGCCCACGCTGACTCCCGAGTTCCTCCTAATTTCGCCGTCTATCCGGATTATTCCCTGTCCATCATCCTCTTTGTACGGCGGCCAGACTATGGCGACGGTGCTTCTTCTACCCGTAATCTCTATCAAGTCGCCGGGGCTTAGTTCAAGCTCCTTCATTCCTTGGCTGTCGACGCGGGCTATTTTCCGCCCTATGTCTCTTTGACGAGCCTCGGCGACCCTCAGGCTAAGCTCCTTTTTCCTGGTTGGTGATGGGCTTGACATAACCTATCGGCTTTTACATACGGCAGGTATAAAACCTTAGCCCACATCCTCAAGTGGAGAGGTAGTAGTATTCGCCCATCTTTTTCTGGAGCCTGTGGAGCTGGCTGTCTCTCTTGTTGATGCGGGGGCGTTTAGTGGTCTGATCGCGGCGGAAACTGACGTCCATTTGCTCAAGGAACATGTTGAAACCTGTTCTGAGGTCTGTTGGGCTGAGGCCGTGACCCGCTACACCAGGCTCGCCGCTAAAAACCATGAGAGCCGATGACGCGAAGTCGAGGACCGTGAAATCATGCTCAACCAATAGAACATACACTTTTTTCTCCAAAGCCAGCCTTTTCAGAATCTTCGCCATATGGTATCTCTCCTCGACGTCGAGAAAGGCGCTCGGCTCATCTAGGACATAGATGTCGGCTTTTCTCGAGAGACACTCTGCGACGACGACTTTCTGCAGCTCTCCCCCGCTCAGCTCCTTCATGTTTTTCTCCAGCAGCTTCTCGAGGCCGAAGGGTCTGAGTATAAGGGATTGGTAGAGCGAGGTGTCATACTCCTGTCCCGCGGCTTCTCTGAGATGTTCTTCAACTGTTCTGTCGTCGGCCTGCGGATACTGTGGCTTGTAGCTTACAGCCTTTGGGTCGAAGGTGAAGCCTTGGTCGGTCTCCTGCACGCCTGCGATTATTGATGCAAAAGTGGTTTTACCTATGCCGTTGGGGCCGACGATGCCGAGCACCTCGCCTCTGTAGACCCAGCCCTCCTCCACCTCGAGCCTAAACCCTTCAAAAGTTTTGGTGAAACTGGGCCACACAAGCTTCTCGGAGCTTGTCTGTTCACGTGTCGGAGGCTTCACCTGAAAATCTATACGCTCGCTCCTGAACCTCATGTTCTCGTCGGGAATGTATCCCTCGATGAAGATGTTGATGCCTTCTCTCACCCCGTAAGGGCCTGCGACGACACCGTAGACAGATGGCTCGCCGTAGAAGAGGAAAATCGTGTCGGAGAAGTAGTCGAGAACCGCTAGGTCATGGTCGGCCACGACGATTTTGACGTTGTCGCGTAGAGCGTTTCGCACAGCCTCAACCATCCTCAGCCTCTGCCTAATGTCGAGAAAGCTGGATGGTTCATCGAGGATGTAAACGTCTGCTTTTCTGAGGAGGCATGCGGCTATGGCGAGCCTCTGCAGCTCTCCGCCGCTGAGGAAACGGATGTCGCGGTCGCTGAGCTTCGTCAGCTCCAGCTTCTCCATCACCTCCTCCACGGCTGCGGCGTCGCCGAGCCTGCTCAAAACCTGTTTAACCGTTCCCGTAACCACCTTAGGTATCTCGGCTATGTTTTGAGGCTTGTATGAGACCTTGGACTTTCCCTTTGAGATGCTGCTGAGATGTTCTTGGATGAGCGAGCCTCTGAAAAACCGTGAAGCCTCCTCCCATGTAACAGGTCTGTCGAGTATGCCGAAATTGGGGACAAGCTGTCCAGCGAGTATCTTAAGAGCGGTTGATTTTCCTATGCCGTTTTTGCCGAGTAGGCCGACGACTTTGCCGGCCTCGGGATAGGGTAGTCGGAAGAGCTTGAACTTGTTGACGCCATAGTGGTGGGCCACGTCTTCACGTAGCTCGGTGGGAAGGTTGATTATCGTGATGGCTTCGAAGGGGCATTTCTTTACACAGATTCCGCAGCTTATGCAGAGTGTTTCGCTGATTATCGGGAAGCCGTCTTCCCCCATTTTGATGGCTTCGATGTTGTTTCGGACGGGTGGGCAGTAGGTTATGCATGGCCAGTTTCCGCATTTTTTCGAGTCGCATCTGTCTCTGTCGAGGACCGCGACACGGTGGTCGGAAACCATCTACATCACCCACCCATCCCAGGAAAGGTTTCTGCGACGCATAACGCCGCCAGCCGGTAAAAAAGATATCACAATCCTCTGGTTTTGGCTGTTGAGAGATAGCGTAAAAGCTGAGAGAGGATGTCTTCATCTAAGCGGCTCATCCACTCAACATCATCGCCAGCATCTCTTCCCTCCAAGACATCAACACATCGGTTAACCACATCGCTAGCCTCTTTCCCAGTCACATCTATCTGGCTTACACGGTTCTTCCCGAACACACGTATCGCGTCGAGGTAAACCACTCCGAGAAACTCTGCCTCCACGTTTTCCGCGACCTTCTCGACGCTGTAGCCTCTTTCCTCAAGCCTTTTCCTGAGCTGGAGAGGGTTGAGTCGGAGAACTATGCATCTTGTTTCATGTCCTCGGACCCTGACCGTGATGTGTCCCGCTATGACCGTATCCTCCTTAACATTTCTAGATAGATGACGTTCAAGCCTCCGTGGGTCGACAACCATCGTACCGTCCCCCAGCCTCTCCGTGTACAGGTTGTTCGCTGATACGAATTCGGGAAGGTCTATGAAACCTATTCCGAGACGTTTTGCAAGCATTCTACCCGTGGTTGTCTTGCCTACCCCCGGAGTCCCCGTCACCCATATTATCATCCTTTCCCGCGGGTTGTTGGAGATGTTGCGATTAAAGGTTTTGAATGAGACGGGCGACGAGGGACTCGGTTCGGCTGCCGCGGCGAGGATTGCGGAGGTTTATGGGTTTGATGTCTTTGTTGAGAATGGTTTTGTGTCTTTTGCCGAGAAGGCTTGGAACCCTCAGAGACGGCAGTATAACGCGGAAAAACTTGTGAAGCATATGCATGCCGAGGGGTCGCTTGTCCTCATCCTCACAGATAGAGACCTTTATGTCGAGGGCCTGAATTTTGTCTTCGGATATGCTCCTCCACCCGTCGGTGTTCTTTCAATCCATAGGCTGAAGCCCGCTGTAGAAGTTGGTGGGTCTGGGAGGTCTCTGCTACTTGAAAGGGTTTTGAAGGAGGCTGTTCACGAGGTTGGGCACTTGATTGGTCTGGGGCACTGCAGCGCAAGATACTGTGTCATGAGTTTCAGCAACTCTGTCGCCGAGGTTGACTCGAAAAGCGGCGAGCTATGCGATGGATGTAGAACCCGCGCTATCTTCTTGTTGAGGCAATCACGTAGTCGATGATTTTCTCGGGAACGTTTACTCCTGTTGCCTTCATCAGTCCCTTGAACTCGGGGACGCCGTTGACCTCGTTGACGAGGTAGCTGCCATCCGTTGTCTCGAAGACATCTATGCTTACAACATCACCCTTCACCGCTTTCGCGGCCCTGAGGCTTATCTCCACGAGCTCGTCGTTGAGAAATGCTTGAACAGGTTCTCCGCCGAGTGCTACGTTTGTCCTCCAGTCGTTTGAAGCCCTGTAACGATAGATTGCTCCAACGACCTCATCGCCTACGACGAGAGTTCTGATGTCGCGGTTCGGCAGGTCGATGTATTCCTGTATGATGTGGGTTTTCATGTAGCCGCTGGGCAACATTTCGCGGTGTTCGGCGACGAGCTTGAAGTCGTCGATGTCTCGTACGAGGGCGATGAGCCTTCCCCAGCTTCCGATGGGCGGTTTGTCGACGGCGGGAAACCCCACTTTCTCCAAGGCCTTTTCAGCCGCTCTCGTGTTCAGTCCCACAGCTGTCCTCGGGATAGGCAGGTTCGCCGACTTGAGTCTCGAAACTGTCAAGACCTTGTCGCCGGCTAGGTAAATGGCTTCGGAGCTGTTTATGCTGCGGACTCCTGAGCCCTCTCTCAAGGCTGCTGTGTGTATGGCGCTGTAGAGGGAGACGCATCGCACGAGACAGACATCTAGAGAGGTTTTCTGGAGGGTGAAGACATTCTGTTTGACGTTTGTCAGCCGGAGTTCGGCGCCTTTTGCGGTCACAGCCTTGGCCAGCAGCTTCTCCTCCATCCGTGGAGTGTCAAAAGCAATCTCGATGACGGGTTTTCCAGCCAATTTTTCCGCTATCTCAGCGGGACATGGTTGATATAAACATCATCGACAGCTACCATGCAGGGGGCGGCGGTGGAGGCATCCTTGGTCTTCTTCGGCCCAACGCGATTATCGCTACTGTGAAGAGGAGTGCGGCAAGTATAATGGCTATTGAGATGTATTCTTCTCCTGTTGAGACTGGGAGCTGGGTTGTTGTTACGGTGACGACGACTGTTCTTGTCTCTGTTCCGACGATGGTGGTGGTCGTGTAGAGTGTCTCAGTGGCTGTTCCGGTGACTGTTCGTGTTAAGGTGACAACGGTTGTTTCACCGCCCTCCTCTTGAGGCTGGCCACCAAGCGACACCCTTATCCTCGCCACACCCGCGCTCTCATCAAACGACAACACAGAAATCCTGAAACCCTCCTCCGTCACATACTCGGAGTTAGCCAAGTTTAACTGATAAGTTCCATACGTTCGGCCGCCAGCAACTTTTGAGACCCATGTAGCGCTGTAGCCATCTGGGCCGTAGAAAGGTGCGTCAAACTTCACACACAAAGTCATAAAACTACGCGGGTCTCTGAATCCGGTCGCATATTGTTCGCATTCTCTTGGGGTGTCTGGGTTTGCGTCGAAAAGCTGCGCCATAAAAGGCTCCCCCTCAACATTCCGGTTTTTGAATTTGTTTACTTTCATGACTAGGATGCCTGGCCCTGGCAGCGCCGCATCATTCTTCACAGGCCTACGTGCATGTATAAAATAGTATTCTTTGTCGTTTATCGGCATGATGAGGGCGTGTGGCTCATCGGGTTTGTCGAGAGTATGAATAGTGTATTCTCCGTCTTTTTCAACTGTTATGGCCTCCACCCAGCCCAGAAGATACTTGCTCCAGCCGTCTATGTCCACTGGCGGGTCAAAGAATGAGCCGGCGTCCATGTTAGTCCATATGCCGACCTCGCTCCCCGTGCTATAACCGTCTTTGGCGTAAACATAGAGGTCAGATATCCACATGCTGTGGGTGAATTCATGAGCCATAACAGATGGAAAATCGTACTCGGCGACAGTCTCTATTCCCGAAAGCAATCTACCCTCGCCGTTCCGCGTCCTATGCATAAAAAGTTCAACCAGCCAATCATATCCCTGCCGCTTCAACTCTGATTCTACAGTGTCGAATCCGTACTGCTCGATCAAAAAATAGAGAATCTTTGGGGCTACACAGTTGCAGTGGCTCCAGATGTCGTTTGCTGAGCCGCCCGTTGCTTCATCTTTTCCCGCGTGAATCGTTATCACGTGTTTGTATTGGCTTAGGTCTACCCCATCCTTCTTGGCTAGCTGTATAGTTGTTAGATGAAACTCCAAAATTCTTTGGTTGTCGTCTCCACGCTGTGCACCGGCGGATGGTCCACCGTAGTAGGACATGGGTTTAGGCAGCGTTATCACCTTTGGATGAATCGTGTATTCCAGCCATGTCTTGCCATATGATGCATCTCTAACAAAGCTGTCAACTATCTTCACAATCTGCTCAGCCTGTGTCCTCGAGATGCTTAGCTTCACGTCGCTAAACTGAACCAGGAGGACTAGAGTAGGCTGCGCCCCTAGAAACGGTATCTGCCGATTCCATTCAAACTCCTCCTGCCCCGTGACGGGATAAATCATTACAGCAATCATTAGAAAAGCCAGTAACGCGGCATATGTTTTATGCGACACGGTATCCGCACCTCCTACACATGTATTCTCCGGGATATAGTGGGAACCGACATGCTGGGCAGGCTCCAACAGGCTGGATAAATTGCTGCGGCGGCTGTGGCGAAGGTGATGGATATGGTGGTGGAGGTGGATAGGCTGGGTAGGGATATGTAGGCGGCAAAGGCCTCCTCCTTGACCTCACGAAGAAAATTCCACCGCCTATGATGACTGCGGCAACAGGTATGGCCACGGTCAAGGGTATACCGGCCGCAGGGCCTTCGGCTTGAACGCTCACTGATGAGGTTGATGTAGTAGTATAGGTAGAAACGGTTTGAACAGTTCTGGTCACCACCACAGTCTCGGTAACCGTCTCAGTCTCGACAACGGTCTCGGTTCTATCCCCGGTCACAGCTGTTCTGGTGGTCGTCACAGGCCTCGCTGTTGTAGCCCTTGTTGTAGTGCTGTAGGTGGACGTGGTTGTCACGGCACCCGCCTGCTCGATGTTAACCAACGCGAGACCTTTTCCCTTCTGAGTAAACAAGATACCAAGCAAGAGACCCTTTAACTGGTTGTAGGGCTGTGGGCCATCCTCTATGAACAACCAGAAGATAGACTGGTCTGTGGACGCAGCCACTGTTACCTTCAACCCCTGCCCAATATCATAGCCTGTCTGGATTACGGCGGCATCCACACCCATCATCTTAAACCGCGCCCCCGCAGAGACTCCGGGCGGAATCCAAAGGTCTATCCTCTCACCCGGCTTGAACTCCCCGTTTGGGTTAACGGTCACCCTGCCAGACTGAGTGATGTCGGAGACGATGGATATTGTTATCCCCTGAGATGTCACGGACTCTATGATGTATCTTTGAAAAGCGTTTTCAGCTTGTTGGGTTTTCTGGTCAAAAAGCTGGTAGACGAAGGCGAGTCCGGGCTGGATGTAGGGGGGCGGAGAGCCCTGAGCCCAGGAGCTGTTGAAGAACATCAACACCGTCAGCAATAAGGCTATGACCGCAGCAATCTTGGGTAGCTTCATCTCTTCTCCACCGGCGCCAGCCCAGAAGCGTAGCCCCAAATCTTTTCATCCTCAAGGGCCCAAAATATTCTCCTCACGAGAAGAGCGAGGAAAAACAGCCCAGCCAACGTAACGGCAGCGACCCGCACAGGTATTGATAAACCAGCGAAACCTATCAACAACCCCTCATACACCAGCCTCAGGAGAAGAACTGGAACAAACCCGGTGAAAAGAGATGCAAAGCTTATGGAGACATATTTTGCCTTGACGTAGCCTATCCACCATCCCGTCAACCCGGGAAACACCATCGTGAAAAAATTCTCCAACGTGAACAAGGTTGCGGCCAAGGGCGTGACATAGGCTCCGCTCTGTGCTATGAGAAAGTTGGAGAAAGCTATGTATCCCGCGCCGAGAGCAAGTCCATACACAGCCCCGTCCAGGTGGTCGTTGAACTCTCTACCAGTCACCCTGTTCGCATCCAGCCCATAGAGAACGAGGAAGAAAACTACTTCAAGCAAACCTATCTTCACCAAGTAAGCCGCCAATCCCGTTGGAAACGGTAGGTAGGTAAACACGGCGGCTAAAAATCCCCCTATTCCCGCCACCATGATGACAAGCGACTTGGGCTCCGGCTCATACCTATCGGTTTTCATAGCCCACCCCAGCAGCAGCACCACCGGTATCAGAGAATAGGTCAGTGTTGCGAGAATAGGGAAAAGCCCCTGGGCCAGAAGCGCCGCGACACCCAGCACCAGCATAACCCCAATCGCCAGCAGCACAAGCCTAGACATACGGGGGCTGATTACACCCGCCGCGTAAACCTCCTCTGTAGGCTTCACGATGGGCTGCGGCTTCTTGAAAAGAGTTGAGAAGCCTTCACGGAGCGACATGTCTCTATGCCGCGGGCAGCATCAACGCAACGTAGACAACTGCTCCGAGGAAGACGAGGTAGCCGAAGAGGTAAACGCCGACGGCTAGCGGCTCCTTGTCAACATCATCCAAGTCGAGGCCGAAGGGCTCGACCTTAGCCAGTATACGGTAGTAGACTATCGCGAACACGTACGAGAGAAGAACTCCGATAAGAAGTGTCACAAGCTTGTATCCTATCAAGACGAGGGGGCTGAAGTTGGGGCCAGACCTTATTCCCGTCTCCAGCCCCACGGGGATTGGTGAGGCCATCGAGGCGATGTAGCCAAAGGAGAGGTAGACGAAGAAGCCCGCGGCGAAAAGCGCCGTCGCAAGTGGATGACCCCTGATTCGTTCAAGCTCCCGTACACCTGGAGTTATCCAGTCGACAACACGAAGCGAGACAAGTCCTAGAATGAAGACGACGACAAACGTCGTAAACGTTCTCAGGAACACCCAGAAAAGGTTTGACAGGAAAACAGCGGGGTCAAGCCAAGGCGGCGGAAGAGGAGGCTCAATCTGGCCAAGGAAACCAACTACATCCATAAACCGCACCTCCGCAAATGAAGATTCATACACATGTTAAAACTCTGCCCATTTTGGATGCATTTAAATTTTTTTAATATGGGGCCGCTGGGATTTGAACCCAGGATTGCCAGCGCCCCAGGCTGGAGTCTTAGACCAAGCTAGACCACGGCCCCTTGTTGAAAGGTGTGGTTACATGTTTTTAAAGATTGGTTGGCTTTGTCTCAAGGCCTCTGATGTCAACCGCTTTTACATTTTCGCCTCTGATGGTTAGGGGGTTTATCTCCAGCTGGTTTATCGACGGGTTTTCGGGTATTATGCTTGAGAAGCGTACTATGAGTTTGGCAATCATTCGCCTGTTGATGGGAGGTATGTTTCTGTAGCCGTTCAAAATTCGGACGTGCTGAAGCGAGTCAAGCATGTTCAAGGCCTCTTCCTCTGTAACGGGAGCCGCATATGTGATGATGTCTCGCCAAAGCTCTGTGTAAACACCTCCCAGGCCCACTGTCACCACAGGCCCCATCGACGGGTCTGTTTTTGTGCTTAGCAGGAGCTCAAGCCCAGTCCAGGTTTCCTGCAACACCACGCCGTCATCAGCCACACCGAGCCTCTTAGCCAAATTCATCAACTTGTTGAAAGCTTCAGCGGCTGCCTCAGATGTGTTGATGCCCAGAACCACACCCCCCAAGTCGCTCTTGTGTGAAATCTTCTCCGAAGCTATCTTCATCACCAGAGGATAGCCTAATTCCTCAGCTGCCGCGAGAGCATCGTCAACGTTGTAGACAAGCCTCTCCTCAGCAGGCTCCACACCATAAACCCTTAGAAGACTGAGAAGCCGTTTCCTCTCCATAGGCTGGGGTTCTCCATGGACTTGTTGGAATATGGGGAAGGAGTCTCGTTTGGGTGTCGAGGCTGATGCGTAGATGGAGAGGGCCTGTGCAGCCGCCTCAACGCTTTCAAATGCTGGAACACCGTTTTCCGTGAGCAGCTTTCTTATCCGTTGTCCCCAATCCGAGTATCCTGTATCAACCGCCGCCACCGTCGCCCCACATCCATTAGCTATGCGTACAAGCTTCTCCACCACGCTTTCGTCCATGGGAGGCGGTATGTGGAAGGGCATCAACAGATGAATTCCAAAATCCTCTGCTGCGACGGTGTTGTAGGCTTTTTCAAAGGCTTCCGGTGTTGCGCTGCCGCTTAGGTCCAGCGGATTAGCTGGAACTGCCACCGCCGGAATAGCTCCAGATTCTCTGAGCTGCAGAAGCTTCTCCACCGTCTGTTGAGATAGCTGAGGTGTCTCTAGCCCGTTTATGTTGATGTGTTCAGCTGCAAGCACTGAGAAGCCTCCCGCGTTTGTGAGAATGAGGGTTTTCCTGTTTCGTGGAGGTTTTTGGAGGCTGGCTAGATGGGCGACGTCAACCATCTGCTCCACCCCGGTTACAACCATAGCTCCTGCTTGTCTGAGGCAGCCGGTGAAAACATCCCATTCACCAACCATGCTGGCGGTGTGGGTGTAGGCAGCCCTTCCGCCCACGGCCGTCCGCCCAGCCTTAAGCACCACAACCTGTTTACCACGATGTCTGGCCTTCAACACGGCGTTGAGCAAACCTCTACCGTCAGCAACACCTTCAACATAGAGCACGATAACCCGGGTTAATGGGTCGTCCGAGAAATAATCCGCCAGCATGGTTATGTTAACGTCTACTTGGTTGCCTACGCATGCGGCTGCCCGGAGCCCGACACCTCTGTCGCCGAACAGGTCTATGCTGTGGTAGGCCAGGGCCCCGCTCTGAGAAATGATTGCCACGTTACCTTTTCGGGGATATATGATTGCCCGCCCCCACGTTCCGTCTGCAAACGGTTTAGTCTCGCGGGTGAATGATGTGTCGACACCTGTGTAGGGGTCGATAATACCTATTGTGTTGGGGCCCAGTAGCCTTATTCCCGTCTCCACTACCACTTGCCGGAGCCTGTTCTCCAGTTCTCTATTGCCGGCCTCGGAGAACCCGCCGCTGATCACGACAACAGCCCGAGCCCCGTGACCAGCCGCGTCAGCCACAACATCTGGAACAGCTGTTGCGGGGACAGCGACCACAACCAGCTCCACCTCATCGTTAATCTCCGAGACTCGGCGGTAAACTCTCTCTCCATAAATTTCGGTTATCGAGGAGCTGACCGCGTAAAGACGGGACTTCAAAACACCTGCGAGCTTGTTCTGACGCAGACGGTCGTAAATGGCGCGGCCCAGCTTGTGTGGGTCGCCCGAAACTCCGACTACGGCGATTGAGCAGGGGTTGAAAAAAGCCTCAAGCATTCATTTACAAAGCTAAGCAGCCCTTTATATACCAAAGAAATCCATAAAACAATAATAAGCCACCTTGCACAACATATTGTTTGGTGCCCCTCCATGCTCAGGATTAGGTTTCATGGGAGGGGTGGCCAAGGCGTTAAGACTAGCAGCCGTATTCTTGGACGTGCGGCGTTCTCCGCCGGGCTCTTTGCACAGGATTTTCCAATCTACGGAGCTGAAAGAAGAGGCGCCCCTGTGACAGCGTTTACGAGGATTTCTCATTCACCTATCATGGAGCGAGGCTACATTTTCAACCCCCACATAGTGGTGGTGATGGATGAGACACTTCTAGCCGATGCACAGGCGAGGCCGTTGGAAGGCCTTCCGCGAGGTGGTGTGGCGTTGATAAACTCGGCACGCGGCCCCATGGTCTCCGAAGACCAAGCGGGGCATGTGTTTATGAGAATAAACTTCACAGACCCGGCTTTGCGAATAATCGGAAAACCAATCGTGAGTGTTTCAGCGGCGGCAGCTGCCGCAAAACTCTGCGGGTTGAGAAAACAACATGTTGAGGAGGCTGTTCGCGAGGAGCTCGCCGAGCTGGGTGTGCGTGACGAATTGCTTCAAAAGAACCTTACACTAATGTCCGAGACCTACGACAACACTCCAAGATACTCCATCAAAGTCGACGAAGAAAGTGAAAGAGTAGTTGAGCTGGTTGACCCTGTATCCGGCAGAGTTGTCTTCAGCGATGTTTTCGCTGCGGGCAACGCGGTGCGCAGGTCCACTGGGAACTGGAGAGTTTTCAGGCCCGTGGTCGACTATGGCAAGTGCACGGGCTGTAAGGTGTGTTTCGTCTACTGTCCCGACTCGGCCATAAGCCTCGATGCAGAGAATAAGCCCGTCATAGACTATGAGCACTGCAAGGGCTGTCTCATCTGTGTTGTCGAGTGCCCCATCCGCGCCATATCCTCTGTCAGGGAGGTGGAGATTTTTGCGTGAAGTCGATATGTTGACGGGAAACGCGGCCGCTGCTTGGGCCGCTCGCATAGCCGATGTCGACTACATCCCAGCCTATCCGATCACGCCTCAGACCGAGATAATCGAGACGCTCGCCAGCTGGATAAGCCAAGGGTTGATGAAGGCGAAGCTTGTTCAACTCGAATCTGAGCATAGCATGCTCACGGCTGCGGGCACAGCTTCCCTATCTGGGGCGAGAGTCTTCACAGCCACCTCGAGCCAAGGTCTTCTCTACGGCTTCGAGATGCTCTACAATATCGCGGGCTGGCGTGCTCCGCTTGTGCTGGTGAATGTCTCGAGAGCCGTTGCCGCCCCCATCACATTAGAGCCTGACCACAACGATGTTCTCGCCGCACGTGACAGCGGCTTCATCCAGCTTCATGCGGAGAAGTGTCAAGAGGTTCTCGACCTGATTCTAATCGCCTACCGTGTTGCAGAGGACCATAGAGTGATGCTGCCCGTGATAGTCAACATGGATGGGTTCTACCTTAGCTTCACACGCGAGCCTGTTTACATACCGTCGAAAACCGATGTCGAGGAATTTCTACCACCATACAATCCTCCACATCCCTTCCGAGCGGGTAGGCCTGTCGTCAAGGGCCCTGCGGTCCTAGGAGGACACATATACGCATACTTTAAACACAACATCCATGAATCACTACTCAGAGCAAGCGATGTTTTCAAAGAGGCTGCGGCAAAGTTTAGGGAGATGTGGGGCAGGGCTCACAGCCCTGTTGAGGGTTTTCTCCTCGACGACGCCGAATATGTGTTAGTTGTCACAAACTCCTTCACAAGCATCGCCAGAAAAGCTGTTGTAAGGCTTCGGGAGAAAGGTATTCCCGCTGGGCTGGTCAAGCTCGTGATGCTGAGGCCCTTCCCCAGCCCAGACATCGTGGAAAAGCTGCGCGGCAGAAAAGCGGTCGCGGTATTCGACCAGAACATCTCCCCCGGGCTAGGAGGCATAATCTACAACGAGGTAGCCGCCGCCCTATACCATGTCAAAAACAGGCCCGAGACCCTTCTTTCAGCGATAGGAGGTGTCGGAGGAAAGTATACAACGGTTGAGGAGTTCGAGCATGTTTTCCACATGCTGATGCATCCGGAGAAAACACAGCCGGGCAAACCTGTTTTCCTCTTCAGGGCGGACGAGCTTGCCCATGTCCAGACAGCTCTCCGCCTCGCCGGTCACATAGGTGATGAAGCTTGACGCGGTACAGGACGTTGAGAGATTTTCCGGTTGAAGAGTATCTCTCTCCCGGTGCTACGATGTGCGCGGGATGCGGTGCGATGCTTGTGCTCCGCGCTTTTCACAAGGTTCTGGGGCCCGACGTAGTCTTCGTCAACGCGGCCGGCTGCCTAACCCTGCTACAGGTTTATCCCTACACGCCGAACAAGTCAAGCTGGATGTACACGGCCTTCGCCTCTGCTCCCGCTGGTGCTCAGGGGATACGTGACGCATTAGACATTCTAATCGAGAAGGGACGGGTAAACAGTATTGAGGACCTTAAAGTGGTCGTGGTAACGGGCGACGGAGCGGCCTATGACATCGGCCTGCAGTCTACATCAGGCGCGATAGAGAGAGGCCTCGACTTCTACTACCTCGTCTACGACAACGAGGCATATGGCAACACAGGTTTTCAGAAAAGCGGGGCAACACCCTACGGCTCGGCCACGGCAACCACACCCCCTACGGAAAGAAATCCAACAGGTTACACAGGTGCAAAGAAAGACCTGTTCGAGATTTGGCGAAGCCACAAGCCCCCCTACATAGCCACTGTAGCTCCCTCGCACATGGTGGACATGCTTAGAAAAATCGAGACCGCCTCACAGTTCAAAGGCCCCAAGCTCTTCATAGCGTTTTCATCCTGTCCAACAGGCTGGGGGTTTGACCCTTCGCTCTCGGTTAGAATCTCGAGGCTGGCGGTGGAGTGCGGAGTCTGGCCTCTGAAGGAATCCGTCTACGGAAAAGTCCGCCACACATACATCCCAACAGTTCTGAAACCCGTCGAAGAATATCTCAGACATCAAAACAGGTTCAGACATCTCTTCACGCCGAGGAAACAGGAGCAGGCGATAGCAAGCATACAGGAACAAGTCAACAACTATTGGCTCGAAGCCGCCCAGAACGAGGGCTTCAGGATAACGGTCGCAAAACCCGTGACCATAACACCGCCTTAGCTGGTCCACGCAGTTTATTACACGAGGTTCACGATGCTTTATGGGTTGTTGCCACTGATAATTTTCATCCTTCTTGTAGCGGCGGCTGCGCTGGGTCTTCTTCTGATTGGCCGGCGTAGGCCGGGTCTGGGGGGAAGTTACTCGATGCTCTACCTTTACCTCGTTTTCGCGTCCTATTTTTTCAGCAGTTTCTCCACCCTCGGAGCGGTTGCGGGGCTTTTTCTCGCGACAGCTTTGCTCACACCTTGGTTAACACGCCTCGGACTCCGTTTCCAGAAACCCCTCATCCCACAACTGGCGTCAACAACTTTGTTGCTCACGTTAATCATCAGACCCCTTAATGGGGAGGGGCTCGAATTTCCCATCCTTGTTGTCTTCGCGGTGGCTCTCGTCTCCCACACTCTCCTCTATGAGAGGATGGGCCCAGTGATTGCCCAGGCTGTCTCAGCCTCGGCCGTTCTGGGGCTGCTGGCCGCTTTAACAACCATCTCTTTTCCAGCTGAATCGACCTCACTAACCTTGGCTATTCTTCTATTGGCAACGGCTTCTGCAGGTGTCAAGACAGTTTCCACGTTTCCCCAGGCCTTCACAGCCGTAGCCGCCGCAGTTCTCCTCTTCATCGTTCTCGGGATTTTTCTCTCACCCCTGTCAGAGACGCAGCCATCCATAAGCACGGAACTCGGCCCCGAAGCTCTGCTAATCATCCCCGCGGCATTCGCGGCCCTTTCCCCAACCCTAAGCGGAAACGGAGGCAGGTTCGGCGACGCTGTCATGGTTTCTGCGGCTGCTGGACTCGCCATGTATAGCGCCGTTTTCCACACAGGCTTGGCTAATCTTCTAACACCTTTGACCGGTCTTCCCACGGTGGATGCTTCCGCGGCCCTGATTCGTAGGGTGTTGCAGGTAATCGCCCTCGCGGCGGCGGTCGGAGTTGTCGGCGAAGCTGTCAAAACAACTTATGGCGTAAAACTGTTGAGGGGGAAAGCTCCATATCAGCTGCTCCCCATGTCATCCATCGTCCTAGCCCTCGCGGCGGCAACCTCTAACGCCCCTCTCACCTCCTTAGTCACGGGACTCGGAGCAGTAAACATCATAGCCATCTCAACACTGTTCACGGACGGCGGATGGAGAAGAAAATTATACTCAGGCCTTTTACTCGTCCTCGGCCTCAACTTCGCCGCGGCAGCTGTTCTACAAATGGTCAGGATATCCACCGACCTTTTCGCGCTGCTGGCTTTGCTTCCCGCAGCACTTGTGGCCGCTTCGGCTGTTCATGGATTGTGGATGTTCGCAAAAAAATCTGAGGGTTTAGCTTCTCTGAAGGCTTGATGTGTCGAGGTTGAGCAATTTTGTAAGAAGGGCGGCGCGGACGTATACACCGTTCTCCGCCTGCTGGAAATACTTGGCCTGAGGCAGAGCATCCACCTCGGTTGACAACTCATCGACACGCGGCAGGGGATGCATTATCAAGGGGATTTTCTTGAGTTTCTTCAATAGGTCGACGGTGACGACGTAGCTTCCCCTCAGCTGTTGATACAGGTTCTCATCGCCAAGCCGCTCTTTCTGAAGCCTCGTCACATAAAGCACGTCAACCTCATCCCTTATCTCCTCAAGCCTGCTATGCTGATGAACATCGTGATGGGAGACCTCCTTCAACACCTCTTCGCGGATTTGGAGCTGAGGCGGAGCGACGTAGTGGAAGGTGATGTCTCGATATTTTGCTAGAAGGTAGGAGAGGCTGCTGGGTGTTCTACCATATCTTAGGTCACCCATAATCGCTATCCTGAGTCCATCCACCTTTCCCAGCTCCTCCCAAATGGTGTAGACATCGAGGAGCGCCTGGGTGGGATGCTCGTTCCAGCCATCACCCGCGTTGATGACGCTGCATCTGACGATTTTCGATGCCTTCTCAGCGGCCCCGACTTCACGGCTTCTGAGAACAATCACATCCGGAGCGTATCCGTCTAGCATCCGCATAGTGTCCTCGAAGGTCTCGCCCTTAGCCCTGCTTGTCACTTCCTCGGGCCCGAAGTCGACAACCTCGCCTCCCAGCCGCTTCATGGCGTAGACAAAGCTCAGCCGCGTCCTCGTGCTAGGCTCCAGAAACACCGTCATCAAAATCCTGTCGACAGCAAGCTTCAAACCCCTCTTCTCCGATAACCTGTTCTTCAAAGCCTTCGCAGTCGAGAACAAATCAGCAAGTGTATCGCGGTCGAACTGCTTAGCCGAGATGACGTGCTTCAACACCCTGAGCAACGGATTTTGTTATTTAACTTTGTGGCCTTAAGGTTGTTTGGATTTACTCTTATATATTGAGACGGTGAGGTAATTACCAATGTCTCAGCAGAAGACCGAGGCAGGGCCGCTGGGCCGTGTGTTTGACGAGTTTGTCAAATGGCTTGTGGAGAGGCTTGAGAGAACACCGATTGTAACCTTCAGGTTCCAAATACCACGGGTCGCGGTCAGTCCCTTCGGATACCTCGGCACGTTAACGGCAATTGTTTTTCTGCTCCTCGGAGTCACTGGAGCTCTTCTAATGTTATACTACAGACCCGATGTCACACAGGCCTACAACAGTGTGAAACAGATTCAAGACGGTATAGCCTTCGGCTTCTTCATCCGAAACATCCACTACCACGCCTCAAACGCGATGGTCTTCCTCGCCATCGCCCACCTCTTCTACCAATACTTCAGCGGAAGATTCAAGGTCAAGAACGAGGTTATATGGGTGACTGGAATTATTCTAGGAACCGTGACCGTAATCGAGGCTTTCACAGGATACGACCTCATACTCAACCAGAGAGCGATGCTGGCGGTCAACATCGCCGTCGGACTCACAAACTCCGCGCCCTTCCTTGGGGCCCAGCTTGCGCCTCTTCTTCTCGGCGGCGGTCTCTACGACCTCATAATCAGGTTCTACGCTCTGCATGTCTTCATCCTCCCCATGGTTATGCTTCTCCTAGTCCTCGTCCATTTCCCACGTAACCTAGTCTTCGACCCGCCAGTCGTCGCAGGCGTCATAGGCGCGATTTTGATAGCGGGTGGGCTCTATCCCGTCGACCTTGGGATAAAGTATGACCCGACAAGGGGGATCGTGGAGGTGCCGGAGTGGTATCTCACCGGTATCTACGCGTTTCTGAGGACGGGGCTTGAGAGGTTTACAGCGGGCGCTTTCCTCCCCCTACTGTTCATCCTATTCTTCCTCCTGATACCTTTCGTCGACCGCTCCAAAAAACTCAGCTGGAAAGAGAGGCCCTTCTTCACGGCGGCGGGAATATCTTCACTAGTCCTCATAGCTGTGACAACCGTCTGGGGCTTCTACACCACGCCGCGGGTCGACGCCTTCACGGCAGTATACATCGAGCCCCTGATCTTCTACCCGCTGCTGGCTTTCCTCGTGGCCGCATCCTTCATCATAAGCTACAAGTTCATCGCGCCACCACCATCGGCGCATCCACAGAAGCCCCCTGTCAGAACAAGGCCCATAACCTTCCAGCTCCCCTACCCATGGGCTGTGAGGATAATCATGGGCCTCCTAGCAGTCATAGGCATTCTCTCTCTCGTCGCTTTCCAAAACTATCTCGAAGGCCTCAAAAACCTCTCTCTCTTCAACCTAGGCGTCGTCGTGATGCTCTTCGGAGCAATCGCACATGTTTACAGGCATGCGATGCAGGCGGTCAAATAACTCAACCAAGTGTATCAAAAATCTCTTTATAGCGTCGCGTACCTTATCTTTGCTAGTTTGCAGCCGCTGGTAGATGGGTTCGGTAGGGTGGCGAGGAAGCTCCGTCTCTCGGTCACCGATAGATGCAACTTCCGATGCGATTTCTGCATGCCTCTTCACCCCGTCTGGATACCTCATAAGGAGATTCTTACCTATGAGGAGATGGCGCGTGTGATCAGAATACTCGTAGGCATGAATGTTACCAAGGTTCGGCTGAGCGGTGGCGAGCCTCTGATGAGACGTGACTTGGAGAAGGGCGTGAAGCTCATCAGCAGCATACCCGGCGTCGAGACAATCTCGATGACAACCAACGGCTACTTTCTGGAGGAAAAGGCGGCGCAGCTCAAAGAAGCAGGACTCCAAAGCGTCACAGTAAGCCTCCACAGCCTCAAGCCCGAAAGGTTTGAAAAAATAGTTGGACGAAAGGATGTTTTCTCGAAAGTGTTGGACGGGCTTAGGGAGGCGAAGAAGGTTGGACTGCAGCCCATCAAGATAAACTGCGTCGTAACCCGTGGCTGCAACGACGACGAGATACTAGACTTCGTGGAGCTTGGCCGCCAGTCAGGTTTCTCCATCAGGTTCATAGAATACATGCCTTTCGACGGTAGACATCTATGGGATGTTTCACGGCTTGTGCCCGGCATGGAGATAATAGAGAAGATACGTGAAAAGTATGGGTTGGTTGAGCTGCCGCGTGAACCGGGAAGCACGGCGGTGGTTTACGAATTCGCCGACGGAGCTGATGGAAACGTCGCCGTCATCACAAGCATGACCAAGCCTTTCTGCGGCGACTGTGACAGAATAAGGCTAACAGCCGATGGAAAAATCGTGCCATGTCTCTTCAGCAGAGACGAGTATGATGTGAAGGGGCTTCTGCGCGGCGGGGCCTCGGACGAGGAGATAGCCGCTTTTATCAGGGAGAGTTTTAGGAAAAAGTTCGCGGGTGTCGAGACGCTTATTAAGGCTAAAGGGTTTGTGCCTCATGTGAGGCCGATGCACACCATCGGCGGATAGGCTCAACCTTATTAACACCGGCATGCAGCTGTTTTTCGGAGACCGGAATGGGCAACGGAGAATTCGCTGCGAGACATCTTAAGCAGGTTAGGAACAGGTTTAGGTGGGCGAAGCGAGATTACCGCATAAGAATGCTCAACCTCAAGGAGAAGACAGACCCTCTCGAGGGGGCGCCGATGGCCCGTGGCATCGTGATACAGAAAGTGGGTATTGAGTCGCGTCAGCCCAACTCAGCCGTCCGCAAATGCGTCCGCGTCCAGCTCATCAAAAACAGCAAAGTCATAACCGCGTTCCTACCAGGCGACGGAGCCCTAAACGTCGTAGACGAACACGACGAAGTAATCGTCGAAGGTATCGGCGGCTCCATGGGCAAATCCATGGGAGACCTCCCCGGCGTAAGATACAAAGTAACAATGGTGAACGGAGCACCCCTCGACCTACTCGTAACGGGGGAGGTAAAGAAACCCAAGCGATAAACACACTACTTATCTACATGGCGGGATCATCACCAAATCGATGGGAGGTTCTTTACGAAAGAGCGAAATTTAGACAGGTCAAACACTTGACCATTAGATAGAGATACAACTGTATAAATCAGTATACATCTATAGGCCATAGCTTTTCTACATGATGTGAGAATGTTTATACGAATATGTCGAATGGTGACCAGTTGAAAAGACGTGACGTGTTGGTTTCGGTCTGTGCAGCGGGTGCTTCGCTGGTTTTAACTGGTCTTGCTACGGGTGTTGCGGAGGTAGGCCAAGAGTCTTCTGGGAAGAGGTGGGCTATGGTTATAGATGTTTCTAAGTGTTATGGCTGTTATGCGTGTCTTGCAGCCTGCGCGGCTGAGAACAACGTTCCAATAGGTGTTTTCAGGACATGGATCGAGAGATATGTCACACCTGGGGGAGGCGTAGTATTCGTCCCCAAGATGTGTAACCATTGCGAAGAGCCCTCATGCGTTGAAGTATGTCCGGTTAACGCAACCTTCAAAGCACCCAACGGCGAGGTCCTAGTTGACGATAACGTCTGCATAGGCTGTGGCGCATGCATCCAGAACTGTCCATACGGCGCCCGTTTCTTCAACCCGGTTAAGGGTGTCGCCGACAAGTGCACTCTATGTCGACACCGGATATATGAGGGTAAGCTGCCTGCATGCGTTGAGGCATGTCCAACAGGGGCACGAATCTTCGGAGACTCGAACGACCCAGACAGTGAGGTCTCAAAAATCGTCCGAGAAAGCTCTTTCTCACGATGGAAGCCGTGGACAGGGAATAAGCCCATGACCTTCTACATAGGCCTGCCCGAGGAGGCTAACAGGTAAGGGGGTGAATGGTGATGGAGCAGTTCATTTATCCGAATGAATTGGCGCAGCCTGCCATATGGGGCGTGTTGATCACAATCTACCCATACATAACAGGGCTTGTGGCCGGCTCGTTTATCATAAGCTCGCTCGCCTACGCTTTTGGTAACACCCGCTACAAGAAAGCCGGCGGAATCGCTGTGCTGCTGGCTTTTACCTTCCTACTGATAGCTCCTCTCCCACTCATTGCAGATTTGAAACAACCCGATAGAGCGTATGAGATATTCACGAGACCCCACCTCGTCGCAACCCCTTCAACACCTAACATATCGCCGATGGCTGTTTTCGGATACCTGCTTGTAGGCTACATAATTTTGATGGTTGTTGAAATAATTTTCCTCTGGAGAGCGGACCTAGTAGAGAAAGCCAACAGAGGAGGAAAGCTGAAAACATTATGGAGAATACTGGCCCTCGGCGCGCGAGAGGTTTCGGACACCATGCTTAAACGTGATAAGAAGGTTGTGACGGTTCTCGCCTTTGTAGGAATACCTCTCGCAGCACTGTTTCATGCATACGTCGGGTTCCTCTTCGGCAGCATGAAATCAAGGGTTCTCTGGGCGACACCTTTCATGGCAGTCGACTTTCTCGTTTCAGCAATAGTCTCAGGCATAGCCTTGCTGATAATTGTCTACTATGCCTTCGCGTCGCATGCAGGGAGGCTTGACAAAGGCGTTGTCTACGGTTTGGCGGGGCTTCTTGCGTGGACTCTGCTTGTTGACCTAGCGCTTAAAGGAGCTGACGAGCTTTACAGAGCATACCACAGAACAGCGAGCTGGCCATATCTAGAGGCCCTAAAATTTGATCTAATGGTCTCAACGGGTGTCATAGAGTTCGTGATAGGCGCCGGAATACCGCTAGTATTGCTCCTCATACCATCACTGAGACGACGCATGTCTGTCGTACTGTTTTCATCACTGCTCGCATTAATCGGTGTCCTAGCCTATCGATGGAACATGGTTATCGGCGGACAGATAATTTCACGGACCGAGGAGGGACTTTTGTGGTATGAGATGCCGCTGCTTGGCAAAGAGGGGCTGATAGCGTCTCTCTCGATTTTCGCCATGGCGATATTCGTCTTCACAGTGCTCTCATGGATTTTCCCATGGGACAGTAAATACGCGACGGGGGTGGAGGTGCATGAGTAGCAGAAGAGATGCGATAAGAGGAATAGTCGCAGTTGCCTCGCTCGGCGCCTTCCTCGCAGGATACAGCCCGACTATTGAGCAGATTTTCCGGCCGAAGCGTGAGATCTATCCATCCGACCCTCAGAGAGGGTCTAATGTCCGCTACGTAAACTCTGTATGCCTTGGATGCAACGTAAGATGCGGGATAAGAGTCCGCATAGTGAACAGAGACGGAGTTGATGTGATAGAGAGGATTGAGGGCAATCCATACCATCCATACAACAGAGCCGTCTCCTACGACAGGCAGGTCAAGAGATACACTCAGCTGGACTACCAAACACCCGTCGAGGAGGCGATGGCCATGTGGCATGGTACACTGTGTGCGAGGGGGCAGGACGGCATCCACTACGTATACGACCCCTACAGAGTTCTCAAACCGCTGAAAAGAGCCGGGCCCCGAGGCAGCGGAAAATGGAAGACGATTTCATGGGAGCAGTTAGTGAAGGAGGTTGTGGAGGGCGGCGTGATAGATGAAACTGGTGAAAGGCTGCCCGGCCTCAAGAACTTCTTTGTCTACGGCAGGCTCAAGGAAACTGGCGTAGAGAATCCGAACACGCTGCTTGCAGAAATTAAGAAAGATGTTGACAGCTTGGTTGCAAAGGCCAAGGACAAGAATGTAGGTATTGAAGAGCTGACAGCAGCCATAGAAGGGTTTAAAGAAAAATGGACCACAAAACTTGGCGAGTATGGACTCAGGCTCGAGGATGTGCTGATAGACCCCGACCGCCCCGACCTCGGCTTTCTAGCCAACAAAATTGTCTTCGTCAGAGGCAGGGGACAGGGGCACGCAGACTACTTCTACCAGCGATGGGTTTACGCCCTAGGCAGCGTCAATTGGCTGCGCCACACCTCGGCGTGTCAGCTCGGCTACTACGCCGGAAACAGGCTCTGGTCAGGATACACGGATGTTAACGCAGACGTGATGGGCGCCAAGGTTGTCATAATGGCAGGGGCGACCATGGGTAGACAGCATCCGGGAGCGACGGGCCAAGGCCTTCTAATAGAGAGAGCAGTGGAGGGAGAGGTGAAGGTCTACTATGTAAACCCGACAGCTCCGAGAACGTTGGGTACACGCGGCTCGGTCAAATGGGTTCCTGTGAAGCCCGGTGAGGACGCTGCACTTGCCATGGCGATGATAAGATGGATGATCGAGAACAACCGTTTCGACAAAGAGTTTCTCTCAATCACCAACTCGGAGGCTGCCAAGACGTTGAGAGGATACCCAGTCAACACCAACGCTACATGGCTCGTGATATTTGAGAACGGGCATCCACGTTTCGGAGAACATCTCAAGGCGTCTGACATAGGTTTAGAAGGCTCCCAACCCGTAGTCTCCGTCAACGGCGTTCTCATGCCCAACGACGCTGTTGAGAAGGCTGACATAGAATTCAGCGGAAGAGTTCAACTGTCTTCGGGAGAAGAGGTTCTTGTCAAGACACCTTTCACAATCCTCAAGGAGGAGGCGTTCAGCAAAACATTGGAGGAATGGTCGGAGATATGCGGCGTACCAGTTGAAACCATCGTAGAGATGGCCCATGACTTCACCGAAGCTGCACCACGGGCGTCAACATATTTACACAGAGGTGTTTGCATGCATCCAAACGGTGAATACGCTGTATGGGCCTTCAGAGTGCTCGACATAATCGTGGGAAACCTGAACAGAAAGGGTGGGTTGATGGCGAGAGCCGCCCACACAAACTACAACGGATACTTGTATAACACAGGGACAAGCGGCTTCGGTGAACCGCCACGACTCGGCCCACCCGTAGACCGACACGGCTACGCCTACGAAAACACCTTGGAGTACCTGCTTAAGCTGAAGCGGGGCGAGAACCCATACCCAGCAAAGAGGCCCTGGTACCCCTTAACCCCTGAGGAGAGCTACACGGAGCTGTTCGCCGCAATCGCTGAAGGCTACCCATACGGCATCGGAGCATTGATTATGTACTACGCCAACCCAGTCCTCTCCGCCAACTACGGCATCAAATTCATCGAAGTATTGAAAAACACCCAGAAGATACCGCTATTCATAGCCATCACCACAACGATAAACGAGACCTTCATGTACGCAGACTACATCGTTCCCGACACAACATACCTCGAGACAGGAACCCTTGGAATCCAATACCTATACGCCACAAGCGGCGGCGGGCTCTTGAACGAAGGCTGGAGGTCTCCTATAATTCTTCCAATGACAGAATACATAGGGAAATGCCCCAACGGACACGACAGATGGGCGAGCATGTGGGAGTTCCTGATAGATGTCGCGAAAGCCCTTAAGGCCCCGGGCTATGGAGAGAAAGGCATACCGGGAGTTGCTAAGAAAAAGTACGATGGCCAGTGGTTCCCGCTCAACTGCCTCTGGGAATACATTATGAGAGTATACAGTAACGGCGCCTTGGATGCAAAAGACCGCGGCCTAATACCTGCGGAAATACCGTCTTCAGAGGTCGGGTTTGTGGAGCAGAACTACCCAATAGCAAAGTTCAAAGACATACTGCCAGCCGACGAATGGAGGTATGTGACCTACGCGTTAGCGAGGGGCGGCGTCTTCACAAAATATGACGACGCGTTTAATGAGAAGGGCTTCACAAAGCGAAGCCCATTCGGCGACGGAGTAGCTAGGCTCTGGAATGAGACCCTAGCCAAGACTCGTAACAGCGTGACCGGTGAAAGGTTCTACGGCGGGCCCAAATACATACCTGCAGCCACGTATGCCCCCATCGAAGGAAAAGGAAGACTTTCACCGCTAGGAACTCCGTTAAGTGAGTTGTGGCCTGCGACAGAGTATCCTCTGCACCTTGTTTTCCTGACAGGGCCCCTTATGACTAAACATAGAAGCCAGTTCTACTACTGGATTAGACAAATCCTCCCAGAGAACTTTGTCATAATAAACCCGCGGGACGCCGAGAAGTTTAGAGTCAAAAACAGTGAGTTCGTCGAGGTGGAGACACCGTATGGCGTTTTGGAGGCAGCTGCGGTGGTCGAGCCCACGGTCATGGAGGGTGTGATCGCGGTTCCATACGGTCTAGGCAGGTGGTCAGACACGGTTATCAAAAAGACAAACTACCTCAAGGGCCTCAAAGACCCGACGCTCAAGAAAATACTCGATGAAATACCCGATGAGGTCAGCATACCAGAGGAAGCGGTGAACCCGGTTAAACAGCTTCCACCGCTCGTCAAACAGCTGCTCTTCACCAAGAGCCCAGACGACTACTATATGACAGGGCTCAAGCCCGATGAATGGCGGTTTAACGGAGTCACACCCAACCCGATACTGCTGGGAGACCCGTCGCTCGGAGACTGGCCTCTTCTGAGCTGGATAGGAGCAGCCCAAGCATATTACGACACAAAGGCAAGACTAAAACCCACAGGTAAGAAGATGAAGATCGAGGTACCTCAGATAATCTGGTGAAGCATCGATGGATATTCAAACAATAGAAATACGGCAAACATTCTACGAAACCCTCTATTCTTTATTTAAGCTCCTCGAAAACGGTGACCCCTCCGCGTCACAGATTCTTGAGGGCCTTCGGGAGCTTGGATGCGTGCTCAACACCAGTAAGATTATAGAAGAGGCGTCCTCCGAAATTCCCCAGCTCCTAGGAAGGTCCATACGGGTAGAGCTGGACCCTGCAACACGTAGGCTTTACCCTACAATGGTTAACGAATTTTACAAGAACGCAGGATACGACTGCGAGTCAGATAACCCTGACCATTTGACGACAATGCTTGCTTTCATTAACATACTGCTTAGAGAGGAGAAAAAGGCAGCGCTGGCTGGTGACTTGGACACACTGAAAAATATACGGCGGATTCAGCATAGGTTCCTTAACGTGCATCTGATCCCCATCCTGAAAAGCTATAGAGACAGAGAATCTTTGAAGAAGCTTCTCGGCTGTATCGCTGAATATTTAGAGAAAGACATGTTGGTGCTGCGTGATTTTCTAATCGCGGAAGCAGCGCATCCTCTTGAGGCCTCAGACCTCGTTAACGAGACCCGAGGCTGAATTAGTGGCGGCCCCAATCATTCGACGAAAAAGGCTGCAAAATTTCGCTTACACTAACTACCTTAATCATTTTTCCCGCTTTATCCCTCAATTCAGCATCCTCAGTCACCAGAGATAAGTCATTTGCTTTAGCTAAAACGACGCAAGAAGCGTCGAAGGCTGTAATCCCAAGCTTAAACTACGTTAACACTTCCTTCCAGAGAGCTTTTTCAACTTCGTAGATAGTTAACCAATGTATGTAGTTGTGGTTGAGCGGTTTTAGATTCCTGCGCTTCAACAAAGATACGAGGGATGATGCGTCGAAGAGAAGGTCCCTCATTCAGTGTTCACTGAGATTTCCTATCCTCCCGAATCATCAGAGTTATCCTGTCTGTGTCGAGTTTATCGAGAGCTGTGCCGAGGTTTTCAAGTCTTTTCTCAAGCTCCTCAAGCCTACGTCTCCTGACCTCCTCTTCCAAAGCACGCCTCAGTACCTCGGAGACCTTTACACCAAGCCGTTCAGCCTCCTCCTTCAACTTCCTCCTGACTTTTGTGGAAACTGTAACGTACTCAGCCAATTTGGTTTACCTTTACTGTTTACCCTTACCCCCTACCCCAATCAGAGGTAGTAAATAAGGGTTTACCCGACATATGTACGACGCTAAACCGTCACATGCAGCTTTTATCAATTCCCTAAGACATGAATTTTAGCCCACTAACAGGCTTGCGTTCGTCAGAAGATGGAAACAAGTTTCAACATCGGCTCTAAGGTCGCGGGAGGGCAGTTGCCTTTTTCGAAGGTATATAGGGGTTGGGTTTTTCGAGTTTCTGGCTTA
This sequence comes from Candidatus Caldarchaeum subterraneum, assembly GCA_000270325.1. GTDB lineage: Archaea > Thermoproteota > Nitrososphaeria_A > Caldarchaeales > Caldarchaeaceae > Caldarchaeum > Caldarchaeum subterraneum_A. Next base: position 59,607 of record BA000048.1, on the reverse strand, counting down.
TAAAGTGCAGGCCCACGGATTTCCTAATGTTTGCTGTCATTCTGTTCAGCGTTATCTCTTTCGGAAAACTACTGTTCATCTTGTTTCCTTCTATGTATGGGAATGTTATAATTTCGGCAAAGAACTCCATTGGTTGATGTAACATGGCTGGGAAAGTTGTAGACCCTGTTTGCGGCATGGAGGTGGACCCCGCGACCGCTAGGTACAAGTCGGAGCACGGTGGGAAGGTCTTCTACTTCTGCGCAGAAGGATGTAAGAAAGCGTTTGAGAAAAACCCCCACAAATACATCAAGGAGCCGCACAGCCACTGAAGACGCTTCATCCCCTATTTTTTTGTTGTTGCGGGTGGTGGTCATTGGCTCAGCGTCGTCGGGTTGTTCTCCAGATTGGTGGCATGCACTGCGCGTCGTGTGCACAGAGCGTAGAGAGCATGCTCAAAAGTCTCGACGGCGTATACAATGCGAGCGTCAACTTCGCTTCTTCGCGTGCGTTGGTTGAGTATGACCCGACGCGTGTGAGCCTCGCCGAAATGGAGAGGGCTATCAAGGAGATAGGGTACAGGGTTCTCAAGGACCAAATAACGCTGGGCGTACGTGGGATGCATTGTGCTTCATGTGTTCAGAGTGTTGAGAATGCTTTGAAGGAGGTTGAGGGTGTTGTAGATGTTTCGGTTAATTTGATGACGGGTAGGGCTGTCGTAAACGTGTTACCTGAGACAAGTAAGCAGTCTCTCATAAAGGCTGTGAGAGGCGTTGGCTATGATGCGGGGGAGGAGGTTTCTGCGGAGACGGCGATGGAGCGTGAGAAGCAGGAGCGGCGGCGTGAGATACGTAGTCAGATGATTAACCTCGGGATAGCGGCGCCGATAGCCGCGCTTGTGGTGTTGGGAGAGTTTAGGAAACACCTTATCCAATATGTTTCTTTGCCGGAGTTTCTCGGGAGCCCGCTGTTCCTCTTCATACTTACGTCGATAGCTGTTTTTGGGCCCGCGAGACAGTTCTTCATCAGGTCAGCCCGCAGCCTCATGCACGGTGCAGCTGACATGAACCTTCTCTACGCAGTTGGAATAGGCTCCGCATACATCTTCAGCTCCGTTCACGCCTTCTATCCACTCGCCCCCGGCTTTCCAACATGGTTCAAGGCTGCGGCGCTTCTTGTAGCCTTCATAGTGTTGGGCAGGCTGATGGAGACAATTACGAGAGGGAGAACATCTGAGGCCGTTAGAAGATTGATGGAGCTGAAGCCGTTGACCGCGCGTGTGATTAGAGACGGCGAGGAGATGGAGATACCTGCAGACGATGTTCAGATAGGTGATGTTGTCCTCGTGAGGCCAGGGGAGAAAATTCCAGTGGATGGTGTGGTTGTAGAGGGCTACTCGTCCGTCGACCAGTCCATGATTACTGGAGAGAGTATTCCTGTTGATAAGAAGGTTGGAGATGAGGTTATAGGCGCCACAGTGAATAAGACAGGGTTCCTGAAGGTTAGAGCGACGAGGGTTGGGAAAGACACGGCGCTGGCGCAGATAGTTAAGTTGGTGGAGCAGGCTCAGCAGACGAAGCTCCCGATACAGAGGCTGGCTGACTGGGTAGCCGGCCACTTCGTAACAGCATCACTCATAATCTCCATGCTGGCGTTCGCGTTCTGGTTTTTCGCAGGATATCAGCTCTACTTTGTTCCACGCGGCGGCGAGATGTGGGCAGGGTTTTGGAGAATCGTAGCACCCGACACAACAGCGGGAATATTCGCCCTCATAATAGCCATCTCAATACTTGTCATCGCCTGTCCATGCGCCGTAGGCATCGCCACACCAGCAGCTGTGATGGTTGGCACGGGAAAAGCGGCGGAAAACGGGATACTCATACGCGACGGAGCGGCTTTGGAGATATGCCACAAGCTCGACGTCATAGTCTTTGACAAGACTGGGACGCTTACAAGGGGCAAGCCCTCTGTAACCGACCTAGTGTTACTGAAGCCCGCAGTCAAGATGCTGGCCAACCCGCGGCCAATCGAGGACGAGCGGGACCTGCTACTCATAGCGGCCATAGCCGAGAAACGTTCAGAGCATCCGCTGGCACAGGCCATAGTGGAGCAAGCCAAGGAGCTTGGGCTCGAGATACCTGAGCCGGAGGACTTTGAGGCAATCCCCGGACACGGCGTGCGCGCAACGTATGGCGGGAAAACGATACTGCTGGGGAATAGGAAGCTTATGGAGAGTTATGGTGTGGATGTGGCGGAGCTGGAGGAGAGGATACGCATGTTGGAGGATGAAGGTAAGACTGTGATGATAATGGCCTTTGACGGGGCCCCTCTCGGGCTTGTGGCCGTTGCCGACACTTTGAAGGAGCATTCGGCGGAAGCTGTGAAGGCTCTCCAGGACATGGGTGTCGAGGTTGCCATGCTGACAGGAGACAACACGCGGACCGCGCAAGCAATAGCGAGGCAGCTGGGGATAACACGTGTCCTGGCCGAGGTGCTTCCGGGCGAAAAGGCCGAGGAGGTGAAGAAGCTTCAGCAAGAGGGTAAGAGGGTCGGCTTCGTGGGAGATGGGATAAACGACGCACCAGCGCTCACACAGGCAGACGTTGGAATAGCGTTGGGAAGCGGCACGGACATAGCGATGGAGGCGGGCAAAATAGTCCTCGTTAAAGACGACCTCCGCGACGTCGTCAACGCGATTCATCTGAGCAAGAAAACCATGCAGAAGATTAAGCAGAACCTTCTATGGGCGTTTGGATACAACGCAGCAGCCATCCCGATTGCGGCAGGCGCCCTATACCCGGCGACAGGCTTCATAATGAGCCCAGAGCTGGCTGCGCTACTGATGGCTCTGAGCAGCGTCTCAGTCACCCTCAACAGTCTGACGCTCGCAAGGGTTAAGCCCAAGATGAGGTGAGAAAAACGATGGGGAAACCTTATCGAAGCCTACTCACGCTCAGCATTTGTCTATCCTTCGCGACGGCGATAACAGCCCTATTCATAGCGGCTGCCACACTCATCGGTAGATACACTTCGTTGGACATAACAATAGGCTCAGTATGGTTCTTCACCATCTCGTTCATCGTCTCCCTGCCCCTCCTACTGCCGCGTCTTAGGCCGAGGCTGGGCGGATAGACAAACTATATACGGCATGACTGTGAATAGATAGACACCTTGGAGCTGGACCAAATAGACTACCGAATACTCTCCATACTTCAGGAGGATGGCAGAATACCTCTCTCTAAGCTTGCGCGTAAGGCGAGGGTCAGCGTCCCAACGGCGAGGCAGAGGGTTAACAGGCTTGTGAAAGAAGGTGTGATACAGCGTTTCACCATACTGCTGAACCCTAAACGCGTAACGGGCTATGACATCTTCATCGGTATAAGCGCCAAACCAGCCGACATCGGGAATGTTGTGGAGCAGTTGAAAAACATCGAGGAAGTGGTGGGACTCTACCGCACCGTTGGAGAGCACGACCTAATTGTGAGGCTTTCAGTCCAGAGCTACGCTGAGCTGGACGACTTCATAGCCAACAAACTCTCAACCCTCAACGGCATACAGGGAATAAGAACAAACATCGTCACAAACACCATCAAAGACGAGCCCGGGCCAAGGCTAAAGCCCGGAGCAGGCATAAGAGTCTTCTGCACAATATGCGGCAAAGAAATAGAAGGCCGCCCAATAAAGAGGACAATAGAGGGACGCGAATACTATCTATGCTGCAACTCATGCGCAGAAATCTTCGACCAAAAGGCCCCCCTCGGACACGTCCCATAAACTCTCTTTCCAAACAAGCCGCGGGAACCTAATGTTGAAAAGTTTATTAGCTGACGAGGCTTTATCAGCATTAGGTGACATAATTGCGTAATTATTCAACGATATCGGTCCCCAATGATGTGAAGAAAACCTTGGAGAAGGATAAAGGAAGCCGTGAGTGGGGAGAATACCTACTAGAATTATACAAGGAGGCCACGGAGACAAGGAAAAAGAGGGCGTTGGAAAATCTCGCCAAGCTTCTCTCTGAGAAAGAATTGAACAACATTCTCGAAGAATCTAGAAGGTTTAGAAGGGAGTTTAAACTCCGATGATGCAGCTGATAGATACAAGCGTTCTCATAAAAAAGTTAAAAGAGAAAAAACCCGTGGATGGAAAGATAAGCATAATAACACTAATAGAGATGTTGAGGGGGATACCTGAAGCCAAGCGGGGTAAACTGAAGAAAACAATTGAGGAAGGATTTACCGTTGTTGAAATAACTAATGACATCATTTTAGAATACTGCAAACTCTACGACAGGTTAAAGGAGAAAGGTCAACTAATGAACGACGCAGACCTCCTACTAGCCGCATCCGCAAAAGCCAGCGGCATACCACTATTAACTTTAGACAAGGGTTTTAAGAGATTGGAAAATCTCGGCGTCAAGGTCATCATAGAAGAATAACCTAATGTGATCACCGCGGAGAACAGCCCAGCATCATCCATACCAGCAATAGCTGAGTCTCGGCTTTTAAAGGCCAAAAGCGGTGGGAGCATTGAAGATGATTCGCGGCTTCCTAAAAGGCTAGGACACAAGAGGGGACAAAAACCGAATTAGAGAGGCAAAAGACATAGAGATCATTGAAGAATTCGCCAGATGCATCGTCCACGTACTACGAAGAGAACCGCCCAAACAAAACCAACAGCCCGCGGCAAACACTACGTAAGCGTAAGTCCTCAGCGGACTCCTCCAAAAACCCATCGACATAAACAAGATACGCAAATTCATCGAATATTGCGAAGACTGCAAACGAAGCTTCCTCAAAGGATTCCTCGACAGCGAAGGGCATGTGCCCAAAGATGGAGGAGTTGGCTGCACTGGTACCGATCTTAGATTAATTTATTTTTATGAAGCTTGTTCGTAGAAACGACAGGGCCGCATTTATGTCGGAGGAAAGGGACACCTTTCTTCAGCAGGATTACAGGGAAAATGCACGTGCTTAGAAAGGACGTTCATAGACTTGTTGTCCGTCGCTACTGCAATCTGACTTCATACATGTCGGATTCAACATACGGCTAAAGCAAAAACGACTTACGAGGACGTGGATGCTAAAAGATACAACCACATCCTCCTACCCTATTTAAGACTATTAATCTCTAAAACGGGATCTAAGTGGCATATGATGCCACCACACGGCAAATCAGAGAAAAGATGGCAGGATTTCTTCGAACTGAGCTACCTTCTCCTCGCGTTGGTTGGCATATCGTCAAACACTCTAGCGTTCCTTTACTCCCTCCACCTGACCTCATCCGGAATATTAAGGGAGGGTAGCCCCCACATGGGAGAGTTGATGGCGTTTCCACCTGTGGCATGGCTCACCGGATTTCTCATCTATATGAGCCTTTATGCGGTACTGTATTTTGTGAACAGACCCTCGAGCTATGTGAGGCTCATCCTCTGTTACAGGCCTGTCTTCGGCCAACTTAGCTCATGACCTTACAGTATCTTTGGAATCCCATTATCTTCACATACTCGCAACCCTGTTTCCAGCGGTATTCATAGTAACTCTGTGCGCTGTCCTGACAGTATCTTATGCGGTAGGCGATGTCTAGCTCTCCGCGACTATTGTTCCAAACATTCCTTTGTGAGCATGGGTCGCTGGAAATGTTAACCCCAGCTCCGCGCAGATGTAGAAGTCCCCTGATCTCCTAGTAGACCTTCCTGACGTTCTCGCAAGCCTCCTCCTCGGATTTAGAGCCTGCGACGCCCAGCTTCCCGCTCGAGAATATCAGGTCCTCCTGGCTCTGGACCTCCCAGATACATCCGGTTACCACGGGTCCGCGATCAATAAATGTCTTGAAGGCTATCATGAACCAGATGAGCTACCGGAGGGGCAGGAGGTTCGAGTATCATGTCAGGGACTACTTCGAGATGGACTGCTGGCTTGTGATAATGGTAACCAAGAGCAAGGTGTGGATTTAGCCTGCATCAAAACGACAAGGTTGCGCTCGTCGAGAGCACGCCTGCGGAGGAGAACGTGCGAATTAGCACAGAAAGGTCCTCGAGAACGTATCGAAACGTCTTGGTGACTAGGTCCTGCTTGCAGACCAGAAAAAATGAAAATCCAGAGGGCAATCATACACAATCCCCTTAAATCAGGCATGAAAAAGGAACTTAGTAAAAAGCGCGAGATTAGATCGTGAAAGCAGGTGTTTAACCGCAGAACATCATTTCATAACAATGGATCCAGGACATCGATTCTCAGTTTTTAAAAAATTCGTCTAAAAACTTTAGAAACCTCTCAAATTCATCATCTGAAAGGTCGTTAAGCTTTCTTTGAGAGCCCCTTCCATCCCTCTGAGTTTCAGAATTGAAGTCAGGAGGGTAGAATCCAAAATCCTTTAATGATTGGACAAAACCTTTCCAAGCATCCACAGATGGATACTTCTTTATTTCATTTTGCCCAATATAAGCAAACAAACCTCCGTCTGTACCGATGGACAAGATTAATTTTCCTCTGTATGCTATTCCAAACGCTGGAGAGTGTCTGTTTTTTAATTGGTAGAAAATATTCCTTCGCTTTGCAAACTCTAATATACGGCTTAATCTATTCTTCAGTTTTTCGTCGGAAATTTTCTGTATCTCGTTTTCAACTTTCTCTAGTGGCCAATTCGGTCTGTATTGAGCACGCGGTATTTTCGTAACCTCTTCCCCATGCAGTCTTGGGACTATAATTTCCTGTTCTTCGCCTTCGGTTGCATAGCGTTCTAGCTCCAGCGCTATGAATTTAAGATCAGTGAATTGATTTAGGAAGTTAATTAATGTTTTAGTCTGTTCATCCACTCCGTCCATAGCTATCAATATGTTAAAATTCGCCTCAGTTAAATTTTCATCCACCTTCCTAAGAAACTCACCATCCTCCTGAGGTATATCGGCCCCGTTTCTATCCTTTAACATTTCTAAAAATACCTTTCCGTTGCGGGCGAAAGACTTCCACATGCCAGCAGCATAATCGAGTACTTGCCCTATTACTTCGCGTCTATTAAAATTTCTGGAAAGCTTTGTCTCGATTAGGTAAATTCCCCCTCCATCTCCTACTGCAACTATATCGATAGAGCCAACCCCTTCCACGGGAAATTCTTTACACCAAGCCACTATACTTTCATCTTCTTCGTTTATTTCTGATACGGGAATGGCATCAATGTTTGATACTAGGATATCTCTAAGCTCTTCCTCGTTTCTAAATGTTTTAAATCTAGTATGCATTCGCCTGCCGTTCCTAACTACAATTACCATGTCACTATACCGCATCAATCTTGATATATAATTCTTCTGTGCCTTGGGCCTGATCCCCCCATACTTTGTCCATTTCCTCCGCTAATACTTCCGTTTCTAGAGTTTATGCCTCGTTTAGTTGTAAACTGTAATGAACGCTTTGGGGGCTGTCTTTATTTTAATCAATTTCCCTTTTCCCTTTTGATGAACTCCCCACTATCTTCCTCGAGTATGAAGTGTCCTTGAGAACTGGGAATAATCGTAGTTCATAGCACTCACAATTCATCGGAAAACACCATCGAAGCCCTGAAGCACTTAAGCGAAGCCAGATTCTAGTCTCAAGAACTGAGCAGGTGCTGTAAATTATGCCGCATCACCAGTAGCACTCTCAACCAAGTGAAAACCTCCTTCCCCTTTACCTATATGAGGTTTTGGGGTAGTCTTATCGGTACTGTCAACTTTTACTTAAGTCTTTCTAAGAAGGGCCTATGGCCATGCTCGTCCTCAATCCTTTGTGCACGTATTCGATTACCTGGCGGATAAGATCTCTTCCCTGTTCAGGTTCCACAACCGTTCTCCATTGGAGAAGGCATATGCTGTAATCCTCTATCTCGCAGGTCTAAGCTTGAGGGACATTTCTGAGAGGTACGAATTGATCAGCGCATCTAGGGAGAGCGTCAGGGAATGGGTCCATAGGGTTTCGATGCTGTTCAGTCCTTCAAGGAAGTTCAGGAGGATCGTGGCCGTGGATGAGACCGTGATCAACTTTAAAGGACATAGATTCTTCATGTGGTCAGCTGTAGACGTGGACTCGGGGGAGATAATAGCAGTCTATGCTTCTAGAGGCAGATCACTTCTGAACGCTTTGATATTCCTTAAGATGCTACTTAAGTCATGCGAGAACAGACCTTTGATAGTAGTCGATAGAGGTCCTTGGTATCCATGGGCATTGAAACAGGATAGAGAGGTGGTTCAGGGAAATGAAAGACAGTACAAAGAGGTTCTACAACAACGTGAACGCTAAGGCGTTGAAGAGCATAGAGGAGTTAGTAAGGGCAATAGCTCTGATACACAACTTAATACTGAACGTAATTGGAGAAGGAGGTGTAATACCTGGTTGACGGTGCTCTCCATAAGAAACGAACACGCTATATAGAACTCCGCTAGACTGAACGTGTAGAAAGTACTCTCCAAGTACAGGTAGAAAGAATCTACATCCCAATTCTCATCCATCGAGGTATAATCCGTAAAATCATAGCCCAGTTTGTAAACTGGATGGCGGCCCCGCGACAAGACGGTTTGTACATGGAAAACACTCTGTTCTTACGTAGATAGAAGCCTTTGACCATTCCTCGCAAAAACTGTGTATAATATTCAAAACAAAAACATACTATATATAACAAGTAGCGGGGGGTGGACTTGAACCACCGATCTCCGGGTTATGAGCCCGGCGGGTTAACCTGGCTACCCTACCCCGCTCCACCTATGAATGGATGTAGACGGTAATTTATTTTTATCGGGTTACGTGGTTTGGCGGGGTCTCCGTAGTTTGCCGAGGCCTGCTGGCTCGAGGTTGAAGACGATGGTTTTGATGACCATCATTTCCTCGATGCTGTAGCCGATTCCTTCGCGTCCTATGCCCGAGTCTTTGACGCCGCCGAAGGGGAAGAAGCCTACGCCGTGTCGTGGAAAATCGTTTATCGTTACTTCGCCGACGGTCAGAGCCTTGGCAACCTTCCACATCCTGTAGAAGTTGTTGGTGAAGACGGCTGCGTCCAAGCCGTAGCGTGAGCGGGATGCAACCGAGAGGGCGTCGGCCTCGCTTTTCACAGTCATGATTGGGATGACGGGGCCGAATGTCTCCTCCCACACTATGGGGGCTTGATCGGGCACGTTTGTCAAAACTGTTGGCTGATGATAGGCGTTATCCACTTCTCCGCCGTACGCGAGTGAGGCCCCTTTCTCTATAGACTGCTTCACCAATGTGTTCACCCGTTTAGCGGCCGAGGCGCTGACCAGTGGGCCCAGCCGTGTGGACATGTCACGCGGGTCACCAGTCTTCCACGTCTCAACAATCTGCAGCACTCTTTCGACAAACTCGTCGGCAACCTGTTCCTGGACAAGCACCATGCTCACCGCGTCGCATCGCTGGCCCGCGTTGCGGAGAGCGCCTTCGACACATTTCCGCGCAGCCAACTCGACATCGGCATCATCCAACACGATTGCGTAGCCTTTCCCGCCTAGCTCGAGATGCAGCCTCTTGTTGACCGCGTTTCGCGCAATCTCTTTTCCCACCTCTGTGCTGTCGGTGAAGTTAATCATTCCAACATCGGGATGACTGGCCAGCATCGCACCCACTTCTCCCGGGTCCGTGACAACGTTCAACACACCGTCGGGAAGACCAGCCAGCTGCAAAGCACGCGCGAAAAGAAGCAAAGATATCGGCGTCGCGCTAGCGGGCTTTGCGACCACCGAGTTCGCGCCAAGTATTGCCGGTATTATTTTCGCTGCTGGTATGAAGAGAGGATAGTTGAAGGGGCCTATTGCTCCGACGACGCCGACGGGCTCGCGGAGAACCACCGCAATCTTGCCAACGGTGTCCGGTGACCAGTCGCCGGGTATGTATTCGCCGCTTATCTTACGCGCATCCTCCATCGAGAGCTTAAGCCGCTCCACTACCGCATTCACTTCACCCGGCGCATCAGCCAAGGGCCTACCCATCTCATAGGTGATGACCGAGGCGATTTCCTCTGCATGATTTTTCAGTATCTGAGCGGTTTCCTCCATTATCTCGATGCGGTCGATTGCCGCTAGCGAGCGTATCTTGTGCTGGTTCTCCTTAGCAGCTTTAACTGCCTCCGCTGTTTCAACGGGTCCGCATCTCTGAACACGGGCTATGATTGTGCCGTCGATTGGTGAAACAACGTTGAAAACCGGCTTCTCCTTGGATACCTGCCATGTGCCGCCTATAAAGGTTCCAATCACGGGTACGCCTTCCTCGTCCTCTGTGAAGAGGTCTGAAAAAATTCTGCTGAGAAATACCCATAACCAATCCCGTGTATATAGTGTGTTTGCGGATGATATAATTATCCTTTGACTACGCCTATTGGGACGAGTCTCGCGACTTTTGTGCCTATTCCGACTTGGTGGCTGACCTCGACAACCTCGTCAACCGACTTGTAGGCTGCGTCAACTTCTTCTACAACGGTCTCCATGCTGTCGCCCTTGACGTAGATTCCTCTACTCTCGAGCTCTCGGAGAACTTGGTCTCCGCGGTATCTTCTCTTGGCTCCGCTTCTGCTCATCTCTCTTCCCGCGCCGTGGGCTGTGCTTCCGAAGCTGAGTGTCATGGCTTTCTCGTTACCGAGAAGAACCCAGCTCGCTGTGCCCATGGAGCCCGGTATGAGGACGGGCTGTCCAATCTCGCGGTAGACCTGTGGTATGAGTGGGTGGCCCGCGGGGAAGCTGCGTGTCGCCCCCTTGCGGTGGACGAAGACATCGACGTCGCTTCCGTCGACTTTGTGTTTCTCGAACTTCAGGACGTTGTGGCAAACATCATAAACTATCTGCATACCCATGTCGTCGGCCGAGCGTTTGAAGACCTGTTCAAAGCTTTGTCTGACCCAGTGGCTTATCGCCTGTCTGTTGGCGAAGGCGAAGTTGACGGCGCATCCGAATGCTTTGAGGTACTGTGTTGCCTCGGGGCTGTTGGCGGGTGTGCAGGCCAGCTCTCTGTCAGGTAGTCTAAGGTTGTACTTGGCGACGGCTCTTTCCATGATTCTGAGAAAGTCGCTGCATATCTGATGGCCGTAACCTCTGCTTCCACAGTGTATCAAAACTGTTATCTGGCCTTCCTGCGTGATGCCCATGGCTTTGGCGGCTCGTGGGTCGTAGATTTTGTCAACGCGCTGTATCTCGAGGAAGTGGTTGCCGCTTCCGAGGGTGCCTATCTGCGACTCTCCGCGCGCCTTTGCTTCTCTGGAAACTATTGAGGGGTCTGGGTCAGGTATGTTTCCCGCTTTGTAGCTGGGGTAGCGGCCCTCCTCCTCCATCTTCTTGAAATCCTCAGACCAGCCAAGCCCGTATTTTTCGATAACATAGCGTGCACCCTCCAAAGCCACCCTATCCAAGTCCGAATGAGTGACAACGAAATCCTTCCGCCGCGAACCCAGACCCGCAGGAACATTTCTGAAAACAGTGTTAACCAGCTCCACTATCCTAGGCCTCACATCATTCACCGTGAGGTTCGTCACCATCAGCCTGACGCCGCAGTTCGAGACCACCACCCCCTCAGCGATGAAGCTGTGTCCTGGGTTTGCAACAGTCAAGTCGTAGACATCGTTAACCTCGCCGGCCTCCTCGACCGATTCGACCTCGTCCCATACAATGTCGCCATCGAGGTGAAGCTCAACCCAATCCTCGAACCTTGGGAAGTTCTTCGGGACCCTAGGTGTATCCTCACGACCTTCATATACAGATCTCTCTAGGTATCTCGTGTTAACAAACTCATTGGCCAGGACCTCGCTGATTTCACTTATCGTTGTTCCGTCGGCTGCCATAGCTATAGCCGCCTCCTGCGCCCTTATCCTCAAGTCTATTACGCTTTGCTTCAGCCTAAGCCAGACGACGGCTGCCAAAGCAAGCCTCCGCCGCTGGGGATTGTACTCATACCCGATCCTGCCCCATAATCTGATCAGGTTTTGAGGTCTCTCGGAGATTAGGAGCCTAAGTCGAATGCATCTTCCCTCCGGGGCCGACACTATTTTTGTCGTTTCGACTCCGAGTTCCCTTAGGAGCTCGGCTATCTGCTCGAGGAACATCCGGCCATTGTCCTCTAGGTCTGGTCTCTTGTTCAGCGTCAGCTGCGGTACTTGGAAGTTATATCCGTTCACAGTCTGGGGTTTGTTAAGCTCTGCACCGAATAGTCCCGCTAGGTAAAGCCTCTTAATCCATCTAGGAGCTAACAGTATCCAACGAGGTACAAAGAACTCTGCGTCAGTTTTCTTGCCATCGGGTGCGCCCAAGCGCCTCAGTAACTCGGTGAAGCTTCTGGAGTTTACCCGCACCGAGTTCTCGGCCCCGATGAATTTCCTGCCATTGATGATGTTCTGCCTTCTGCGGGTGTGAATTTTTGAGGGCTTGTAGCCGAGCCGTTCGATATCCCTTCTGATCTCCTCTAACCCCTCCACGCTGCCGTAGAATACGGTGGTTTTGCCGTTGAAAGCACCATCGCCGGTGAAATAGCCCAGAAGCCTCGCTAGGTAGGGGAGCTTTGGGTTATCGAGCTTAATCGGCAACAGCCCCCTCTTCTTCAACTCTGACTTAACGTGCTCCGGCACATCCTTTTCGTCCAGAAGCAAACAGTCCCTCGGGTCTTCATACTCAACACCCTCAAAGGGGAAGAGCGCGACCCTCTCGCCCGGCCTGATCTGCTCCATTGGCTTCATGCCGTTTGGCGTCAGCACGGGATGGTCCGGGGTTGCGGTCAGGAAGAATTGGGATTTCGTCCTTATCCTTAGCAACCGGTCCCTTCCCTTCTTTATGACAAAGATGATCCCCGCAGGTACTGAGCGCTTCTGGTTGACGCAAACGACCTCCTCGTTTGCCTTGAACCTTTCAATAGGAAGTCTGTACCCTAGACTTGTCAGCACATTCGTCCCAGCTGGAAGGCAGTTGATGTCATATCCCACTCCTCCTGGCGATATTACGCCTTCGGTGGCGTCCATGGCTGCGACGCCGCCTATGGGGAAGCCGTATCCTTCGTGGGCGTCTGGGAGGACGGTCATTTGCTTCACTATGCCGGGGAGTGTGGAGACGTTTACGGCTTGTTCTAGTGTTCTGTCGGTTTTCATTTTTTCGAGGAGTTTCTCAGAGGCGTATACGATGACGGGGACGCGCATGTCTTTTCGGTATGTTTGGGGGATGCGCCATGTGTTGTTGCCTATTTTCTCGAGGGGAGGTGCCATAGGAACCACCTGTGTTCAAGTGTTTGATTAGTCGGATTTAAACGCTCTTTAGAAGTGTATCGAGAGAGATGTTTTCGTGGCTGAGGTAGGGTGCGATGATGTCGGGGTTGGGGTCTTTGAGAGCGTGTCCGGTGGCTACGCAGACAACTGTTTCTGAGCGGTCGAGTTCACCGCTTTCAACAAGCTTCTTGACACCTGCGAGGGAGGCTGCTGAAGCTGGTTCAACACCTATTCCCACCGCTGACGCGAGGACACGCTGAGCCTCGAGTATTAGCTGGTCGCTGACTTTCTCTGCGAGGCCCTCCGACTCCTTCATCGCTTTCAAGGCCTTTGTCCAGTTGACCGGCCTGCCTATCCTGATGGCTGAAGCGATGGTTGAAGGCTTCTCCACGGGCCTCAACATGTTGTCACCTCTTCTAACCATGTCGACGAAAGGAGATGCGCCCTCCGCCTGCACAGCAATCAGACGTGGAGGCGTGTTGACCAGCTCAAGCCTCTGCAATTCTCTGAAGCCTTTCCAGATGGCTGAGATGTTTCCGCAGTTGCCCACTGGGACAGAGAGGTGGAACGGGGTGTCGCCGAGGTCGCTCCAAAGCTCGTATGCAAGGGTTTTCTGGCCCTCGATGCGCCACGGGTTGACAGAGTTGAGCAGATAAGCCTCGGAGCCGAGAGCAGCAGAAATCACCGTGCTCAAAGCTTTGTCAAACCCTTCAGGTATCTGAACGGTCTGCGCACCGTGGAGAATGGTTTGGAAGATTTTTCCAGCGGCTATGCCTGTTTTAGGAACCACTACTACCGCTTTCAGCCCTGCCGCTGCGGCGTAGGCCGCCATCGAGGATGATGTGTTGCCTGTCGAGGCGCATACAACGACGCGTTTACCGAGCTCAACTGCTTTGGAGACGGCGACGCTCATGCCTCGATCCTTGAAGCTCCCCGTCGGGTTCATTCCCTCAAACTTGACGTAGAGCTTTTTCACACCAGCCCACCTCGCCGCAGCAGACGCCTCATACAACGGTGTGCCACCTTCTCTGAGCGAAACAACAGCCTTGTCAACGGGAAGAACCTCGCGATAGCGCCACATCGTCCGCTCTCGGCCACTCCAAAGACCCGCAACAGCTCTTCCATCCATTTCCTCGAGACCGGGTAGCACTACCTCGAGAAGAGAACCGCATTTGGCGCATGTGTAGATTATTTCGTCACCGCTCCACTCGGCGCCGCATGATATGCACCTTAGATATGGAGGCTTCAAGGCTGGTGTCAGTAGATTAGTATCAGCACAGCGCTGATGACTAGGAGCGCGGTGAAGAAAACTGTCAACGTGCCTATGACTGGTATGGAGGCTAATGGTGTTGTGGAAAGGTTGTAGGCTATTATGGCGGAGCCTATGAGAAGCAGTCCAGCCACCGTCTTAATCACCAGCCTAAGAACATTCCTCGCGGAAACCAAACTCCACCTCCCAATCGACTGCATCATCGCTATATAATCTCGTCGCTCAACCACAGCCCTACCCACCAGAGCAACAGAAAATAGATATAAGCAGACATAGGCCAAATCTCGATAGAATGCGCTCAACGATTCTGCTCGTGATGGTTTTTCTACTCCTCGTCTCAGCATATGCCGCTGAACCTATTCCGCCCGGGACACCCTATGGCACAGTCTATGTGCGTGTAACCGACTGCATCACTGGTGCGCCTATTCAGGGCGCATCCGTAAACCTCGACAACCCAACCCATCGAACAGGTGGAGTCACCAACTCGACAGGATATGCATCCATCGAGGCCTTTGCATGGTTTTACACCTATTACGTGACCGCCTCTGGCTATCGGATAGACGCTGGTGAGAGAAGGTTTTCGCTCGATGAGGTGTTTAATGT
Source organism: Candidatus Caldarchaeum subterraneum (assembly GCA_000270325.1). Taxonomy (GTDB): domain Archaea; phylum Thermoproteota; class Nitrososphaeria_A; order Caldarchaeales; family Caldarchaeaceae; genus Caldarchaeum; species Caldarchaeum subterraneum_A. The sequence goes on along the minus strand of BA000048.1, from coordinate 44,540 downwards.
TTGTCTAGTGCCAGAGGCCGCTGGTTTTTGGAGGGTTGTGGCCGATGTTCTCGCTTGGCAGGGTGATATCCACGCGGGTGGAAGAGGCTGGGCGATAATTAGGCTGAAAAACTTGGAGGCGGGTGTGTTCAACATCACGGAGTTTCAGATATGGGTGGCCGGCTACGACGGCCCAGCCATAACATACACCGTTCCAGGCGGGGTTATCCTCGATAGGCTTGTCGAACGCAGCTTCAACATCTCCATAAACCCGCGACCCGATATTCCGACAGGCAGGCTGAAAGCGGAGCTCCGGTTCAGAGCGGTTTTCACCGGAGCCGATGGCAGAAGCATAGGGCCTCTAACCGTCTCCACGGACCTCGACTATGTGATGATAGCGCCTTACAGAAGCTTCAGGATACAGGTGTTGGACAAGTGGGGACAGAACCCGGTGCCCGGAGCCGTGGTTGAATTCATTCCCACGCTCCCCAACGTCGAAGGCTCCTTCACCTACCGAGCTGATGAAAATGGTTACATCGATGTGAAAAGGGTAAACGACGGGGCCTATCTCACACGTATCACATACCTTTCACCCTATGATGAAAAAGTCTACCTCGCTGCCCAGCAATATACTGTCCTCTTTGACCTCGTCAAACAACCCTTTCTAAGGTCTTCTCTCTTTGAGGTGCATGTGGATGTTAGGGACCTCGGCAACAGGCCTTTGGAGACGGATGTCTACTTGAACGGTGTGAGAGCTTTTTCCGTGGATGGTTTAGCTAGGTTTGTTAACGTGCCGCCGGGAGAGTACAGTGTTTCGGTTCGGTGGATGGATGTTGAAGTCTACACGTCACAGATACGTGTTGAAGAGCCTCTGGTGATTAATAGTCCGGGCGGCAGGCTTCAAGCAACGGTGGACGTAGGCGACGTCGGCGTCAAGCTCGAGACCTTGGAGGGTAAACAGGTTAACCTTCCTGTAAAGATTTTGCTAACTCCGCTGAACCGTTTGGCTGAGAACGTTTCAGCTACTGTTTTCGAGAGGCTTCCGCGAGGGGAGTATGTTGTTAAGGTGCAGGCTTACGATGCTTACCGAGAAAGATATGTTGACGTGGGTGAGCAGTATTTCGCTATCCCCCGTGACCATGGACAGCATACTATAAGGGTGAAGGTGTTTGACGCGGCTGTTGAGGTGGTGGATAAGGAGGGGCGTCGCATAGACGCGGAGTTGACGATTGAGGGAAAGCCCGTGTCGCTTCGCGGAGGAAAAGCCACACTAACCAATCTCACACCGGGGCCCTACCTGTTTAAAGCATCTTGGAACGGTTACACAGTTCTTGACATCATGGCTGAGCCAAGGCCGGGCGAGACGCTGACGCTGTCGGCGGAGATTTACAAAATGCGTCTGAGGGTTCTCGGTGTTGACGGCCGACCATTGATGAAAGCCTCCGCACTCCTGTGGCAGGGCCAGTCATCTGAGCAGCAGACGGTCGTGAACGGGTCGGCGGTCTTCGACCAAGTGCCGGCAGGGGCCCATCAGCTAACCATATTTCTCGATGATGTGGCGGTTTTCAACGGCACTGTGAAAGCTTCTGAAGAAGTGAGCGTGGCTGCGGAGGCTGGATGGGTTGAACTGTTTTTCCATGACCAAAACGGGGCCCCGATAAGCGGTGTAGAAATTGTGGCCACAGGCTTTGATGTGCAGAAAACGGGTGCGGACGGCGTCGCGAGGCTGAGTCAGAAGCCTTTAGGCTCTTACGGATTCACGGCGCGTTACCGTGGGTTCACAGTTTTCGAGGGCGTGGCCAAGGCGGGGAACAGAACAGAGTTTACGCTGCCTCTATACAGCCTCAAAGCAACTGTTGTCAACGAACTCGACACACCCATAGAAGCATCCATCACACTTACACGTGGAGATGTCTCGCTGGGAACCTTCACCGGCTCCGAAGCATTCTACCATTTGCTTCCGCCCGGGCCATATGTCCTTAAAGCCTCAGTCGGAACCAAACAGGCCGTGCAACAGGTTAACCTTCTCTCCGATGGACAGGTTTATGTCATCAAGGTCCCGGTCACGCTTGTGCTGGGTAACATATCCTTGTCCTCATCCGACCTCTTGACAATCCTTATGCCGATAGCGGTTGCTGTGGTGGCCGTGGCCTCCATAGCTGGTTTACGCAAAGCAGCGGGGCAGAGAAGGAAGAGAGCTAAGGGGATGGTGTGATGTTGTCGACCGACATAGAGTTTTTGATGGTCTTGGTTACGCTTATTTTGACGATTGTTCTCACGTGGATGGTTTACGGCATCGCGCGGGAGCTAAACCTCGGGATTTTCAGACGCTTCTTTAAACTCTTAATCAGTTAAATTACACGGGCTGCTCAAAAGCGCCTCCAGTCCTTTTAACCCATGGTATTTGACCAGTCCCTCTATCGGATGTGCGACAGCTTTTGCTTTCATTCTCGGCTGTGTTTATGTGGCTTGGGTTTTAATGAGGCTTATTCTATTCTTGGTGCTTGGTATAGTGTTATCTCCATATCCCTAATTCTACCCTCAATAATTATGGGTTTTGGGCTATTCTTTTGAGGGTCTTTACTGAACTCTTGAGGCGCTTCGCTGAATAATAGCCTAACACCTTTAATACCCAGCCTATCTATACCCTTTAAATACCTAAGAAGGTAGTAGAGGCTGAAATACTGTTTATCCACTTCTCCCCGTCCAGACACTTTTAAAGACCTCTCCAGAGACTTAGAGCTAATAGATAATACGCCATCTCTAAACGAGAACATAACATAGTCAAAATCCCTCTCAAACATTCTGAGAGTGGATAAAAGCGTCTCGGTAGAAAGCCTTACATCAGCTATAACAGGCTCAAAACCATTCAATATAGAGCCAATCTCGGTAACAGAGGTCTCCTCTTCCTCCTTATATACAACATCCCCAACCCTAATCCTTTCAAGCCTCTCCCTATAGGAAGCAATAAACATAGAAACACAGGGCCCTTCATAAAGTTTAGAGGGTGGTGTGAAAGTGCAACACTCGGCCTAATAGTCTTAGGTATATCGAGACACAGAGTTAGGTCCACCCTTGAGGCGATGCTAGTTGTTTGGGTCAGTTCTTTACCTCAAAGCTCCAAGTAGATAGGTATGATTTAATTGACTTGAGTATGGGTGTTGCTGTGTCTTCTGGGAGGGTGAGGAATAGTCGGGTTAGGTGTTTGCAGAGTCTTTTCTGTATGCTTCCCTTCTTCCAGTCTTCACAATCATGTAGTATAACCATCTTTTCGACATCAACTATTGCTGTGTACTCTTTTATCCTGGCCCTTATGTAGTGGGGGGAGGCTGTGATTATCTGGACCTGTTCATCCGCTATCTCGCTTGCTCTCCTGAGCCTGGGTGTGTCTACCAGTGATGAGAGGAGGCGCATCTTCTCCTCATCGGAGGCTACGGGAGCCTCTTCCTCTCTCCATATGCCGGTCATCATGAAGTAGTTTTCGAGCTGTGTCTTTACAGCCTTGTGCCTCTCATCAGCCAGTCCTAGCATCTCAAGCACTTGGATACAGTTGTGGACAGCGTATCCGTGAAAATGGTTATTGAAGTATCCATATACGCGTCTGACTGAGCCTTTTATGCTCTGGAGCTTATCCACCCATCCCCTAAGCTCAGCCTCATTGTAGTGATAGTTGTACCAAGGGTTCTTACCTCTTCCATGCCACCTCACATAAGCGAAGTCTGTGGTTACCTCAACCACCGGAGGCAGTAGAGGCTCATCCACTATTGTATACGCTGCCTCAAGCCTCCTAAGAAGTGTGAATGTCTCTTTCCTTATCCAGCTGGGATGCCTAAACTCCACAGCATACCTGAAACCCCTATCAACACTTTCGAGAAACTTCTCAAGAAGCTCCGGAGAATACTTCATGCTTGGGGGTAGCTGGAGGAGTAGGCAGCCTAGCATACCCTTCACAAGCATAGGCCTCATAAGCTTTGTGAACCTCTCCATAGCTTCTAGAGCTCCTTTATCAACATCCAGCCCAAGCCTGTGGGTTACTTCTCCGGGAACCTTGGCGGTGAACTGGAAGCTTTCTGGAACAGCTCGCATCATACCAGCCACGGTTCTCTCACCTGGGTATGAGTAGAATGTTGAGTCTATCTCTACTGTTTCGAAGAGGTTGCTGTATCGTCTAAGCTTTGGCTCAGACTTGCTTCTGTAGAAGGGCCCAACCCACTCATCATAGCTCCAGCCAGACGTTCCCAGAAGTATCCCCGTCAACAGGAACAACTATTTACACGGCCCCGTATAAAGGCCTCTAGAGTGTTATGGGTGAGGTGTTGATAGGTGCTGGGGGATGGCGCTACTTCAACGTACCCGGAGACAGGCTAACCAAATATGCTAAAGTGTTCGACTTCGTGGAGGTTAACAGCCTATTCTACAGGCTTCTGCCTCTGGATGTTGTGGCTTCATGGAGAAAAAAGGTGCCAGATAGCTTCGTCTTCACCGTGAAATGCAACAGAAAGATAACACACATCCACGGGCTTGCCAACAACCGCGAGTCCATGAAAGTCCTAGAATACATGCTTAGGGTTTGTCGCCTACTGCGCTCACCCCTACTAGTGATGGAAACTCCACCCACCCTACGTGTAACATGTGAGCTGTTAAGAGATTTCTTCAGCTCATCTCCGTCGAAAGATGTCATGTATGCTCTCGAGATAAGGGGAGAATCTGATGGGAAAGCACTTGAAGCTATGAGGGAATTGGGCTTGATACATGTCGTGGACATATCTAGACAGGAACCATCCTACTATCACGATGAAATAACATACTCTAGGCTCTTTGGGAAGGGTGTCCATAACATTTACCAGTTTGATGATGATGAGCTGCTGGAGATAAGCAGGAAAGCGGAGGCCAGCCCCTCTAAGAGGGTTATGCTATCCTTTCATACTGTCAAGATGTATGAGGACGCTGCCAGGCTTAAATACTATCACGAGACAGGAAAATTCCCACAAACAACAGGAAAAACAGGAATCCAATCCTTAGAGAAGGTTTTGAGAGAAGACCCATTCTTCCCAGCCTCAAGAGACGACCTAATAGCCATCCACGGCTGGAAAATAATAGACCTAACACATGACAAAAGAATCAGAGCAGCACAGCTACTCTCCACACTAGACCCAACGAGACGGTATCACACTGTAGATGAAGTCATCTCAAATATAGCATCAAAAACAGAAAAGACCTAAAAACCCTCCACAAAACCAACATGAACACCATACACACACCATCTTAGCAGGCCTTAAAGGCTGTCACTAACCATCCATATGATAGATTCTGCTCAGGCTCATAATCTATGCGAACAGCCACATGTAAAAACAATATACTAGCCAAACTAGCGCTAACAAAAGCCACCTTAGGGTACAGATGGATTAATCGGAATAAGCCAGCTACCTGTAGCCTTTCATCCATAAGCCAAGGCGCCGCAGGTAAACGTTTACACGTTATGATGCTGGTGGCGGCTGCCATGAGCTTGGCGTTTACTGTCGCCATGGCCTTCGGCAACTGCATGTTTTCTGGAAGATTGGCCGAGGACGACTCACCTGTTCCAGCCATGCCCACATCTAGACGTTGTTTAAAGCTTTTTTATTCCCAAGCTTAGTAATAACGGTGCCGCAGTGATCGAGAAGCTGACCATACAGGGATTCAAAAGCCTTAAAAACGTCAGCCTAGACCTAGGGCTAATCACTGTCATCATAGGCCCAAACCGTTCAGGAAAATCCAGCGTATTACATGCACTCGCAGCGTTAAGACAATCACTAGGTCAGGGTCATCTTTATGCCAACGGTCAGATGATAAATCTAGGCTCTTATCAAAACATATTGTCCACGCAATCCAAAGAGATAAAATTTGTGTTAACTGGCAAACGCTTCATTGACCCGGCCGAGTTAGCGCCCATATCACGCTCAGACAATAAAATTGAGTATGTCACGTATAAGTACGGTGTCATGTTCGGTTCTGATGCAGCTTGGGTATGGCACAGCGGGGAGATATCATGTAACGGATTAAGATTTAAGGCAACACTTGATTCATATGGGAACCAAGAACTTGAGCCTAGAAGAATTCAGGTCGATGAGATAGGCGCGGTTGATCTTGCCGAAGCGCCATACATAGCTAAACCTATAGTAAGCACAATGACATTCAGCTCCAATACCCCTACTACCAGTATAATGCTACGAAGAGTAAAAGATGCGTATGATAAAATATTCAACGTGATATTCAATGACCTTGACTCGTTCAGATTTGTGCCAGTACTTAGAGGATTTGATAATCACTCCTACAAGTTGACGGGATACAATTCAGATGTCATTGCCAACCCAAACGTTACCATCCAGGCTCAATACGCATCTAACCTACTTACGTACAGACGTGATAAGCTGGAGGATAAGGTCTCTGACTGGACTGAAAAGATAACTGGCGCCAGAATCTATGTTAGGATCGAGCCGCCCGATTTGGCTGCGTTGAGAAGCCGAGACGGAGAAGTGGAGACATACCTTGTTAACGACGGGTTTGGCCTTAACCAGATTGTCATCATGCTTTTAGCTCTAGCTGTTGCTCCTGAAATGTCTATCATTGGCATCGAAGAACCAGAGATACACCTACATCCAAGGAGTCAAGCAACGCTAGCAGACATCCTGACTGATGTTGCAAAAAAGGAGAAGAAACAGCTCATCATAACGACGCATAGCGAACACATTTTACTGAGGCTACTGACAGCTGTAGCCAGACGAGATCTGAGCCCTGAGGAACTCAAGGTTTACTACTTTGAAAGAGTAGGAGGCGAGACAAAAGTTACCAATCTCGCGGTTAACGAGAAAGGACAGCTGGAAGGCGGGTTGAAAGGGTTCTTCGAAGCCGAGCTAGAAAACTGGGAGAAATATCTAGAGGCTCTAAGACCATCCAAAGAACGATAACTATGACGGAGAAGTTCGTGCTAGACGAAAACATAATCATTCTAGCGGCCAAAATGGAAAACGAAAAAGGTGAACCGGACGTCACTTGCCTTCGGCTCCTCTTAGATATAATACAAAAGTGCCACACGATGGTATGTAGTGGCAACCTCCTTGAGAGATATCTGAGAGTAATAAGTAATCTTGCGGGGAAACACCAATCCTCCGTTCCGAAGCTTCTTCAAATGGCCATAATTATTAAAGCTAAAGTTCAATTAATTAATTATCTCCCCAAATTATCGAATGAGAATCAGATACCGCCTGATGATGTGGAGATAGTAAGGCTAGCAAACCATGCAAACGCAACTCTGGTAACAATTGATTCACGGCTCAAGGAAGCTATGAAAAGATTACCATACACGATACGTGTTCTAACTCCTAACGAAGCATATGATTTTGTTTAACTCTCTGATTGCTGATGCATCCTCTCCCCTCACCCAACTATTCTTCTTCTCATTCTTCTGAGAAGTGTGCCGTCGATGCTCGCCCAAGTTGGGTGTGAGGGCTGAGGTTCTCAGGGCCTCTATAGAGGAGCACAGGCTGTCTAGGAAAGAACTGAAACAACGGATAAGGCATGTGAAAACGCTTGCCAGAGGGCTACCGCATAGATATTCTCATAACAGCGGCTATGATTGTAGTCGAGATGGACGAGCTACAGAACTACCAAGAACGTGTACATGCAAAGAACTTGGAGAAGTTCAACGTCTCGAAGAAGAGGGGCTATGAGGCGTTCATGATACAGGCCGTTGACGTGAGCAGAGACACAGCATCAATAGCAGAGATGATAAAAGATTCATACATAAGAAGAATGAATAGCGGCCAGAAAGCCTGTGAGCATTGGTTGCAGTGATTATTTGGACACATTGAGTTGTATTACTGCAGTATCCTCTCGAAGGCGACAACATATGTGTAGACATGGTCTTTGACAGAGGCTTTGGTGGTTAGGATGAGTTTGTTGTCTATGATTATTGCATGTATGTCGTCGGAGAACCTGTACGACCATGGGTCCTCGCCCCTGAAGAGCTCAGCAGCCAAAAAATCCTTCACTGATAGTATGGCGTTTATTGTTCCGTCTCGGCCTATTCTAACCAATGTGATCTTTGTTCCCTGGCTGACGGGGCCTATGAACTGTTTACCATCAGGGATAAGGGCGTACAAGCTTCCGCCATGTTCGCCGACAACGTTGAAGTTGAACGGGAGGTCGTTAGGAGTATAGTTAGATGACCATACAAGCTTTCCATCCTGGCCGTAGAATGCTAACCTAATCCTCACCCCATATGCTTCATAGGTTGTGTTCAGCCTATACTGGTACGGGAATCCGACCAGCACCCCTTCTCCGAAAGTGTGGAGAAGAATACCACCGTTAGAGAGATCTATCCTATACTCGCCAAAGTCATTGCACCACATGATTGACATCTCTACACCCAGCCTACAGAGGAAGAGCCGCTGCCCAAAGACAACTAGAACGTAATAACCGTCTCGAGCGGCCGCGGCCCATCCACCAGAGGAGATGGCGGGCATAGGGCCGATTTCTCCTGAGATATGCCTCCTCTCAACCTTGGCCTTGCCATCTGGGCTAATAGTTATGGTGAGTAGGGTTGGGGTAGCGAACCATCCCCCAGACCTCTCAACAAACCCATTCGCCTCAACCAGCAGAAACCGTGGAACCTCACCGGCTCTGAAGATGATGTATTGGTAAGGGTCTTTCAGGACGAGAGGCTCTCTAGGAGACCTCCAAAGCTCATTCCCCATATTGTCGATAGCCACCAGCGATATGTCGCCAGATGCGGCATCTAGGGCATAGAGAACACCAGCACCTGCGCCCACGAAGTAAAGATAGGTACCTCTTCTATCGACTGTCCACATCTCGCCACTGTTTAAATCGACTATCTTGGCCAACTGCATGTTCTCCATCAGGAAGTATGCCTTGTCACTGTCGAAAATCGGCTGACCCACGGCGAGATGCAAGTAAACCTGGCCACGCCAATCGTCTCTGAGAGTCGTGACCTTGACCATGGAGTCGCTCCCAACATCCAGCTTCACCAAATCCACCCCACCACCATCCTGACCCGTGACTACACTGATTAATCCATGGGCGAGGTATAGAACACCTCTATCAAACCAGAGAGGTATAGCGTCCCCCTCCAGCTTCGCGATTAGATTCAACCTTGTCATGCTCGGCGACATCGCAGTCTGTACAGTAGTATGGGTATCTGTCTCCCCAGGCTTCACCGATGTTATCTGGTGTGTGGATGGGTGAAGAAATGTGGTTGTTGCTAAAACACCGACAACCAGCAACGAGATAACGAGGATAAGGATGCCAACCCTCATCATATTTTACCCGTCACAACATGTTTTAAAAATTTGCATAAAAATGTTGGCGTTGACGTGATGAGGGGTAGTCTGCGGTTTGGATGTTCATAAGAGCTGTTGTGATACTACGTTGGTTGCCTGATTCGGCAGTGCGTTGTAGTGGGATATGTAGGTGAGGGGGTCTACTCATTACTGTGTAGCAAGAATATCTCTGTAGTAGGTTCGGAGTCATCTAACTATGTATATCCAAAGGAGGCTGGGGGACATGGGTTTGAGGATGTTGGTGACCCATCTAGGGTTATTGCTGAAGATAGGCTTGTGATATGATGGACTAAGTGTCTAACAGAGCCTGCCAAGCTTAGAGCCGCCCCTCAATCGTATGTTCCCGAGATAAGCCTTACTCTTTACAACCACCAATCACTATTGGAACCCGAGAAGCACTCATGCAGAGTAAGACCAACACATCAAAGCCGAACGAAACAGAAGAGATAAGCAATAAGGCAACCTTATCCTTCACCTACAATTTTAAGAGAATTAAAATAATTTAGGGAGGATTTGTTAATTATATGAGACTGAGATGGAGACAAAACATAAGCATGCTCTTAATGCCATAAACTCTTCTTTCGACTTGTTACGTTCAAAAGCTATAGAGGGACTTGATAAACATCTTGAGAATGCAAACAGATTAGTCCTAATATATCGGTATGTGTTATTGCCCTTAAGCCATATAGCGTGGGGGAGCAGGGCTAACAAGTACAGAATAAAATGGCAAACGATTACAGATAGATACGCTTATGCCATCCTCTTAGGCCTAGCTGGGCTGACCCTAGAAGCAGCAGCTACATTACGCTTTATAATGGACATCACTTATAAAAGGCTCTGGTCGTCCATCCGATACAGACATGAGTCATCTTTTAGAGAAATTAGTAGCGGAATAGAGTACGAACGTTATCAATATCAGGGGGCGTATAAACACTTATCTCGTATTATTCATCAGGGTAGAAATGTAGATTTCCAAGAGTTAGCATATCTAGGCGTAAAATCAGGTGACTTCGCATCCTCTATATTCCTCCTCAGTAATATGTTCAGTTTCCACCAGCTTTCAGAGAGAGAAGAAGTAATAAGATATTCCAAAATTACTGGTCTAGAACTCGTGCAGAGGGTATTAGATATTTTACACAGGCGATTAAGTTGCGAAAACTTGAAGAGAGGCGACGGACGGCCTGGAGAAGCAGCTTCCAGGCCTCCGCCACCTCCTCTTCAAGGAGGTGGTCATCGCATGTCAAAGTTATCCACCTCCCCTAGGAAGTTTTAACACTACCTAGGGAATGATGGATAACGTATTGTTGTTATTAGTGAGGTGTGTATTTGAATAGACATACAATTCATTCCACCTCAATCAAAAAACATTACAACTAGCTTATATTCCTTACCCCTTAGTATATGATGCTGTCCGGCTAAGCATCTACCGCACAATTCTGTTCCTCATTGCGCGATCGTACATCGAGAAAAGGTTTAGGAACAGGTTCAGAGCCATACTTCAAAAAATCAGAAAGAAGGATAGTCTCTGGATAGGGGATAGCTCAACCACTCTCAACACAAATTCGACGAAAAATATCGCGTTATTGATGAGGTCATCCAAGAATTGCAGGAAACGACCTATGATGAAATCGCCTGATAGGACGGGTGAGACCGCCACACCGATCTCTAGAAGGGTATTTAGAGAAGAAACATTCTATAAGATACCCAGATGGATAAGTGCCGGAATAATACAGAAAGCACTCATATACAACCTCCTCCTAAACGCAGAGTAGAAAACAGGAACACCGGCAGGAGAAGAGAGTATAGAGACAAGAAAATTAAGCCACAACGCACCACGGTAGTGTGTCTGGATAACGCCTTAAATATCTAAGCTTAGGTGGAGAAGGTATCATAGTGAAGTAAAAGGTCGTCAAGCCTTTAAATACCGTCCTTATGCAGACGCCATCTACTCGTTCAGATACCGTGAACACACGTTAATACTATTTGGCTGAAGTTAAGGAGTATGTTGTTGTTTCTTAGATTTATTATCTATGGCCCGCTTTCAGCGTTGTTTTGATTCTTAATGCACATCTTAGCTTTCGCCATTTCGCAATAACTTATGTCCCTTCTCAAAATCAAAAAGATGCCACAATATTTTTCTTATAAGCACATCTTTATTCTTTCTTTCGCCAACGGGTAAACCTAGCGTTTTAACAACCAGCTTCAACTTTTTGTATGTGAGTGCTGATAGCATTTTCTCAGCTTCTTCTCTTTTGATTTGTCTCATCCTTGATACAAACGCTGATATATCATCGTCTGTTCCTACAACAGGTTGTGCCAAAAAATTTTTCGAAACTTCTTTTTCCCTTTGTTCATTTATCTTGGAGGGTTGTTCTATATCAACTAAATTAAAATCAGGGAGACTCTGCATAAGTTCGCCAATTTGGATTAGAATTTTCGCAAGCTCGTGGAGAGTTTTAGGTTTGACAAGCTTTTTCATGATTACACCCGTTGTAAAAACTCCTCTACAATACTCTTCAACTGATTCTCATAATTCCTGTCGCTAGCTAAGCCTGAAATAGAAATAGGAATTTTTTCCACGGGGCGTTCAGCCAATTTTACACTTTCTGAAAGAAAGCTTTTGAAGACTTTGCCCGGATATTGTCTTTTTACTTCGTTGATAACAACCTCCTGAGATCTTGTTCCACCGGATAAGTATTTAACGAAATTGAATATCATTCCCGAGAATTCAGGACCAGTAAATTCTTCCCTAAATCCAAAGGACTGGAATTCATCATTGATTTCCCGAACTATATCGTTAATAACGCGAAGAATGAGTGCAATACCTATAGTGGAGAGGAACTCCGGTTTAAGAACAATTATAAAGCTATCACTTGCAACAATACTGTTTTGCGTGACCAGATTTAAATTAGGTGGACAATCTATGATAACGTAATCGTAATTTTGCTTGACTTTTTCAAGAGCTTTTTTAAGCAGGCCTTTAGCTCTAATTCCTCTTGAACCAGATATGCCAGCGAGTTTAAGGTCGATATGAATTAACTCTATGTGAGAAGGTAAAAGATGAAGATTAGGTGTTCGGCTGCTTACTTCCAAATCTTTGATAATCAATTCATTAATGTCCGTATCCCTGCCTTCCAGATAATTGTCGAATATATTTTTCAAAGTTCCTTTATTTTTTTGCCAAACATCCCAGTCCTCTTCACTTATTAGGTAAAAGGTTGCGTTAGTCTGTGGGTCAGCGTCTACAAGAAGGACTTTCTTTCCACGATGGTAGGCCAAAGCAGCAGCTATCTCCACAGCCAAAGTAGTTTTACCTACACCGCCCTTGTAGTTAATAAAGCTAACTACCTTTGACATATCTGTAGACCACATTAGGAGCTTAAAAGTCTTAGCTGTATCTAAGTTTCTATTGTTCTGCGTTGTAAGAACTAACTGTTAAAGGATGAGGAGTTAATGGCTACCGTCTAGGCGAATAAGATGCTCATAAGAACTCGTCTTTAATGCTCTTATATAGAACGCCCCTTTCCTCCTATGCTCGGTGAGTAGCAGGGCGAGCTAAACCACTTAGTCTTTCTGGTACACTCAACTGGAGGCACCGTCAACCAGGTATTACACCTCCTTCTCCAAATGCATTCAGGATTAAGTTGTGTATCAGAGCTATTGCCCTTACTAACTCCTCTATGCTCTTCAACGCCTTAGAGTTCACGTTGTTGTAGAACCTCTTAGTCCTGTCCTTAAGTTCCCTGAACCACCTCTCTATCCTATTCCTGTTACCGAAGGTCTCATGTACGTATTCCAATCCAAGTCTCTTTAAAGCCCATGGATACCACCGTCCTCTATCAACTACTATCAATGGCTTATTCTCGCAGGTCTTGAGGACTGTCTTCAGGAAACTCAGGGCATTCAGGATCGACCTACCTCTAGAGGCGTAAATAGCCAAAATCTCGACCGAATCTACGTCTATAGCTGACCATATGTAACTCCTATACCCGTTGATCGTTATCACCGTCTCATCCACCGCTATAATTCTCCTGAACCTCTTAGACGGATTGAAGAGGGATGATGCACCCAATCCCTGACGCTCTCCCTAGATGCATTGACTAGGGAATACCTCTCAGAGATATCCCTCAAGCTGAGACCTGCTAGATAGAGAACAACAGCATAAGCCTTCTCAAGAGGAGAATAATTATGAAAACTGAACAGGGAAGACACCCTCTCCACTAGATAATCGAAGACATGCATAAAAGAAGAAGGACAAACAAGGCCATAGACCTAACCCAGAAAAGCTTAAGTAAAAGTTGACAGTACCACTGGATCTGAAAAGGGTTTAATATATCTTCTCCTCGAGTTGATATGTCCTGTTAAGCATCTTTCCGTCCCCCTTTTCTACATCGAGTGACAGTACATCGCGAAAAGGTTTGGGACAAGTTCAGAGCATTACATTGAACCGCTCTCGTAGGTGATGTGCCAGACACCTATCTATCACCGCGCTGCACAACATCAAGAGAGGGCTGAACAACAACACCAAGGGTAGAGGAAGAAGCATGTATAGGAAGAATGCGAAGGCTAGAGAGGCTGCGGCCCAGACATAAAACGGTGCCAGCCTAACATACCAAGGACGAAAGGTAAGCTTAACAACGCTCAATCACTTCACTATTCTTCTTAAGGAGCCTTATAGCTTAAGACTTCTTTAGAGTGAGGGTAATTGTGAAACCTGAAGAGAGCAGTTATCGTTTCCACGAGCTGAAAGGAGAGCATGAAGAGAGAGGGAAGTGCGAGACCTTACTCTGTGCTCTTTTGGGTTAATTTTGCGCCGAGTGTCTATGAATTAAGCTACAACCCGTCTAGCAAAGAAATTATAAATGCTTATGAAGTATAAATAAGTTTGTGGTTAAAGAATGTGATACTGGGTTGTTTGATTATGTGTATCGTGAATATCTACCGGGCATTATCGGTTCTATACGGGATTTTCAGCCTGCTTATTGGGCGTGTACAGAGATACAGGCATTATTAAGCGATGTAACTGATTTAGTGAACATCGATTTACCTAGGCGGTTTAAAACTGAAGATAATATTAAGAGGTTGCTTGGTTATTCTTTTCCGGTCGTTATGGTATGTGTTGTCAGACCATCTGTAGACCATCTCTTCGGCGCTTTCATGGTAGGAGCTTTACCTCTATGTTTTCACCCCCTACGCATAATCATAGAATCAATCTCCTACTCCTACTACATCGATTCAGTAAACTATGAGGGGCACAGGGATGGGTTAGAAAGGTTGCGGCATCTAGACGAAGAACTACGGAAAGGTAGCATAAGTTTTAGCAGGTTTGTGAAGGAGAAGCTTGTCGACGAAGCGAAGATGAGTGTAAAACTAGCTGAAGACTTGAAAAAGCTGTGGTATATGGTGTCTAATGATTTCCTCCACATTAGGGGGTATATAGATAAGCTTGACAGATGGAATAAGGATGATAGGGATACTTCGCTCCCTAGCTGGATGGTTGGCGCATTCACAGAATACAGCGAGGGAGATGAAGAAACACTTGAAGAATTGGCAAACTGTATCAAAAAACTAAGACCACTAATCCGCAATATCTACGATTCATGGCTAATCCTCGTCACCAAAAAGTAGATAGAACTCGTCGATTAGTTCTCGACGTTCATTATCACGTAATAGACATCGCGTAATGACCGAAGAATATCTCCGATACACATCTACTGGTCAAGGTTTCGAGGTGGAGGTCCAATCCTAATGCGTTTACCTTCAACAAAAATAGTTCCGAATTACTATGAGGGCAGGTCTTTCATAATAATATAGGAGGCTTGGCATTCAAGGACTGGAGGAAACGTTTGATGTTAACAAAGGGCCCAATAATGGTAAAAAGGATAAAGAGGTAGTTCAGGTATACCGAAAAGAGGATAGGACAATTCCACGACAACGTGAACTCCAAGACTGTGAAGGGCATGGTAGTGAGCACGATAGCACTGCTCCACAGCATCAAAGTAGAAGGAGGTGTAATCCTTAGTCGACAATGCATTTACGCCTTGTCTATATGAAATCCTAGAACTTTTCTGCTGCCTGAAATGCGAAGAGTTTAAAAGTTTGATAGCGTTTTAAGTGATGACCAAAAAATGGCTGTAAGTTTGACTGAGTTGTTTATACTTATCACCCCTCCCATAATAATAATAGTATTAATTTTGCGATATAGGAAGAGGAAGAGGAGCGAGATGCTTGCAAGAGTGTTGGCGGTAATAAGGTCAAGGGGTAAGGCATCATTGGATGACATAATCATCATCTCCGGATTACCAATATACTCTGTACATAATGCTGTTAATGAACTCGTTGCACGAGGCATTATTTACGTCAAGGAAGAGGATGGAAAAATATTCTATACAGTTTCCAAATGAGTTCTGCTGCATCAGTACAGGAAAACAGCCTGTAGCGACCTACGCTAATAGCTGCTAAATCTCAAAACTCCATGGGCTCCTCGGACTCTATGGAAACTCTGGGCAATGTTGGTCTTGATGAAAGCCATGTCGGATAGTCGAGCAGGCCAATAACGAGGTCAGTCGTGTTAAGGATACAGTGCTGCTTTTGCTACACGTTATTTATCCTAGGCGGTAAAAGCTGGTGCCCATTTTGCACCATCCCATTCAGAAAAAGTCTAAGAAAAGGAGACAGGCTGGGGAGCCGCGGCGACGCACCCCCTAGCCATGCTAAGTCTCGCATCCGATTCCGTCTCCATCTCTGTCAAATCCGTGAGGGTCTGGTGGGAGTACTCTGAAGTTTCTGTAGGGTATGTCGCTGCAATCTAGGTCTGGCGGGGGAGGTGGGATACACACATCTGGATACGATGGGTCGCATCTTTGGCCTGTCGCTGAGCCCGTTACAGTAGTGGTTAACCTAGTAGTGGCTGTCATGGTAACAGTAGTGGTGGTCATTGAAGTGACTGTCGTGGTAGTCGTTTTTGGAGTCGTAACTGTGGTCGTGGCAGTGCTTCTCTCAGTGGCTGTCAAAGTTTTAGTAATTAAGGCTGTGACTGTGGCCGTTGCTCTCATGGTGACAGTTGTGGACATGGTCTTGGTGACCTCATTAGTTAATGTTATTGACTGCATCTTCATGACCTCAACCCTGCTTGTAACAGTCACAGGTGCCGAAGATGAAACAGCCGCCGCGAAACCAATCATGCCGCCAACCAGCAACCCGACAAACAGGCCAATAACCAGCCGATTGATGAGGTGCAATTCTAGGTCAGCGTAAACACCATCATGGCGTGGAATAGAGACTATGTGTCTACCATTCAAATAGACAAAGAGTGATGTTGGGAAGGTTTTTCTTCATTGAAACAGCAGACTATGGCCTATACAGCTTTTATTCTTCACACGTGGCCTGCTATGCGTGAGCAAGGGAAAGCGTGTTCTTAAGGTGTTGCCATCTCTGCCGCCTTCCGCGTTCTCTAGTCTGTTTCCAAGCTTCTGTATACAGGTTTTTAGTTCTTCTCTTGAGGAGCTTGCTGCGGATTCTAGGAAGTTTGATGAGGTTGTTGTCTATGTTAGGCATGGTTCGACGCTTAGGCTTCTGGAGAAGTGGCTTCACAGCTTCAGGGTTGGAGACGAGGCTGAAATTGGTGAGGAGATGTTCTACGTGGTCTCGGCCCTGCAGAGGACTCCTGCTTCCGGTCAAAACATTGCCGTGGATGAGAAGACCGTAGTTGTTCTTAGATGTGTTGCGGCGAAGGGGGTTTGGCTCTAGCCGATGATTCGGTCATACTCCTCCTGTAGGATGAATTCTGGACATGTTGAAGAGCTTAGGTGGCACTGCCTGACCGTTGACGGTCGGTATCCACTCTGCTAATCTTCGTAAAAAGCTTGTAAGGGTTGGATGAGGGGTTTTGGGAGAGTTATTCAGGTTTTTGTGAAGTAGCACCAGCAGACTCGTCTTAGCTCCTTTGTCTCGGGGTTGGTTGTTGCTATCTCCTGCACCGCTTTGGGCAGTATTTTTCTCGCCTCCTCTAGAAGCTTCCCCTCAAGATATGCTCTGTAGAGATGGTTAACTATCGCCGGTTTTGAAGCTACTCTGCGGAACATCGAGGCTAGCCGCTCACCTTCGTCGCCGAGCTGGCTCAGCGCGTCGAATACGGTGCGTGTTTTTTTATCTACTCTTGGGGGTCCCATTGCCGTGGTTTCTCTCCTCATGACTTCCTCGAGCTCCTTCTTAAGTGATTCCTTAACCATGACCAAGAGAGGTATTAGCTTATCATACTCCAGCTTCTCTCCTCTGTTATCACTCTCTCCCTCTAACAAGAGGTCTACTATTTCGGTCGGGGAGGTGATTATCTTCTCCTTATCCTTGTCTAGCACGTGGAGCCGCCAATAAAAATTGTCACCATCGGTTAAAAGCGCGAAAATTCCGTTTAAAGTGCCCCTCTTTATGGCCCCTATGCCATTAGGGATTCTCTCGACCCACTGTAAACCCTTCTCGTTAAGTATTCTTGCTAGAATATCTATTGGGTCCTTGGTGAACTGTTCTATTTTCTGCTCAAGTATCTTTAGGACTCTTTCGTCGTTTCTCGCTATCATGGCCTGTATCGAGAAATCCCTAGGCGCAGCCTCCTCGCCAAGCGTCGACGCATCCAATCCAATGGTTCCTCTTATCATCTCTAGCCGCTTGTATAGTCTCTGCATTAGCCCTAGAAAGTGTTCCAAGCTCTCTGGGTCGTCAGGGTCGCCGTTTCTAGGCAAGACGTTGATTAGATAAACTATGTCGTAGTTTGAGCCTATTCTATCTATCCGGCCTACTCTCTGGATTAGTACTACAGGGTTCCATGGGAAGTCATAGTTTGCTACGTATTGGGCGTTTTGTAGGTTCTGACCAGCGCTTAGAACGTCTGTGCTTATGAGTAATCCGCCCACCTTCTGGAATCGTCTTACAATATGGTCCTCTAAGGCTTTTTCGCCCTTGTCGTTATAGCCGCCTGCACCAGTTACCAGCATCACTCGGTTGAACGAAGCCTTCAGCCTTCTGTAGAGATAATGGGCAGTGTCCGCGTATTGTGTAAAGATTATGACGCCGTTGGGCTCTTTGATTTGCTTCATAATCTGTTGGAGCCTTCTTTCTAGTAGGAAGTATTTTTCATCGTGGTTGGGTAGCATGCGTAGAAGCGATTCTATGGCTTCTTCGTCTTTTGAGCAATTGGCTACGAATTCCTCGGCTTCCTGTTTGCTTAACTTGCATTCATTGTATAGGCCTTTGTATCTGGGTTTTGAGAAGAGCTCCTCGGGTGCTGGGAATTCCTCGAACGGTATCTCATCCTCCCTCTCTTCCACATCGGGGAATAGGTTAAGTATGTCTCCCCTCATTTTGGGCGGTATGAATACCGAGAACTTAGTAGCGTAGTGCTTTGCTGCTCTTATGTAGCTAAGCATCCTCCTCAACGTCTCTTCGAAGGCTGCGTAGCTGCTCTCAAGCCTCTTGAACAGGTTTATTATGAATATCGTTTTTACTAGGTTTTTCAGGTTCTCTACCTGTGTTGGGTCTTTCTTTTCTATTCTTGTTCCGTCGGGTAGCCTGAATTGTGCCGATAGCCTCTCTATCGAGAGGTCGTAGAAGGCTAGGCTGAGATTTTCCAGTTTTTTGTAGATTTCGTCAAGGCTTATGGTTATGGGGTATCTTCCTATCTTTTCGTCAAATACTCTTTTTGGGAATCTTATCCTTCCTTCTCTATCTAGGGCTTTTGCTAGTTCTCTGGAGTGTCTCACTATGAATCTGCGCAGTATATCGTCCATGTTTATAGGCTCTCCAGCTAGCCATCTTCTCTGCTGGGTAACGAAGTATTCATACAGTGATTGATGGTTTAGGTCTGCTATGCAGTTCTCTGGTAGGTATAGGCTTAGGAGGGAGTATAGGTCCATGAGGCTGGTGTTGACTGGTGTCGCGGTTATCAGCACTATCTTCGCCTGATTCTTGTTTACCAGCTCTCTTAGAGCTATGTATCTATTGGTTGAGCTTCTTCTAAAGTAATGGGCTTCGTCGACTATGATTAGCTCTGGCCCTTTTTCTCCAACATAGTCATCTACTATGTCGGGGTTTTGTGAGAGCATTTCCGTGGAAAGCGTGTCAATTCTTACGAGGGTCTCGTTCATCTCGGCCTCCCATGTAGTTTCCAGTATCGATTTGGGAGCTATGAGGAGGGGGCGTATCCCTTCTCTTATCGCTTCATGGGCTAGGGCTAGCGCTACCCTCGATTTACCTAGGCCTGTAGAGTCTGCTATCAATACACCACCGTATTTTTCGAGCTTCTCCTTTGCGTCTATGTAGGTTAGCTGCTGGTGCGGGTAAAGATGTTTGAGCATTTTTGTTTCTCGTTCTATTAGGCTTCCCTTGTAGGTCTCGTACAGTGCTTTCGCCACCACTTCATAGGGGCTCCATGACGTTACATAGTTGCTAAGTAGTGAGATGAATTCTTCCTTGAAGTCTCTGGATTGGTTCCACTGCTCCTCAAACCATTCAGCTAGTTCTTGGACAACCTCTCTATCGGTGTTAAGCATGTTTAGCTCTCTGTTGCTTACGAGACCTCCGTAAGTGAGGTTGCTGCTACCAACCACACCTATACCCCTTCTAACCTCCTTCTTGTCGAGGGAGACACCGATGAAGGCCTTTCCGTGGAAGAACCTCCTCTCCATTATCCTAACCAGCCGCTTATCATCCTTGAAGTACTGGATTGTCTTCTGGAGCAGTCGGAAGTAATCAGCGTCGTCCTCAAACTGCTCAAGCTCTTGAAGTATCTCGTCTTCCCATTTTATCGTCTCCGTTGGCTCCCTCCCCAAGAGTAGCTTCATAGGCTTGTCTCCAAGACCCTGCGCTATAGCTCCGTAGCCTCTTACGTTGAAGTAGGCGGACGCTATTGCTATTTCATCTACTTCGGAGAATTCTTTGTTCAGGACGAATGCTAGGGTTTCTTTCTTGTTATCAATTATCTTCGCCAACTTCTCCAGCCTCCTTGGATTCTATATCTTCCACTATTGGGCGGCCAGCTTTGATAAGCCTATCCTCAACAACCTCCACGAAAGCCCTATGCAGCTCATCAACAAGCCTATCAAGCTCATTTTCGGGGAATCCTAAAGCTTTGAGAACGGCCTTATCAAGCATCCTTCTTTCTTCACGTTTAACTTCATCACTATATTGTAGTGGAACGTTAGAGGCTAGGATTTCGACGGGAAAATCAATCATAAGATTGTTAAGGTTAGGTGCAGGCATATCCTCATAATCCTCCACCTTTATATCAGTTGCTGCTCCGCCTCCGCCCAATCTTCTGCAAAATAGCTCAACTGTTAGTAAAAATATTGTTGAGTTGATATACTTCCAAGTCTTTATTGGTTCTTTTGAATAAAAAGCGTAAAGTCTGGCATCACATATTACTGGTTGTTCGCTGTATGGTATGTATATGATCTTTCTCCATGACATGGGTAGCAGAATATGTGCTGGTTTGAATTCTGGTAGTGTCCACCATGGGTTTCTTGCTCTGCATGTTGGTCTTTGATGATGGCCTTGCTGCTCTCCCCATGTTATGTATTTTCTCGTGTATCTTCCGGGGTTGGCTGTATAAAGACATAGGGTCCTCACATCCTTAATTATGTAGCTCCTTATCTCTCTTGGGCTTCTTATGATTGGTTTCACATCTTTCCTATCTATTACGAATCTTTCTCCTGCTTCGTTTTCTATGTATATTAGTCCTTGTTGTTGTAGTTCTTTTGCTGTTTTTGCTCTTACTCCCCATTGCTCGAATCTTCTGGGGTTTGCTAGGTAGTCTGCCTCGTATAGGTGTGTTACGTCCTTCATGTAGAAGAACTCGTTAGCACCCGTCTTAATTCCAAACCTTATTTCGGCGAAGTCTTTCAGCTTATGGGTTAGCTTAGGCAGCAGAACCTGCTCAAATATCCGCGGCGCCCTAAGATAGTACCATTTTCCGGGCTGTAGTTTACCCCTCTCTATTGATTTGTAGTTTCTTACCTTCTCGCCGCCATAGGTCTCTAGGTAGATGAACTGGATGGGTTTGTCTTTAGGCTGCTCTTCCTTCTTAAGGACTGTTATAACCGTGTTTACATCGGCTTGGAAGCTTCTCATCCTCTGTCCATAGATGGCAAGTATGTGGGGTTTAAGCACCTGCTGGAGCGTCTTGCCGTAGTTAACCTCGAGCCATTTATCAGATGTTATCAAAGCGGCGGCGCCACCTGACTTGAGTAGCCTTAATGCTCTGACCATGAAATACGCATAGATATCAGAGGTCTTATCCAGCTTGTAGTTAGTAACGTAGTAGTCTTTTTTTAGCTTGGGAATTTTCTCTTGTCTAACGTAGGGAGGGTTCATCACCACGATGTCAGCCAAGCTAGGCATGAAGAATTCGACAGGTGGCCCAGCCCGCACCGCTAGACCAGTACGCTTAACAAACTCCTGCCTAAGCTCCTCAATCCTCTTCCTCAACGCATTCTTCTTTGTAGCGTCGTGCTCGTTGAGATACCTAGCTTTGACGGCCTCGATATCCTCCACTATGCTTAGGTACCCTAGCTCCTTTCCGAACTCGCCTAAAGCCGTCTGGACACCTTGGGGAAGCTCTAAAGAATCCGATATAGTGACTATGTTCAGGTCTAGGTTGGGGAGTGGCTCCGGTTGCATCTGGTCGACGATGAGGGATAGCCATATTCTCAGCCTCGCTATCTCCACTGCCTCCGGCTCTATGTCGAAACCGTAGAGGTTGGGTATTATTCGGCGTTTGTACTGCTCTAGGTCCGACTTCCAGCCAACAGCCTCCTCCACCTCCTGTATAAGCTGTAGAATTGTCTGCATCATCACTACGAGGAAGCCTCCCGAGCCCACCGCCGGGTCGAGAATCTTGAGGGTGAGAAGCTTCTCCCTGAACTCTCTTATCTCCCTCTCATCCCTGCGCTTCTTCAGCTCGTCCACGTATCGTTGCAACCCGTCGACGAACCTCAGCTCACCATTTCTCTGTTGCACGCCCTCCTCCAGCCCAAGCCAAGCTGCTATCGCCCTCCTACACATGAAGCCTATCTCGTTCACAGGTGTGTAGAAGGTGCCCTTCTCACCGCGCTCTTTCTCCTCCAGCAGATTCTCTAAGACTGTTCCGAGTAGAAGAGGGTCGATGCTTACCTCAACCTCCAGTGGGGTGGTCTCGTCGACTGTGAAATTATACCTGTTGAAGAAGTTCCTAGCGTCATAGAATATAGAATTCATCTTCATTGCTAATTCCTTCTCAACCTTGCTGGTAAGGTATTCTTCCCGCTCGAACAAGGACCCGTTTAAGAATGGAATTCCTTCCTCACCGTTTTTCTTGTTTAAGCTCTCGTAGAAGAGGCGGTTGAGTTCGAGGTAATCGTTTATCTTGTTTATGAAGCTCCTGTCCCCTTTTAGCCAGCCCTTTCTCTGCAGGAAGTAGAGGAACATTAGGCGGCCGAGGAAACGCTGGGCATATGATGATGCGTTGTCTTTCAGAACACTCTTCACCGTCTTAACTATTCTCTCGTACAGCTCCCTGTAGCCTTCGAAGAACTCTTCCCTGACCTTGTCATAGGGCAGCATCTCGCTGTCATATGCCTTTCTTAGATTCTCGGGGTCTCCCCTATATCTAAGACTCTCAATCACCTCTATATCCGTCCTGTAGAACTCGCCTTCGATATGTAGAACCCTGGCCTCTCCCCCGGTGCCTGCACCCGGTACGGTAACGATGAAGCTCTCATCCTTCCCGGATGTGAATATGAGGAGGGGTCTGATGAGGCGTTTTTCCTTCCAGCTCCGCGCCACCCTTGTACACAGCCCCCTAGATACTTTACCATCAACGCTTATTATGACAAACTCTATGTAGTCATCGAGATACAAACGAAGAGACTGGACAACATTAAGGACCCTTGGGAAGACTCCGCTCTCCCTGAGATAATCAACGCTGAGCTCCTCAATCTTAACAGGGTAGCCAAGCTCCTCAGCCTTAGACACCCAGAAACCGGTATCCAGCCTCATCCCCCAGTCCTATTCAAGCCGACACCGCCACCGTCTCTTAAAACTCTTGCAGGCCACACCCAATTCAAGACCAACACACAAGAACATTTACCCAAACCATGTTAGCCACGCTCATCAAAGGTTCATGGAATGTATTCTTCTGGTAGGGCGAATCCTGAGCCTGTTTTGATGTGCAGGTATGTTCTACCCCGCGTTATTTTTTATAGAGATGTAGTCCCCTTACATCGCCAATCCTCATCAACCCATTTACCAGCCATATCAGGCTACCAATGAGAGCTTTTGTTCAAGCTCCTTGAGAATGGTTATGGGTCTATTATTGCTCATTTTTTGGTATCTACTCATTTTTCTACAAAAATGTCAACATGTTGACGGCTATTCACTTCTTTGAGTATCTACTCAAGAATTGGTTCAACTGTCAACCTGTTGATGTCTCTGGGATAGCTAGCGCGTGTATCCTCCTTTATCTGTCCACAAACTCTAAACGGGAGGGTAAGACTCAAACAGCCGGCAACAAGTTGACGACACCCCTACCCATAGAGGCTATTACTTAGCCCCCCAAATACCCCAGTGTAGCATAGAACCTACACCAGCTATCCCCTTATATCCATCCCTTAACACAGATAATACACACTCCGCGCGAATGACCGATGAGGCCCCTGCGGTGGGCTGAGCTGGGGCGGGCGCGTGCGGAGCGTCCGAGGACGGGGTTCGACAGGTACCCCGTCACCCGAGGGCTGGGAGCCGGGTTGCCTGGCCCAAGGCCCCAGACACTCGCGTGGAGATGCCGAAGCCGGCAAATGCATAGGAGTGGTCCGTGACGGAGGGAGGGGCCCTTAGGGGGAAAAGGATACCATCCAAACCATAGCCCCAAAACCCACCCAAGGAACCCCAGAGAATAGACCATCAAGCCCAATTATATGGTTTCTATAGGGTTCTTTGGATGACGGGGACCTTTTTCTCCGTCTTGGCTGGGCTTCCGCGCCCGGGTTGAAGCCACCCGCCCAAAAGCCGCAAAACATAGCCCCAAACGGACCCGGGGATGCGGAGAAGAGGTGGCTAAAAACCCGGGACAAAGATTAACCAACAAACCCATCACCAAAACCACCATCCCATACACGCCTGAAACAAGGCGTCCACCCCATTGATATATGTGGGGTGGCGGGGGTGGTTGGCTGGCTCGCGCCTGGCTCCATGCCCGTGTGCTGGGGCTGCGTAGGCCCTGCCCGTGAGCGGGTCTATGCATCCTGCGCCCTGTACGCCGGCCACCCCCGCGGGGCCTTGCCCGTGTGCGGGCCCTGCGGTGAGCTTGCCCGTGAGCAGCTCCGGCGTATGGGGGGCCTGCTTGCCCGTGCGCGGCGGGCGCGGCCGCTTGCCCTTGTGCGGCGGCTGCCTGCAGGCAGGCGCTTGAGGCGGATGACCGGGATGTCTCCAGCACCGTGCATGTGTCTGGTCTGCCCTTGTGCGACCAGCTGTGTATGGGGAGCCTTCCTGCCCTTGTGCGGTTGGCTCCAGCGGGAGACACCCAAGCAGATGGTTCAGACGATTCAGGTGATTCAGATGCTCCGCCAAGGAAGCTCTCGGAGCCATCTTCTCCATGGGAGAGGCATGGTGTCTCTTCCATGGGGTTTCTCTGTCAGGGCGTCATGGAGGCGTTTTGATGGAGAGGCTTCAAACCCTATGGCGGAGACAGACGATAAACGACGACCCAGGAATAATCCCCTCTCCTCCTTCTGGGCGACCTAGTCCCTGCGGGGTGTCTGGGTGGATGCGGAGCTTCGGGCTTCAATGAGCCCGCCTCCCCAACAACATGGGGAGGACATATGCTCCGTGTCTTCCTAGGCTGTTCCCGTCATGGGGCCCTGATTCCCGGGGCTGAGGTCGCCCACTGGGCATTTGTCCAGGGATGGCCTGCGGCCTGTGTTCCCGAGGGCCGTGGGCGGACTCTGCCCATCGGGAGAGAAGTGGGGGAGGTGGTGTAGATGAGGTTCTACGCAGACATCCACCGAAAGAAAGACGACTCCGGCTACCGCATCACATACACAACTGATGGCGAGACCTTTAGACATGTTGATTCTCCGGCGAAGATTCCGGCGGAAGTGGGCGACAAGGTTTACGTAGACGTCATACCGATAATGCATACAGATGGCTTCATAGAGTTGCTCAAGAGGGGTGTAGAAGTCTATTATCTCAGAAGGCTTACGTTGATTGAGAAGATGAGGAAGAAGCTGGGGATATCGAAGTCAGCGAAGACAGACATAAAAATCCTGATGAGCATTGACGAGAAGTGGTTCAAGAGGGTTGATGAGGACTTCCTGGCCATGCGCCAACTGATTTCATCCTTTAGGAGATTAGAGAGGACTAAGCAACGGTTGGAGAACCAGTCTAAGGATGTATCGGATGTTGCCAAGGATAGTTTCAAGAGGCTTATAGACCACATCGAGGAGGAGAAGCTGATAACAGCCAGACCAATAACAGAGGAGGCTGAGAGAAGATACCCACTCTTCAGAATAATAGCTGAGGAACTGGGGATAACAGGCGAAAACCATCTACTGGCTAGGGAAGCATTGGCCGAGCTGCTGACATATGTAGACTTCAACCTATCATTCACAGATGTTAGACTCTATCTAGGACTTTTTAGGCAACGTATTAACAACCAAAAATACAACCACATAGCTAGGAAAGCGTTGAATAGACTTACAATGTCGATCACAAACAAAGAACCCATAGCAAGAGACGAGGAAGAAATAGCTTTCAAAATCTGGCTGACAATCCGACGGGAAACCCAAGAGAGGCTGGCAGGCGTAGCGGCCCAGCAACAGGGATAAAACCCAGAGGCCGGCACGTCCGGCTATTAAACGGACTAGTGTTTTCACCGGTCACGTCAAACTCTTAAACGGCTTGGCCTCTTTTGGGTTTCCTAGATGTTGTTCTGGTGGTTGCCTGCCAGCCGACCACTCCCCTATTTTTTCCCTTTGTTTATGTTTACCGTGACCGTTTATCTGTTCGCTCTCAATCAATTTTCTGTGTATTTTTTAGCGTTGCTCTATATATTGACCCATTCCTTTTAGAAGGTGGAATTCAGACTCTCTATTCTTTATGTAGGTGATAGTCCAGTCACATATAAAGGGTTACGGCCTTCTATCATCCCGTATTCTCTGTAGGTTGTTGAGGGTTGTGGATAGAAGGTTTATGAAAGCGTATCGGGGGAAGAGGAGTCGTTTTAGACATCTTTTTAAGCCGCGTGGGCCCATACCCTTCACAGGGTTGGACCCGGGTCTGGAGGAGTATCGGAGCAATATTCTCAGAGAGGTTGACCGTGTTTACGCGGTGGCCTCGGCATATAGGGAGAGGACACGTGAGCCGTTGCCTTTTGTTGAGACGGTTTTCGCAGACCGGATGGAGGAAAGAGTTGAGCTGTTGGTGCCGCCGCAGCTGTCTCGGTCGCGGGGAGGGGGATAGTCCTGCTGCAGCTAAGCGGCCGAATATCGGGAATACCGCAGGGTATAGACCTCTTATCGGGTCTTGTTTTCTTCATTTTCCTCACGGCCGCTTTCTGGGCTCTTCTCCGCGACTGGCGTAGAATTTCTCTAACAGAGCCTGTTAAACGGGGTGGGGGAGATGGAGGTAAGCGTCGAGTGGATACTTGAGACTATTCTCGGCAAAACCCTTCTATCCATACAGGCCGCTGAGGCAGCGTTGTCCAAGAATAGAAAAACAGTTTACGCCCTCACCACCATGTCGCCGCAAAATTTCCTCGAACTGGCCAAGTCCATCGGCGCCGAGTTTGATAACCACCTTGATGAGGGGAGACTCGTCCTAGTGGATTGCCACACCCGCGGTGAACACACCTATCCAGCAAAATACAGCATAAGCCCCGAGGCAAGCCTCCTAGAGATACGGCAGACCTTCCTCGAGGCAGCTGACTACTCATCAAACTATTTCCTCGTCATAGATGACCTGAGCACACTTCTCGCCTACATTCCTTCGGAGAATGCTTTCAAGTTCTACCAAGCCGTCGCATCAGACGTGAGGAGAAACGGTGGCACATGCGTCGCGATAATCGTCCCAGACATATTGGAGCAGAAGCTCACCAATCTTCTCTACAGTTTATCTGATGGTGTGGTGGAGATGATGATGGAGGAAATGGGAGGTAATCTGCGGCGTTTTTTGCGGATAAGGTTTCTACGAGGTGTGCGGCATCCGACGGAGTGGAGCGAATACGTCATCGGGCTGCATGGCATAGAGCTTCTACCCTAGAGCGGCTGGTATTTATTCGGGTTTTGACGGGTTTTTCATAAGGGGCCGTGGTCCAGCTTGGTCTAAGATGCGCGGCTTGGGCCCGCGAGGTCGTGGGTTCAAATCCCACCGGCCCCATGGAGCTATGGTTTTTCGACGTGTTTTCCGTATCCGAGCATGGTGATGTATTTGCGTGGGTTTATCGGTGAACGGTTCTTGGCCGATTCGAGGACGCACTCGGCGAGAAGCGTGGCTTTGAGGCCGTCGTATGCTGTTACACCTGGCTCGCTATGGTTTTTCACGGATTCGATGAAGTGCTTCAACTCGTTACGGAGAGGCTCGGAGGCTTTCAGATGGGGGATGATGGTTTGCTCAGCCTTCTCCACCACAACCTCCTGCTCGATAAACTTCACAGAAACCACGCCGTTTTCTCCGGTTATGTGCATCTCGCGTTTCTTCCTCGGGGTCAGCCAATTGGCTTCAAGCAGAGCGCTGCGCCCCTCGCCATATGAAAGAAAGATTTGGGCATGGTCCTCGTAGCTGTGGCGCAGCCGTCCACACATCGCGTAAACCTCGTCGGGAAGTGTTCGGAAAATCCATGTAACAAGGTCAAGGTCATGTATTGCGGTGTCTTTGACCACGCCCGTGTCACCAATCCTCTCGGGCCACCAGCCTATCCTTCTGCCGTAGAAGAGAAGCACTTCGCCAATCTCTTTATCTTCAATCATGTGTCGCGCAAACTGGACGGCCGGGTTAAACCGTTCGATGAAGCCGACCATCACAACTCTTCCTGTCTCCCGAATTTTGTCCAATATTTTCGCGGCCTCGTCAACCGTTGAGGCCATCGGCTTCTCGATAAATATGTCGCAGCCGTGGTCGAGGAGTTTCAGGGCGAGTGAAGCATGTGTTGTCGATGGTGTGCATATTGTTACCGCGTCTGGACGTGTTTCCATCAGCATGGTGTCCACTTCAGTGTATACGTGCTCGATTCCGAACCGTGCAGCCGCTTTTCCCGCTCTCTCTCTGTCTATGTCACAGACAGCCACTACCTCGGATTCCCCAAGCTCCTTCAACACTCTGATATGGTTGACGCCCCAAAACCCGGCGCCTACCACAGCCACGTCAACCATGCATCAACACCTCACACCGTCGGCACAAACCAGACATAGGAAAAATGTTTAGACAACTCACGCAACATGTCTATCCGCAGACCAGCCACCACAACACCGTCAAACCCCGTGAATGAGCCCAGCTTCTCAGGCGAAACATCCTCAGCATCCACAACAGAAACCTTCACCCGCCTGCCCTTCAAAGCATCCACAAACCTCTCACCAACCATCTCAGGACAACCTACAACGAGAAGCCTAAACTCCCTCCTATACTTTCTCGAAACCTCCCGCACCTGAGACAGCACAGAAGCCTCGGCTCTGTAGACCGTTTTCCTCATCTTCGTATAGAGGTTGTTGAGAAGAGGTGTATCCCTCTGCATCCTGTACGCTTTCACGGCGTCGAGATGCTCATGGTAGAGAACAGCTTCACGTGTAAAACAATTCATGACAAGCTCCTTATGTCCATGAAGAATAGCCATCTCTATCAGGGTCCACGCCTCAACCGCTTCCGACAGAATATTCCACAAAGAAGCTATCTCAGCCAGCTCAGGCGACTGGAAAAAAGTCGCGCCCAGCTTTTCGAGAACTGGGCTCGTTTTCTCGGATGAGCTCCAGGCTGGCAGAAGTTTTCCTGTTGCGGAGACTGCGCCTACGTAGTTGGTCTCCGTCGGGTCTGCCGCTGAGCTTCTGGTGAAGAGGTTGAGGAGGTGTCTGCATTCGCCGGGCTTGGTCAATCCAGAGACAGTGAGCCGCTCGGCTTGACGGAGTTTTTCTCCCACTGTTTTGACGAGGTTTTCTGCAGAGTGTAGTGTGTCGCGGCCTTCCTTGATTGTGTTGACCGTTATCCATACTTCTTGGTAGCTCTTCTCGGGCTGTCGTGTGACTGTGAGCTTGTTTTCGGCGCATAGCTTGATGAATTCTTGTTTGGACATACCGCGATGTAGGCTGGGGTTGTATTCTGATGCTTTCTTCTCGACGTAGGGGTCGGGTGTGTAGAATACTGTCTGAAACCCCTGTTTCGCCAGCTTAGCGGCTGCGGCTACGCCTGTTTCATCCATCGCCGCCAGCAGAACCTTCATGCACCTTCTCACCCAGCAACACACGGTGAAGCCAAAACACCGTCAGCCTATGCCAGCCAACAACCCACACAAGAAAAACAACAACACCAGCAACAGTCCTCGCAACCGATACAGCAACCGAGGCAGCTGAGCCGTCGAGCACCGCTAAAACGATGTAGGCGATGGACGATGACGCAGCCAAGAAAAGAAGCCACACAACCGTCACCAGCACCAACACCTTCAGAAAACCCCTGCTCAAGGCAACCACCTCCTAATAAACAGGAAATATGTCAAAAGCGAGAGAACAGCAGAGTATAGGCAGAGGAGAAAAAGCCTCCAGACGACAGCGGGCTCCGTGAGCTTTTCCCCCGCGGTTAGGAGACGCACAACCGTTACAGGAGCTTTCCTGTCCACGTTGGCGGTTATGACGCCGGAGTTTATTATGGTTGGCCGTGTCGGCGCTTTTTTTCCGCTCCGCAGGCCGCCGAGCGAATAAATGATGTGAAACTCGTTCATGATGTGTGGAAGGAGGGCGACGATGGCTGCGACCTCCATCCGCCCCACTATGGCGACATAAGCTATCACCGCGCCCACCGCGAGGCTGCCGACGTTTCCGGCGAAGGTTTTCGCGGGATAAATGTTCTTAGACAGGAACACAAGTAGCACAACGGCTGTAACGAGGCAAAGTGAGAATATCTCGGCTTTTTTCTCGAGGTATGCGATGATTGTCAGAGGAAGTATGGCTGTGAGGCTTGTGGCCGCCATGGAGCCGTTTAAAACGTCGAGGCTGTTGACGGCGTTGCAGACAATCGAGAAACCCAGAAGCACCAGCAGCGGGTAAAGTATTGTCAACCGTGTTGGGCCCACAAACGGCAGAACCGGGTCAGGTGAGTAGACACCAGCCGCCACCACGGGAACACCAGCGACAACCAGTAGAACCGGCTTCAACACAGGGTTAATCTCCCTAAAATCCTCCCACAACCCTATCAACGCGGCGACAGCCAGCGACCCAACAAAGGGGGCCAAGATGCTCGAGGAGGTAAAAACCCAGCATACTAAGGCTCCTGCCGCCAAGCCAGCCACTATGGCTAATCCTCCGAGCTTGGGAACGGGATAAGGATTAGGCTTGTGAACATCCAAGCCCATGGCGCCGCTCCGCCTCGACAGCCACATGCTCACGGGAAGCATCACAAAAGCCGTCGCCGCAGCCGCCGCGGCGGCTACAATAGCTGTCTGAAACATAGCTAAATGCCCGCTGCTTTTGAAGGTATTAGTCTTTCCTTTTTCCAGAGAATTATATACTCGGTGGATGTGGTTGTTTAGGGAGGTGGAAGACCTGTTTGGCGACTGTTTGGCTGGACATTCTAACGCCTAAGCAGTTCTGGTTCTTTAGAAAGGTGGCTAAGCTTCTGACTAAGAGAGGGTATAGAGTTGTTGCCACGTCTCGTAACTATGAGCAGCTGAGTTCTTTCCTTGTAAACCCCGGGTTCGAGGGCTTCCATGTGGTAGGCGAGTTCGGTGGAGCGGGGCTTCGGGGGAAACTGGTAAAGAGTGTTGAGAGAATGCGTGGGTTGCTGGATGTGTTGGAGGATTTTGACTGCGCTGTTTCAAGCGGCTCACCAGAAGCCGCTCGCATAGCCTACGGATTGTCACAGCCACATGTCCTCGCCTCAGACACACCCGAGTCGCCGGTCAACCGTCTCGCCGCACCCGTCTCCAAGAAAATCGCAACACCGTGGATAGTGGGGAAACATCCTTGGAAAGCCTACGGGGTAAGAGACGGCGACATCATCACATACAGGGCCCTCGACCCAGTGGCTTGGATAAAAGACCACAAGCCGAATAAGCAGACGCTCGACGAATTGGGCCTCGTTTCCATGGAGTATGTCCTAGTGCGGACGCCAGAGTACAAAGCTTCCTACCTCATCAAGTCAGGGTATCAGCTTGAGGTGTTTGCGTCTGTTGCTAGGCGGGTTGCGGAAATGATTAGGCCACGCCGCCTCGTGCTGCTTCCGCGCTATGTTGATGAAATCCTTTACCTCAGGGACAGGGTGGGTGACGTGGCTTTGGTTGTCGAAAAACCTGTCACAGACCTAACCCTCCTAAGCAGCAGCCTCATCTTCGTCGGCGGCGGCGGAACCATGACTCAGGAAGCCGCCCTACTCGGCGTCCCATGTCTCTCAATCTACCCCATCACGCCCCCCAAGGTGATAAGATATCTTGTGTCAAAAGGGTTGGTTGAGAGGGTGAAAAAAGTTGAGCAGCTTCCGTCGAAGCTGGAGCGGATGCTGAAAACCATCGACAAATTGAGAGATGTTTCTGAGAAGAGGGCGGCAAACCTTTTGCGGAGAATGGAGGACCCGGCGGAGAAAGTTGTCTCCACAGTTGAGGCAGCTATGTCCTCATGAGCCTGTCAAACACCTCGAGAACCCTGCCCGCCGTTCTCCTGACCTGTTTCAGATACTCGTCGTAGATTTTCTGGTAGACGGCTCCCGTTATCCGGCCAGCTTTATAGTCCTCAGCTGAACGGCTCAAGGCTGATACAATGGACAGAATTTCTTCAACCGTTTTCTCCACCTGTGGATAGGCCTGAGACATCTCAGGTAGTTTCCTAAGCTCCGTAAGCTCTGTGCGCAGCGACTTGACTGCTTCTTCGCCTACTTTAGTTGTTTTAAGCGGTTTGTCACCGGGCTTGAGCGTCTCCAGCTCCTTAAGCAGCTTGTCTAAAGCATTTTCAAGGGATGTCTGAGCCTTCTTCAGCTGCGGCGACACAGTTCTTCTCGGAGCCGATGTGGTTTTCACAGCGAGGAAAACAGCCACAACAACTATCGCGGCCAGCAAAACAGCTGGTACAGGAAACGTGGAGGCCGGAGAATACGTGATGGAGACTGTTTCACCACCTGTCAGGTATTTGTTTTGATACATGAACGTGATTTCTCTTCTGTTGTTGTCGAGGATTTTGAGGCTCCACGGCTCCTTCTCTGTTGTTACCTGCGTGGCTGGCGGTGTTTTTACTGTCACGTAGAGCGTTGTGTAGGATGCGTTAAGGAGGTATGGGAGCTTGACCTCCAGCCTGTCTCCCATCCGGTCCACAGCCTCCTTTGCAACATATGTTACCTCTATCAACGTTCGCTCGTTTCTGTCTATGCTGTAGAGAAATGTGACATCGAGGGTGCCTGTCTCGGCCGACCAGCTTGTTCCGAGATTGAAGATGCCTGACTTGGCGGAGACAATCTTCGCCTCTCTCCCAAGCCGCAGCGATACCGAGTTCATGGACGCGTCGCCCAGGTTCTTCACATACATGGAGATGGAGACCGTGTTTTGCTCAAGGTCGTATAGGATGGTGGCTTGTTCAACAGTGTATCGGAGAAGGTCTGGAGCATCGAAGTAGATTGTAAGGGGCTTGAACTGTTTGGGCGGTATGTTTTTTACGGTGCCGTTCGCCGACCTTTTGTCACCCGATATGCTCATCTCAGCTCCTGAGACAGAGTTTATCGTAGGTGTCCCATCTGAGGAGAAGGTCACAAATATCTCGCTCAACTCCTTTTCTATGATTGGGTTACTGGGCACTACGAGTTGATACTTTCCCTGACCCGTCTCCACCAGCATATCACGCCAAACGGTCACAACAGAAACTGTTCTCCCACTCCAACCCGTTTCGGGAGAAACCTCCAGCCAAAAAACGTCATCACTCTTCTCCACAAATCTGCCACGCTCGTTTAGCAAGTAATATCCGGCGAGGTTTTTCACCATATCCAGAGGATAGCCGAGCTTAATCGTCTCAGTCACCGAGTTCACGGGCACATTATCCATGACGAAGACCAGCCCACCGTCGGCAACATGCACCTGTCTCGAGAAACTCTCCTGACCCGAGACAGAGGCAGCGGACAAAACAATCGCCAGAATCAGCAGAAAAACAGCGTATCTCTTCACGACGCCTCAACCACAGTCACAACACTCACGATTTAAATCAATCTCTAAGCCGGGCCCGGTGGGACTTGAACCCTATCGGCGGAGCACTTCTGTGCCTCTGCTCACGACCTACGGCTTAGGAGGCCGCCGCGCTATCCATTCTGCGCCACGGGCCCGTCGTTGAGAGGTGTTTTGATTGATTTTAACCTATTGATGATTCGGGGGGATAATGGATTAAAGGACGTGGTCGCGGATTATGGATGGTATGTCTGGTGAGGGAGCCGAGTCTCTGGAGGAGTTGAGGGCGCAGAACAGGGAGTTGTTGGAGCGGCTTTCCTACGCGTTGGCTGAGATGGCTAACATGCGGCGTGTGATGGAGAAGGAGGTTAGCCGTGCTGAGCAGGCGGCTGCCGAGAGGCTGTTAAGGAAACTGATAACTGTGTATGAGGATTTGGAGAGAGTGGTCAAAAGCCTCGAAACATCAGAGGCTCCGCCAGCCCTTGCACAAGCTCTCCAGATGATTTACCGCGAGCTAACAAACATCCTCGCATCAGAAGGCGTGGAGAAGATGGATGTGGTGGGCAAAGAGTTCAACCCCTTCGACCATGAAGCCGTTGAATACATCGACTCCGACACAGTGGCTGTCGACACCGTGGCGGAAGTTTTGTCCAACGGCTACCGCATGGGAGACAAAATTCTAAAACCCCCAAGAGTCAAGGTCGCGAGACCAAGTAAGCAAACCAGCGGATGACGCATTTTTCGGGGTTTGTATACCGCATTAGCTTTTAATCCAACCACAATAACCCATGGGTTGGAACTATAGGAAGGTGAGGTAGCCATGGCTGAGAAAATTATAGGCATAGACCTGGGTACAAGTAACTCGGCTGCTGCGGTGGTGATAGGCGGAAGGCCAACCATCATACCCTCAGTCGAGGGTGTCACGCTCTACGGCAAGGCATTCCCATCATATGTCGCCATAACAAAGGAAGGCGACCTGCTTGTCGGCGAGCCTGCTAGAAGACAGGCGGTGCTCAATCCCGAGGGGACGGTGACTGCGTGGAAACGGAGGATGGGCACAGACTATCGCTACAACCTTCATGGCAAAGAGTTTACGCCTCAGCAGCTATCCGCCTTTCTTCTCCAGAAGATTAAGCGTGATGCCGAGGCTTTTCTAGGCGAGCCTGTGAAAAAGGCTGTCATAACTGTTCCTGCATATTTCAACGATAATCAGCGGCAGGCGACGAAGGATGCTGGAGTGATTGCTGGGTTGGAGGTTGTGAGGATTATCAACGAGCCGACGGCAGCTGCTCTAGCCTATGGACTCAACAAGCTTGACCAAGAGATGAAGATTCTCGTGTTCGACCTCGGGGGCGGAACTCTTGACGTCACGATTATGGAGTTTGGGCAGGGGGTTTTCGAGGTTTTGGCCACGGCGGGAGACACGCAGCTAGGCGGCACAGACATGGACAAGGCCCTCGTAGACTACATCGTGGACACCTACCGCCGTGAAACAGGCATCGACCTCTCAAACGACAAATCCGCCATGAACAGAATAAGAGAAGCCGCTGAAAGAGCTAAGATAGAGCTGTCCTCGATGACCGAGACCGAGATAAACCTGCCCTACATCGCCTACGACTCGAGCGGGCCCAAAAACCTCTACATGCGCATAAACCGGGCAACACTCGAGCAGTTGGTTAAACCTATCGTCGAAAGATGCAGAGGCCCTGTGATGCAGGCTCTTCAAGACGCCAAGCTCAAGCCCGAGGAGATAGACAAGATAATTCTCGTCGGAGGCCCCACGAGAATGCCCATCATCCAGCAGTTTATCAAAGAGGTGTTGGGTAAGGAACCGGAGCGCGGCGTCGACCCCATGGAGTGCGTAGCTATGGGTGCCGCAATTCAGGCGGCGATAATCTCTGGCGAGATGAAGGACAAGGACATAGTTTTGCTTGATGTTGTCCCGATTTCGCTCGGTGTCGAGACGCTGGGCGGAATATTCACCAAAATCATAGAAAGAAACACAACCATTCCTGTGCGGAGAAGCGAGATATTCACAACCGCAGCAGATTTTCAGACAAGCGTGGAGATACATGTGCTTCAGGGGGAGAGGCCCATGGCGGCTGACAACGTCTCTCTCGGTAGGTTCACGTTATCAGGAATACCGCCGGCGCCGAGAGGTGTGCCGAAGATAGAGGTGACCTTCGACATCAACGCCGATGGTATCCTCACGGTGACGGCCAAGGACCTCGGCACAGGAAAAGATGTCAGCGTCAAGATAACCGCTCCACATAGACTCTCTAAAGAGGAGGTTGAGAGAATGATACGTGAGGCTGAGCAGTTCGCTGAGCAGGATAGAAGGAAGAAGCAGGAGGCGGAGCTGCGGAACGAAGCCGACGGCCTCATCTACACCGTTGAAAAAGCCTTGAAAGAGTTCGGCGACAAGGTTTCTCCCGAGGCTAAGAAAGAGGTTGAAGACGACCTCGCCAAGCTGAAGGAAGCCCTCGCAGGCAAAGACATACAGGCCATCAAAACAGCTCTCGAGAAGCTCAGGGCCTCGGCGCAGAAAATAGGCACAGCCGTCTATGGACAGAGAGAAGACCAGCAGAAGAAGAGCTAATCATGCCCTCAAACGACAAAGACTACTACGAGATACTCGGCGTCCCCCGCAACGCAACCAAGGAGGAGATTAAACGAGCCTACCGGAGGCTCGCGCTCCAGTATCACCCCGACAGAAACAAGTCCCCCGAGGCCGAGGAGAAGTTTAAGGAGATAAGCGAGGCCTACGCGGTCCTGATGGATGACGAGAAACGACGGCTCTACGACATGTACGGCAAAGCAGGTGTGTCGCAGACCTATAGCACAGAGGACATCTTCCGCTCAAGATGGTTTGACTTTGAGGAGCTTTTCCGCGACCTCGGCTTCGGCGGCTTTGAATCGCTTTTCGAAAGGCTTTTCGGGTTTGGCAGAAGGCAGAAAAGTCCACAGCCAACCGTCGTCGACGTCGAGATATCGCTTGAAGAACTCTACAGGGGAGGTGTCAGGGAAATTCCCCTCGAGACATATGAGACGTGCCAGCGGTGCGGAGGAGCGGGAGGTGAGCCGGGCTATGTTGACAAATGTGTTGAATGCGGCGGAACGGGGCAGTCTGTTAAACGTGTTCAAACAGGGTTCCTCTACTTTACCTCCGTTCAGCCATGCGGCAGATGTGGGGGGACTGGACGAGTTGTGCGTAGAAGCTGTTCGGCCTGCCGTGGAAGAGGAATGGTTTCGAGGACCGAGAAAGTGGTTGTCAACATTCCTCCGGGAGTTGGCGACGGCGAGACCCTCGTGCTACGTGGACGCGGGCTTTACGACATGGATGCAGGCTCCCGTGGAGACCTTCTCGTAAGAGTGCATGTAAAGCTTGGGCGATGGTTCAGGTTTGAGGACAACAGGCTGGTGATGCTTTTACCCGTAGCGCCCAGCGAGGTTGCTTCTCAGCGTGAAATAACCGTCCCGTTTTTCGACGGCGACATCAAGGTGAAGCTGCGGCGTGAGCTTTTGGACAAGCCTCTTGTTATACGGGGCAAGGGGCCGCCTATGGCCGGCGGTAGAAAGAGCGACCTCGAGATAAGGCTTGTTCTGAAGATGCCTGAGCACCTCGGCGGAGAAGCACTCAAACACTACGCCGAGCTTTTGCGCCACGAGTCCGCGCATATGGACGAGGAGAGGAGACGCTTCTTCTCTCATTAACTCTCGAGACATACATCAGTGGATAGCCCAGCGAAGCCACATACCTCACCTCAGCCACAGCCGTAGCCGCCCCATAGCATACCGTGACAGAGGCCGAGATGTCCCGCGGCCCTATAGAACCATATCCATAAGGCCCGTGTTTTCTCTTCACTGCATATAGCTTGAGCTTGACGCTTTTTCTGAAGGGCTGAAGGCTGAAGCTTTTTTCAAACGCTTTCTCGAGAATATGCTTTGTCTCAGTTGTCGCGGGCAGACCGATCAAGCTGTGAAAGAGTGCGCCAAGAGCTATCCCCGCCTCGAAAACGGCCCTCTCGCGGTCGCTGAACTCTTTTGGAAAAAACTTTCTCCCAGGGTCATGCTCCGTCATGATATGCCAAACAGGTGTGATGGTATAAAACATTAATCATAGTGGCTTGAGGTGTGTCGCTGTGGACGAGGTCGAGAAGTTTATCGAGGCTTATGCCCGTGCTATTCAGGAGCCGAGTGATAACAATCTGCTCACCCTGCTTCATGCGCTTCTTCCTTTTTCACCCGCGGGGATTGAGTGGGGTCTGGAGATAGCTTCTCTCGCGGGTGTCACCTACATGCTGGAGGACGGCAGAGCCATAGCGGTGAAGGTTTCACGAGACGAATTCGGCCCCTTCATGCAAACATCGGTTGCGCAGGTTTCGCTGAACACCATCCCATCAGCCGCCCTCAAAAACATCAAAGACGTCAAAGCCTTCGTCAACAGAGTTGCCGAGCATCTCTCGGAGTGGGCTAGACGCATGCCTGATACAAACCCCGTGAAAAAACGTGTGGAAACTCTGCTGATGAGGGTGAGGCAGCTTGATTGAGAAAATTGTTGTCGAGAGTGTTGAGGGCGATAGGTTGTTTAAGCTTGTTCGGGGGCAGGTGTTTGTGCGTGGGGTTGCTGCGCGGTTTGAGGGTGTTATTTACCAGAGCGTCGGAGGCCCCAACGTGCGAGCCATGATAGACTCGGGTGATGCTGAGAAACTGCGGCAGCATGGACTTGGTGGCGAGGATGTGGAGAAGCTGGAGCTGATGCTGCAGGAGAAAATTTTGAACGGTGAAGTGGAGCTTGGAGAAACAGGCTGAAGAAGTTTACCGCGTCGTCGTCGAGGCTCTTGAGGCTGGGATTAGAGGTGACGAGGAAACCTTCAACGATCTTCACAGCCACGGCTACACAAGATACAGCGACCTCCCGCCATACAGGCTTCAGAGCAGAGAGGAGGCCCTCAAGCTCAAAATCAGCCTTCTAACACAGCTCATCGACTTCGAATA
Organism: Candidatus Caldarchaeum subterraneum; assembly: GCA_000270325.1. Lineage (GTDB taxonomy): Archaea > Thermoproteota > Nitrososphaeria_A > Caldarchaeales > Caldarchaeaceae > Caldarchaeum > Caldarchaeum subterraneum_A. The sequence goes on along the minus strand of BA000048.1, from coordinate 5,867 downwards.
TAGTTTGGAGAATTTTCAGACATTTTATCACGGGGATGTGGCTGTTGCATGTTTTCTTCTCCGTTACCGTGGAATGGCCGTGAATGATTACGCTTTTGAAGGCCGGATGGTGGAAGGAGTGGCGAGATGCACAGTTGTTTTGGAAAAAAACGGAGACAAGTGGCGCATTTTGCACGAGCATTTATCACGTGTGCCTGAAGGGTTTTCAGCGGATTAGGGAAACCACTTCAGGAGGATTCTTGCCAATCTCAATGTATCCCTTCAAAATTTTTGCAAGCTCGTAGACATGGCATCTCGTAGCAGGAGGCCCATCCAACCCGTAGAAAACACCTTTACCATCTATATACGTCAAGCTTTCTTCTCCAAAGGCACATTTGTGGACGAAGCTTTCACCATCCCGTAGCTGAAGAAGCTCGAAACACGGCGGCTCACCGTGCCGGCAGACAAGGAGTATCCATTTTTTACCATCCTCAGGCTCGGGAAGCATGCCCTCTGTCGAGGTCAGCACCTCAGGCCCCCGCACACCGACACGGAGCACGCCACATCTACGGCAACGCCAAGCATCAACCACCTTGAGAAGCTCACTCCTGTGATAAATGTTCAACGCGCCATAGTAGAAATAATCATGCGAATCAGCGCAGCCACTCATCCACCGCACCGTGTTCAGGATTCTTTGCTGAGAATCACAGTCTCCCCGCCGTACAATCGCTTGAACTCATGCGCGTCCTGCTCAGAGCCAACTATTGCGCCATAGTGCATGGGTATGACGGTTTTAGCTTGCATGGATTTGGCGGCCTCCACCGCCTCCGCAGCTGTCATGACATATGTTCCGCTCACGGGTAGAAGGGCAACGTCCACACGTAGGCCCTTCATCTCGGGGATGAAGTCGGTGTCGCCTGCATGGTAGATGGAGACACCGCCAAGTGTGAGAACAAAGCCCACGCCTCCATACTCTTTCGGGTGAAAAACTTTCCCTGGCTCACGGAACTTGTTCACGTTGTAGGCATGCACAGCCTTAACCTTAGCCTCTCCGACGGAAACCTCGTCACCGGGGGAGACATACTTCACCGCCGCAACTTTTATCTCACCAAGCTGTTTTTGACAGTTTCTCGCCGCGACGATTGTCGTCTTGTTTGAGACAATTTTGCGTAGGTCGTCAAGGCTGAGATGGTCGAAATGGTCATGTGATATGAGGACGAGGTCTCCGGCCGGGCCTCCGGTAATCTGGTATGGGTCGATGTAGACCACGAAGTTTCCCCGCGTTATCCGGAAACCGTCATGACCGAGCCAAGTTATCTCAACATCACGAAGACGGAAACCCATAGCTACAAATTCTTTATCCGTGTCTTTATACTTTTTCCGCCGAAGAGCCCCTTGACCACTTTAACCCCGAGTCTTCGCAGCTTCTTCGTAAGCTCGTCACGGCCCATGAACAAGAGGTTGAACTCGCTGAACATTCGTGAAAACCTAACATCAGCAACTCCTTCCGAGACAGACACGGCGCAAATCTCTTCAAGCTCGCAGTAGCTGTTCCTACACCTAAGCCTAATCAATCCATCCACCTCATCGGCGACACGCAGGTCATCCAACCCCTCCACCGCAGCGCCGCAGACACACCGCAGCAAAGCCGACAACATAAATAGGAAAGCCAGTATTTTACGCAGCATGATAGACGTCCACTGCCACCTCACCGAAGAGCCTCTCTTCTCAAACCTCGGCGAAGTAATAGAGGAGGCTAAGAAATCCTCCGTGGAGGCGATAATAACCTCGGGGATAGGCCCCGCGGATTGTGAGAAGGTCCTGAGCATAGTTGACAAGGTTTACATCTACGGGAGTCTCGGCATCGAGCCATATGCCCTCGAGGGCTACGAGCAGGTGATTGAGCTGATTATGAGGAACAGGGAGCGTGTCGTGGCCGTCGGCGAGGTTGGGCTGGACTACTACTGGGGAAAGAAAGAGACAAGGGAGATGCAGGCAAAAGTCTTCCGCGAATTTATACAACTGGCTAAGAGCCTCGACCTTCCGCTCGTCATCCACTCGAGAAGCGCGGGAAAATACGCTCTCGACATTCTCATCGAGGAGAGGGCTGAGAGAGTTGTGATGCATGCCTTCGACGGCTCCGCAGGGGAGGCGGCGCGTGGGGCTGCGAAAGGCTATTTCTTCTCCGTGCCCCCATCCGTGGTGAGGTCAGAGCAGAAGCAGAAAATGGTTAGGAGGCTGGGGCTGGAAAACCTTCTACTGGAGAGCGACGCGCCCGTCCTCGGTCCGGAGCGGGGCGTGGTAAACAAGCCCTCAAACATAGCCGTCTCCGCAAAAACCATCGCATCGCTCAAAAACATACCGCTGGAGAAAGTCCTTGAGAAAACAACAGAAAACGCTAAAAACATATTCAGGATATAGAGGCTGTAAATGGTGAAGATGGTTGTCAGCATCTGACGTGAAAAACCTGCCATGGGTCGAAAAATACAGGCCGAGAAGGCTCGACGACGTGGTTAACCAGGAGCAGGTTGTAGAAGCGTTGAAAAACATAGTTGTGTCAAAGAATGTGCCGCACATGCTTTTCGCCGGGCCTCCGGGAACGGGTAAAACAGCCACGGCTCATGCTTTTGCGCAAGACCTTTTCGGCCCACGCTACATCGAGGACGGCCACTTTATCGAGATAAACGCCTCCGATGAGAGAGGCATCGAAACCATTAGGGAAAGGGTGAAGACATACGCGCGCTCAGTTCCATTCGGAGGCATAGGGTTCAGGCTTCTCCTCCTGGACGAAAGCGACCAGCTCACCGACGCGGCTCAACACGCTTTCCGCAGAACCATGGAGCAGTTCTCGACAACATGCAGGTTCATACTCGCGGCCAACTACAGCAACAGGATAATAGAGCCGATACAGTCAAGATGCGCGGTTCTCAGGTTCAAACCACTCAGCAAAGACATGGTGGAAACTATGCTAAAGAAGATAGCTGCGTCGGAGAATATCAAGCTCGATGACTCAGCTATCGACGCAATATACGAGTTCTCCTTGGGTGATATGAGGAAAGCCATCAACATTCTCCAATCAGCAGCCTCAATATCCAAGACAATCGACTCAAAAACAATTTACGACGTGATGGGGGTGGTAAGCAGAGGCGAGATTACGAGAATGTTGCAACTTGTTCTCGACGGAAAGTTCATAGAAGCACGCAACCTGCTCAGAGAACTACTGTATGTCCAGGGATATCAGCCAACAGACATCGTGTCATCGATAGCTCGCGAAATACCTCTTCTCCCAGTCTCGGAGCAGGATAAACTGCGTTTAATGGACCTTATAGGAGAAACAGACTATCGCATCTCTGAGGGCGGGACACCGGAGGTTCAGCTACAAGCCTTCCTCGCTAAACTCGCTTTGGTCAAAAGGTCTGGAGCTTGACACAGCTCTGGACAGAAAAACACAGGCCCAGAAAAGTCTCCGAAATCGTGGGGAACAAAGAGGCTGTCCAAGCATTTCTAGAATGGATGGCGGGCTGGGAGAAGGGCAAACCCTCCAAAAAAGCAGCTCTCCTGTATGGGCCAGCCGGCGTCGGAAAAACTTCTCTCGTGCATGCCTACGCGTCTGAAAAAGGATACGAAGTTATAGAGACAAACGCCAGCGACTTTCGGACACGGGAAAACATCGAGAGAATCGTGGGAGCTGCGTCGGGGATGGCTTCGCTTACCATGGGCCAGCGAAAAATCATACTCGTCGACGAGGTCGACGGCATAGACGCGAGAGCGGATGCGGGTGCTGTCACAAGCCTTGCAGACATCATATCCAAAACACATGTCCCCGTTGTCCTTGTTGCAAACGACCCATGGGACCCGCGGCTGGCCCCCCTAAGAGACGCATGCCTGATGATACAGTTTAGGAGAATTCCAAAGCCATCGGTGGCTGCGCATCTCAAGAAAATAGCTGCGGCCGAGAATGTAAGAGTCCCCGAGGATGTTCTACGAAGGATTGTGGAGAACTCTGAAGGAGACCTAAGATCCGCGATAAACGATTTGCAGATGGCTTCGGCCGCTCTCGAGATGGGTTTGGTGACGGGATCAAGGGATAGAAAGGATGAGATTTTCACAGCCCTGGCCACAATCTTTAACGCTAAATCCTTCAACACTGCTCAGGAGGCGGCGCGCAACATCGACATCGACCACTCGGAGCTAATGCAGTGGATACTTGAGAACGCGCCTCAGCAGCTCTCGCCAACCGACTTAGCCGAGGCCCTTGAAAACCTCGCCAAAGCAGACCTCTATCTCCAAAGAATAAACACGCGGCAAAACTGGCAGCTTCTCCGCTACGCCGTGCCGATGATGACCGCGGGTGTCGCACTATCCCGAAAAACATCACCATCAAAATTCGTCAAATTCACCTACCCAGAGGCCATCAAGTTTCTCGGCCGAACAAAATCCATACGTGAAACACTAAACAGCATATCGGAAAAAGTAGGGAAAAAACTTCACATGTCCGCGCGGAAAGCGAGAACCGAGATACTGCCCTACCTCAAAATAATCATGTCCCATGATGGAAAAGAGCTGGCAGAGTATTTCGAATTGTCTCCAGAGGAGACTCAGTATCTTCGCGGCGGCGAAGTGAAGAAGAGCCGTGCTAAGGGCCGTGGCTGAGGCCTTTGACTAGCTCCTGCTCCAAGAGCTGGGCCGGTATGCCGGGGAGATATACAAAGGTTTTCCTGCCCCGAGCGCCCTCGCTCTTCACCGAGAGCCTTAGAAACCCGAGGTCCTGCAACTGCTGAAGAATCTCCCAGAAGCTTGTATAGCCTTTCGCCTCCTGCCTCAGCTCCTCACAGACCAGCTTATAGGTCTCGTAAACATCCTGCGAAGTAACGCTGGCCTTGTTTCCAAGCATGCTCCGAGCCGCCGAAAGCAGCACAATCCTTTCATCCGGCCTGAGGTATGCGAGGTTTTCTCGACGTATGGTGGGATACACGCTCGCTAGAGCCTTTCTCACATGCTCAGCAGTCACGGCAGAGCTGCCCTCAGCCTCAGCGTATTTTCCCGACCTCCACAAGAGGTCGATGGCGTATCTCGCGTCCTTCCTCTCAGCAGCCACTTCAGCCAAAAAATCAAGCACCTCATCGCTGATGGCGTTCTTCACAAATGCCTCTGAAGCCCTGTAGCGGAGAATTTCGAAGAGCTGGTCGCGGCTGTATTCCTCGAGGTGGATGCTGTTACTGCCCATCCCGCTCAGCGTCTGTCCGTCAAGCCTCTCGAGAAAATCTGCTCCGCGGAAAATCAGGATGAGGGAGACAAGAGCCCCCGCCTCGATGTCTTCGCTGCTTCTCGTGAGGAGATAGATTGGCCCAGAACCCTCCTCGGCGATGAGCGCCTCTACTTCGTCGAGGCATAGGATAAGCCGAGTCTTGTTGAAGCGGAGAAAGCTGACGATAATCTCGAGTATCTCCTCATCGGAGTAGCCTCTTCTCGGAATCTCTACTCCTAACGCTTCGGCGGTTTTTCGGAGAGCTGTGTAGAGAGACTTGTGTATGCGACAGTTTACGTGGACAAACCTGATTTTCCGGCCTAAGCCGAGGCCTTTGCGCTCAATCTCTTGGCCAAAGAGCTTGGCCAAGCTGGTCTTCCCGGTCCCCACCGCACCCGACAAAAACACCCTTACATGAAACGACTTCTCATCCCTCAACAACGAAGAAAAGAAAGAGAAGAGAAGCTCCAGCTCTCTCTCGCGGAAAAGAAGCTTATCAGGCACATACTCTGGTGAAAGCCTCTCCTCATGGCTGAAAACAGACATACTCCCTAAAAACTCATCCAAAGCAGCCGACATAAAAACAGATACCGGGCACCTCTTACGTGCAGCTGCTGAACGAAAAAGGTGCCCAAACAAT